>CANMLD010000034.1 GCA_947498315.1 Pseudomonadota bacterium | reverse complement strand
GCGGCGATCAGGCGCAGATCTGTCTCCCGCTCTACCCAAACCTTTGCGATCCCTGCGCGTCCAACGTCGACTGCAACTTGAACCCCGGTGACTCCTCGAGCTACTGCCTCCCTCGCGAAGATGGGTTTGGATCTTTCTGCGGTGCCGACTGCTCAACCGGCATCGCTTGTCCCGATGGCTACGGCTGCGAAGACGTTCAGATCAGTGGAGTCGGCGTCCGCCGGCAATGCCAGCCGACCACGGGCGCCTGCGGCTGTTCGGCGCGCGCTATCGCCCTCGAGCTCTCGACGCCGTGCACCAACACGAACGAGTTCGGTTCTTGCCTCGGCGAAAGAACCTGCGAGCCCGTGGGCCTCTCTCCATGCTCAGCGGCGGTGCCCGCGAAGGAGACCTGCGACGTCGGCGACAACGACTGCGACGGCGAGACCGACGAAGGCGACGCGACCGGCTGCGTCCCCTACTTCAAGGACCTCGACGAAGACAACTACGGCAGCGCCGCATCAGAGCGTTGCCTTTGCGGGCCGAACGGCACGTTCACTGCCGTCGAGAGTGGCGACTGCAACGACTCCGTCGCCCTCATGAACCCCACATCGACCGAACAGTGTGATGGCGTCGACAACGACTGCGACGGCGAAACCGACGAAGCGGGCGCGCTCGGGTGCACGAAGCGTTACGCGGACGTGGACGACGACTCGTGGGGCGACCTCGACACCGAGGTATGCCTTTGCGCTTATGATGGTGCACACCCGGCGCTCAAATCAGGCGACTGCGATGACACTACGGATACGGTGAGCCCGGTGGCAGCGGAGGTCTGCGACGGTCTCGACAACGACTGCGATGGCTTCAAAGATCCCGTGGGCGCGACCGGGTGTACGCTGTCGTACCTCGATGCCGACACGGACACCTTCGGAATCATCACGGACTCGAAGTGCCTATGCACACCGACGTCGCCCTACTCGGCCACGGTCAGCGGCGATTGCGACGACAAGAACGGGATCGTCAACCCTGACGCGACCGAGACCTGCGGTGGCATCGATGACGACTGCGACGGCATCACCGACCCACCCGAAGCCGTCGGTTGTCAGCCGTACTATCGAGACGTCGACGAAGACAAGGTCGGCATCACAGGCGACAGTCAATGCCTCTGCGCTCCTTCTGCTCCCTATTCTGCTCTCGCTAAGGGCGATTGCGATGACACCGATCCGTTCACGAGCCCGATCGCAAACGAGGCCTGCAACGACAAAGACGACGACTGCGATGGGCAGACCGATGAGTTAGGCGCCGCGGGTTGCAAAGACTTCTACAAAGACGAAGACGAGGACGACTACGGCCTGAGCGCCGACGCACGCTGCCTCTGCGATCCCGAAGGCCTCTACTCGACGCTCGTCAGTGGCGACTGCAACGACGACGATGAGGCCCGTTCTCCAGCTGCCACCGAACAATGCGGCAACGGTAAGGATGACGACTGCGACGGCCAAACTGACGAGGAGGGCGGCGCTGCGTGCGTAACGTACTACCGCGATAGCGACGGCGATCTCTACGGCACCGAGCTCGATAGCCGCTGCCTCTGCGGCCCCGGCGGCGCGTTCACCACCAAAGTCGCCGGTGACTGCAACGACAACGAGAAGCCCGTCTTTCCTGGCGCCGCCGAGACCTGCAATACGGCCGACGACGACTGCGACGGCCAGACTGACGAAGAGGGCGCTGCTGCCTGCGTCACGTACTTCCTCGACGAAGACAAGGACCTCTATGGCGTGACCGGCAACACGAAGTGCCTATGCGCCGCTGCGGCCCCGTACACCGCCCTAGCGGGTGGTGACTGCAAGGACTCCACAAGCGAGATACGGCCGGACCGCCAAGAGCTCTGCAACGCCATCGACGACGACTGCAACGACATCATCGACGAAGACAACGCGGTCGGTTGCGAAGTCCGATACCTCGACGTCGACACGGACGGCTTCGGCGTGCCAGGAAGCCAGAAGTGCGTGTGCCCGGGCCACCCAACACTCACCGCGACCAAGGGTGGCGACTGCAACGACAACGACTTGCTCGTCTATCCAGGGACACCGTGTGGCGCGCCGTCCTGCAGTGGCGCCACATTGACGTCATCTCCGATGTGCGAAGGCTCCGGGACGTGCTCCCCGGGTGGCGCGGCACCCTGCCCTGGCGGCACCGTGTGCGAAAATGCCCTTGCGTGTAAAACCGGCTGCGTATCAAACGCCGACTGCATCGCCGGCAACACCTGCATCGGTGGCGCTTGTACAGGCAAGAAGCCGGATGGCTCGGGCTGCGTAGACGGTTCCCAGTGCCAATCGGATTACTGCGACAGCGGTTTCTGTTGCGCCGGCGGCAAGTGCTGCGGCGGGGTCGCGTCACAGTGCGACGATGGCAACCCATGTACCGACAATGCGTGCACCAACTTCCAGTGTGTGGCTTCGAACAACGCCGCGGAGTGTGGGGGCGCGTTCTGCGACGGCAGCAGCTACACCGCACCCCGCACGTGTTCAGCCGGTCTCTGCAAGTCGGGTGGCGCCGTGACAGCCTGCACCACCGTCGAACCGTGCCTCGTCGCCGAATGTTCTCTCACCTCGGCGACTGGCTGTCGCACCAAACCTGCCGCGCCAGGGACCTCATGCGCCGCTGCCAAGTGCAGTGGCTCGACGGCGACCAGTGCCAAACTCTGCGATGGCAGCGGAGCTTGTTCGCTCGCGGGGACGACCTCCACCTGTCCGGGCGGCTTCACCTGTGACTCCGCAGGTGCCGGCTGCAAGACCAACTGCACCGTTGGAGCCGACTGTCGTGGTGGCTTCTACTGCGACGGCGGGCTCTGCCTTCCCCTCAAGGGCGACGGATCGACGTGCGGAGAAGCGTCCGAGTGCATCTCCGGCTACTGCGAGAGCAACGTCTGCTGCGCCAGCGGTGAATGTTGCCGAAACGCAGGCGATTGCAACGACCAGAACCTCTGCACGACGGACGCCTGCACTGGCAGCTACCAGTGCCAGAACACCTCCAACAACCTTCAGTGCGCCACAGGGAACTGCCTCTCGGACGGCAACTACAAGGAGGCCACGTTCTGTCAGAACGGCGATTGTGCCACGGGCGGCAACGTCGTGACGTGCGAATCCAATGACCCGTGCAAGATCGACACGTGCAACGCCGCGACCGGCGGCTGTGGACAGAAAGCCACACCCATCGGGACCACGTGCGCCACTGCGTCATGCACTGGCGCGTCGAAGACGACGGCGAAGGTCTGCGACGGCTTAGGAGGCTGTACGCTTGGCGGGTCCATTCAACCGTGCCCCGGCGGCTACACCTGCGCGCCCGACGGCGAGTCGTGCCGAACGGGTTGCTCCAGCAACGCGGAGTGCCTTACTGCCTTCTATTGCTCAGGGGGCATCTGCCTACCGAAGAAGGTCGACGGCGGATCATGTACCACTGGAGCCGATTGCATCTCCGGGAACTGCGTCAACGGGACCTGCTGTTCAGCCGGCAAGACCTGCTGCCAGGACGACGGCGACTGTGACGATGGTAACCCGTGCACCGTCAACGCGTGCAATGGCGAGTCGTGGTGCACCACGAGCTTCGCATCCGTAACGACGCAATGCGAGTCGGGTTCGTGCAGTGGGCTGACTCGAACTCAGCCGAAGACCTGCAACGGTTCGGGTAGCTGCACGGGTGGCGGGACAACGGAGAACTGTGACCTTGCCGGCCCCTGTCGCTCATACGGGTGCACGCCCACCGCGTGCACGGCAACGCTATCCCAAAATGGTACCGTCTGCGGTGCATCGACCTGTTCAAACTACACCTTCACCCCCACTCGAACCTGCCAAGCGGGGAGCTGTAAGACAGAGACCGCCACGCTTTGCGTCGGCGGCTACGTCTGCACGTCAGGGACCGGCAATTGCTCCTCCGGTTGCGTTACCGACGCTGGCTGCCAGCCCGGCTACTTCTGCGCGTCGTCCGGCGCGTGTCAGCCGAAACGCGACGATGGCGAAGCCTGCACCAAAGACAGTCAGTGCAACTCGACCCATTGTGATAGCGGGATCTGCTGCGCCAGCGGACGCTGCTGCCTCAAGAACTCGGACTGCGGTGATGGCAACACGTGCACCGACGACGCCTGCAACACGAACACGTTCCAATGCGGCAACCCGAACAACTCGAACGAGTGCCTCCAGGGCTTCTGTTTCGGGCTCGAACACTATGCGGGTCGAACCTGCAGCTCGGGAGCCTGCAGCATTGGCGGTGCCTACACGAACTGCGCACCGCAAGTTCAGAACCCCTGCTTCATCTACGGCTGCGATCCCGATTCGGGCTGCACGGAGAACGCGGCCGCGTCTGGCGTCGTCTGTGGTGCCCCGAGCTGCATCGGTAACAAGCTGACCTCGTCCTCGACCTGTAACGGCGCCGGGACCTGCGCGTCCCCGACCGCCATCACCTGTGCAGGCGGCTTCTCGTGCAACTCCGCGGGTACGGCGTGTCGAACGGGTTGCACTGCGGACTCAGAGTGCTCGAACGGCTTCTTCTGCGCCTCACCGAACTGTGTCCCGAAGAAGATCCCAGGCGGTCCGTGCACCACGAACGCCGAATGCGGAACGGGCTATTGCAACAGCGGCTTCTGCTGCACGTCTGGTACGTGCTGCGGCGGCGACTCCAACTGCAATGACGGTGAAGGCTGCACCCTCGACTATTGCGACCCGACCTACAAGTGCGCGACGACCAAGCTGACTTCTCAATGCGCCACCCCCGCATGCGCCGGCCTGGTGTTCACCAACACCAAGTTCTGCGAGCTCGGCACGGGCAAGTGCACTGCCGGCGGAGCGCAGACGAACTGTGACGGCGGCAACCCGTGCTACAGCTACGCGTGCGACCCCGCGCTGGCCGGCAACCCCTGCGTCGCAACGCCGCGTACGGGAGCCCCCTGTGGCGCAAGTCAGTCGTGCTCTGCAAACAAACTGACGACCCAGGCGACTTGCAACGGCTCCGGAAGTTGCCTCGTCGGCAATGTCATCGACTGCCCGAATGGGCTCACATGCGCCGATGCTGCAGCCTGCCGCTCGCTCTGCACTCTAGACACACACTGCCGCGCCGGCTTCTTCTGCGATACTGGCACCTCGAAGTGCGCCGTCAAAGTCGACGATGGTGGAGTCTGCCTCGCAGGCTCGCAGTGCGCGTCTGGCTACTGCAACAGCGGCTATTGCTGCACCAACACCGGTAACAGCCCAACGTGTTGCCCGAACGCCGCGGTCTGTGACGATGGCAGCTTCTGTAAGGTCTGGACGTGCAACACGAACAAGAACTGTGTCGCCACGAACAAAGACAACTCGACCCAGTGCGTCACGCCGACGTGCGTAGGAAACGTCCCGTACACGTCGTCCTTCTGCACCAACGGGATCTGTCCCGCGCCGACGGTGGGCGCGGCCTGCGACCCTACCAATCCGGGCTTGCCGCTATGCAACACCTCTGTCTGCAACCCGACGTTCGGCGCGTGCGAACAACGAGTCACGACCGGGGCACCCTGCTCAACCAGCACCTGCTTGAACGGACAGGTGACCTCGTCCTCCACATGCAACGCCGCTGGCCAGTGCGTCGCGGGGACCCAAAGCACGGTCCCGTGCCCTGGCAACTTCGCGTGCGCCAACGCGACCTCGTGCCGAAAGACCTGCACCAGCGACTCCCAATGCCAGACGAACTACATCTGCGAAGGCAGTCAGTGCATCGCCAAGAAGGCGAATGGCGCCACGTGTGCCGCATCAACGCAGTGTACGTCGGGTAACTGTAGCAACGGCGTTTGCTGCACCTCGGGCCAAGAGTGCTGCGTCGATGAAGCCGTCTGCTCGGGCAACACAGGGGTACCGGCTGCGCAGCGTTGCATCGGTTGCGTCAGCTTCGCCTGCACTCAGAAGCCGACGTCGACGAAGTGCCGTGATGCCTACTGCGCCGGCTCCGGCCGGGTCCCTGACCAATTCTGCTCGAGCGGGACCTGCCCCGCCGGCTCGGCAGTGACCTGCCAAGGCGCCAATACCTGTGTCTCGTACGGATGTTCCAATGGCACCTGCACCACGCCGAACTCGACGACCGGTACGCCGTGCGGAACCAAGCGTTGCCAGGGAGTGAACGAGCTCGTCCTCGCCGCGTCATGCAATGGCCTCGGGAGCTGTGCGGAGCCCACGCCGACTGCATGCACGAGCAGCCTGCGGTGCAACGACGCGGGGACTGATTGCCGCCCGGGTTGCGTCATCGACGCGCACTGCATCGGCGGGTTCTACTGCGAAGCCAATGCCTGCAAAGCCAAGAAGCCGCGCGGTGAGGTCTGCTCGTCGGCTGGGCAATGCGCCACCGGTTACTGCAACAGCGGATTCTGCTGCGACGCCGGGACATGCTGCAAGACCGACTCGAACTGCAGCCCGCCGACGAACAATGGCTGCACCATCGCGACGTGCTCGAACAGCCAGTGCACGAGCAGCGTCTTGGTCAACAAGGTCTGCACCGGTCCTCAATGCTCGGTCAGTCAGGTCTTCACGCCCGAGTCACGTTGCGACGCTGCGGGCGCTTGCATGCCGACCGGCGTAACGAGCAACTGCTCTACGGCATCGACGACCTGCCTCCTGTCACAGTGCTCGACATCCGCGCCAGGCTGCATCACGGTCGCCACGACCTCAGGGACCTCCTGCGGCGCGCCGTCGTGTGTTGGATTCGAGTTGGTCCCGGCCAAGGTCTGCGATGGCGCCGGTGGCTGCGTCGCCAATGGCACCAAGGCCGCGTGTGGGAGCAACCTGACCTGTCTCGACGCGACGAACTGTCGCACGGCCTGCACGCAGTCGAGCCACTGCCGAAGCGGCTACTACTGCGACCTGGGGACCTGCAGCCCGCTACGGCCGAACGGCGCGCCGTGCTCGAGCGCGTCGCAGTGCTCTGCGAACTACTGCGAGGGCGGGATCTGCTGCAGCAGCGGCGAGTGCTGTCTCGCCGTCTCGGACTGCTCAGCGGTGAGCTGCAAGGACGCGACCTGTTCGAACAACACCTGCACCTATGGCAACAACACCGCCCAGTGTACTGCGGGCGCGTGTGGCGGAACCAACAACATGACGTTCACGTCGCCCAAGGTCTGCGCTAGTGGGACCTGCCCCGTGTCGACGACCCAGACGAGCTGCAGTGGGGCGAACTCATGCAAGCAGTACTGGTGCGATCCGGTAGATGGGTGCCTCACGGCCAACAAGGCCGCTACCACGGAGTGCGTGGCTGCGTCGTGCACAGGCACGAAGCTGACGACAGCGAGCCGTTGCGATGGCGCTGGCGTGTGCGTGACAGGCACCACGGCCGACTGCCCCAACGGGTACGCCTGCAGCGATAGCGGCCCGGGCTGCCGAACGAGCTGTACGGTAGACTCCCACTGCGCTTCGAGCCGCATCTGCCTCGGCGGGGCCTGCGTGCCGCCGTTTGCAGATGGGCTGACCTGCGCGGGGAACGCGCAGTGTCTCTCTGGCTATTGTGGCAACGGCGTGTGCTGCGCACCCGGCGGCCAATGCTGCAGCACGAACTCGCAGTGTGGCGACGGCAATGCGTGCACCGATGACGCGTGCACCGCCTTCGTTTGCACCAACACCAACAACACGAAGCCCTGTCAATCGGCGCGTTGTGAGGGCACCGTCTACGTCGCTTCGAAGTCGTGTTCAGGCGGCTCATGCTCCACGGGCGGCGCGATGACTGAGTGTGACCTGGCGACGAGCTGCATGACCTACGAGTGCAGTCAGACCGAGGGTTGTCTCGCCGCGCCCGCTGACCAGGGGCTCCCGTGTGGTTCGCCCTCCTGCAACGGGACCAACTACACCCCCCCGGCCGTCTGCGATGGCCTCGGCAACTGTGCGTCATCGACTCCGCAGCAGTGCGATGACGGGAACGTGTGCACGGGAGCGGAGACTTGCGATCTTCAGAGCGGCTGTGTCGCCGGGAGTCCGTCGTCTGTTTGGATCTGCGGGGATGGGACGTGCCAGACGTCTTGTGAGACCGCCGCATCGTGTCAAGCCGACTGCACACTCAGCCCCGGTTACACCCTGTCCATGGCCGAATTCGACTCGTGGAACACAGCGAGCGCTGGCGCGACCAATCGCATCTCCAAATACGGATGCAACGCGCTCAACTACCCGGGCGCCGAGTTCGCATATCGGCTTACGGCGCCCATCGCGGGCACCATCACGGTCTCTCTGAGCGGGGCTGACGCGACGACCGACATCATCGTCCTGTCCGGATCGAGTGGCGACCCATCGCAATGCGTCGGAGTCGGCACCGGCTCCGGGAGCGCACGCAGCTTCACCGCGACCGCGGGTGGCTCTTACGTCATCGTCGTCGACCGCCGCGCCGCAGGCACGACGCCGTTCACCATTTACGCCCGTTACACCAATCAGTGTAAGGGCCGCCTCTTCGAGAGCTGGGATCGTAACGCCTACCCGCGTGCGTGGACGGGCGACGGCAACTGGCAGACCAGTCAGGATTCGCCCTTCGGTGTAGCCCACGTGAAGTTCACCGGCGCGCCGACGCTCACGTCGTTCACCCGCGCACTCGTGTCGCCCGTCATCGACATTCAGGGGTGTACGACGCTGAACGTGAAGCTCAAGTGGCGCTTTACCGAAGACACCGCAACGCCAGCCGCGTTGCCGCATCCGGGCGTCAACTTCCGCGTCGAGTGGTCTTCGAACGGCGGCACTAGCTGGACGAATCTTCTGACCTACAACACCGGCCTCGGCCCAACGCCGCCCCAATACAAGCAAGAGAACCTCCCCGTTACCCTTACTGGCACCCCCACCCAGGGCCGCTTCCGGGTCGTCGTCGCGGGCGACACCTCGCTGTACATCAACCGCTTCCAGATCGAAGACATCGACATTACGGGACCCTGATCGATGCCCATCTACGAATACGGTGTGGTCAAACCGCCACGGACAGCCGACCCAGACTCGACGGCTTCCGAGGTCGGTTGCGAGACCTGCCGTGCCGGATTTCAGGCCATGCAAAAGATGTGCGATCCGAAGATCACCAGCTGCCCCGACTGTGACGCGCCGGTGGAGCGCCTCCTCGGTGCGCCATCCTTCAAGACGTCGGCATCAGAGAAGACGCTGCTCAGCACCGATAACCTCGGCAAGAAGGGCTTCACTCGCTACGACAAGGCGGGTGGTGGCGAGTGGGTTAAGACCGCCGGCGCTGGACCCGACTCGATTCGAAAGTAGCTCGCCACTCGGATGGGTACCTCGGCCAGAGGACGCTCATCAGATTTTTGAATCGAAGCACTCAAAACATTCGTCCGAAACGAATCGCCAGATCCTGTTGGCGTTCCAGTGGTCCATCCAGTAGGGTTCTTCCGCCGTTCGGGTGACCATCCGGCGTGCGCAACGGCCAGGTGACCCGCACGGGTAGGACGGCTCAGGATTACGCGATGCGCCTGACTCTGCTCTCCTCGGTTCTCATGTTCTCGATAGCTTGTAGCGGCGCGGAACATGGTCCGGCTTCGACTGACTCGGCGACCATGCCGCCTCTGCGCTTCGGCTCTGTGAACGGCGCCATCTCGGGCGGCCAGAACGACGACACGAGCTCGGCCGTGGTCGGTATCGCCACCCTCGGGGGCTGGGGCTTCGGCATCTGCAGCGGCACGCTCATCGCCCCTAACCTCGTGCTGACCGCTCGTCACTGTGTCGCTCCGGTGTTGAATGAGGCGCCTAACGGCGGCGTCGATTGTTCCAAGACGACCTTTGGGACCACCTACGCGTCCGAGAGCCTCTACTTCACTACCGATCCGGTCATGAACCGACAAGGGAACTACTGGGCTGCGCGTGAAGTGCGAGTCCCCGAAAGCACGTCCTTCTGCGGCAACGACGTCGCGCTCGTCATTCTGGCCTCGCCAGTCCCTGCGAACATCGCCACACCGATCGTGCCTCGCGTCGACGAGCTCGTCCATGATGGGACCGATGGCGCTCAAGCCGACATCTACAGCGCCGTCGGCTACGGCGAGGCCGGCGACGGCGCGGGCGGAAGTGGGCGCCGGCGTCGACGCGACGGCCTGACGGCGTTCTGTATGGGCAACAACTGCCCCTTCTACTCGAGCGCGACGGAGACCGAATGGATGGGTGAGACTGGCGTCTGCTCTGGTGACTCGGGTGGTCCTGCCATCGACGCCGCCGGGCGCGTCATCGGCATCGCCTCCCGAGGCTCGGCGGGCTGCGGGTATCCCGTCTATGGCGGGGTCGCAACGTGGGCCGACTTCGTCAAACAAGCCGGCAAAGACGCTGCGACCATCGGACAGTACGTCGTCGCTCCCTGGGCGCTGGGCTTATCGACGGACCCGCTCTATGGACACGCCATCGGCCTGCCGTGTGAGGACGAGGCGGAGTGCACCTCGGGGATCTGCTACAAAGGCGTCTGCTCCCGCCTCTGCAAGCCTGAAGCGCCGTGCGGCAACCCCTTCGTCTGCAGCAACTCCCTCGGCATCTGTGAAGTGGCCGGCGTTGGAAGCGAGTGTTCGGTGGACGTCGAGTGCCCCGCGGGCCTTTGCCTGGACGGCATCTGCACCCGTGCTTGCAACGGAAATCGACTCGCGTGCCCTGCCGGAGCGGTCTGCGACAGTGACGCTGAGGTTTCGCTTCCCCTCGGTACGTCCGGCGTCTGCCGGGTCGCTGCGGTCGGCCCCGCCTGCGACAATGACGACATGTGCCGCGGTGGCGACTGTTCCAATGGCCGTTGTACGCGAGCTTGCTCGTCCGAGGCGGGCTTCGGATGTCCGGATGGCTGGTTCTGCGACGAAGAGAGCGATCAGTGTCAACTCGCCGACGTCGGCGGCAACTGCACCACGGACGCCAATTGCCTCGGCGGCACCTGCGAGAGCGGCGCGTGCACGCGTCAGTGTGACGCCACTCTGCCCTGCCCCCCCACGCACCGCTGTGGCGGCGACTCGGACCGCTGCGAACGAATCCCCTTCGGCGACCTATGCCAAGGCAACGCTGACTGCGGCTTCGGTGAGTGTGTCGATGGGCGATGCACCGGCGCCTGCACGGCTGGCACTGAGTGTCTCTCGGGATACTCGTGCGACTCGGTCGACTCCCTTTGCCGCCTCATCCCGACTGGCAACATTTGTGCTAGTGACGCCCAATGCGACGGAGGGTCCTGCGAGAACGGCTCGTGCACACGCGCTTGCAGCGACGCAGCGCCGTGTGGCGACGGCCTCAGCTGCGACGCCGTAAGCCGCAAGTGCTTGCTCACCGACGTGGCCGCATCGAGTGGATGTACCGCCGCGCTCCACGCCAGTCGCCGCCCATCGACCTGGACCGCCGCGTTCGTTCTCTTCGCCCTCGCCGCGTTCTCCATCCGCCGTCGCCGCGCATGACCTATAAGAGCGTGCGGTGGCCTGGCGTAACCCAAGCGGATGGCGGTAACGTTACCTCGTGAAGATCGTCGTCATCGGTGCAGGCATCTCCGGGCTCGCGCTTGGATATAGGTTGACCGAACGCGCGGCGAGGCAGGGCACGCCGCTCGACCTCACGGTCCTCGAAGCCGAGAGCCGCGTCGGCGGGACCATGGGCTCCATCGAGACCAATGATGGGTTCATCATCGAGACCGGCCCCAACGGCGTGCTCGACAACAAGCCCGACACCCTGGCGCTCGCTCAGGACCTGGGGATAAGCAACCGTCTCGTCAGTGGTTCCGACTCGGCCAACCGTCGTTGGATTGTCCTGAACGGCCGCTTGGAAGCCCTCCCGAACGGCCCCGGCGCCTTCTTGCGGAGCCGACTCTTATCGCCTTGGGCCAAGCTCCGAATCGCGATGGAGATGTGGCTCCCCCGTCGCTCCGCCGCCACCGACGAGTCCGTCGCTGACTTCGCTCGGCGCCGCCTCGGTCCCCGAGCCCTCGAGCGACTGATCGACCCCTTCGTGTCGGGCATCTTCGCCGGCGATCCGGAGCGTCTCTCGGTACGCTCAGCCTTCCCGCGCCTCACCGAGCTCGAAGAGCAGTATGGAAGTCTCCTCCGTGCGTCCAGGGCGCTCGCGAGAGCGCGTCGCGCCCTCCCTGCACCCGCCGGCACAGCAACGAACGGCGCCCCTAGCGCTGGCCCCGGCGACAAACTTTGGAGCTTCGAGGGTGGCATGCGGGAGCTCCCGATGGCGCTCGAAGCCGCGTTAGGCAGCGCGGTCCGTACCGGCGAACGCGTCATCGACCTTCGCCGCGCTCACGACGGTTGGGTCGTTGCTACAGACACGGGGCTCCGCCTCTCAGGCGTTGACGCGGTCGTGTTGACCATCCCGGCGTTTGCGGCAGCACGACTCCTCGCGCCGCTCTCCGAGGGGCTCTCGAAGCCACTCGAAGCCATCGAGTACGCGCCCGTGAGCGTCGTCGCCCTCGGCTTCCGCCGCCAGAGTGTGATTCACCCACTCGATGGGTTCGGTTTTTTGGTCCCATCACGGGAGAAGCGGCCCATCCTCGGCTGCCTCATCGACAGCTCGGTCTATCCTGGCCGTGCTCCAGATGGCCACGTCCTGCTTCGCTGCATGGTTGGGGGCTCGAGGCGCCCTGAAGTGGCGCTGCTCCCCGACGACGAGCTGGTGGATTTGGCCATGAGGGAGCTGGAACCCCATTTCGGGTTCGAAGGGCGTCCTGTCACGTCGGCCGTGATCCGGTGGCGAAACGCCATCCCTCAATACACGCTCGGCCACCGTGACCGCGTCGACCAGGTCGCGGAAGAGAGCCGCGCGTGGCCTGGACTGTGGGTCGCAGGCAACGCGCTCCGGGGCGTCGCGGTCAACGACTGCACCCGGGAAGCGAATCGGCTGGCCGAGTCACTGCTCCCCGAGCGCCCATAGTCGGTCAGTCAGCTCAGCAAAGTGCCAAGCAGCGCCGAGAGGATGAACGCGAAGGTCACGAAGACGGCGCTGAGGGCGACGTCGCGGCGGTCCTCCAGAGGGATCGCATTGGCCTTGGCGCGGGTCACTTGTCGTTCCAGAAGAGCACGTCGCTGACCAATCATGACCACACCTCCAGTGTCGTGAGCGTGTTCCGGCGCGGCCGCCGGAGAGGGCGCAATGAGCTCCCACAGCAAGAGATGTTCCAGGTCAGTTAGAGGGTGCGTTATTCGCCCCATGGAGGGTTCGGGATTGCACCTCGCGGTACCCCTTCGTCGCGTCTGAAAGCGCCTGTAGTTCAGCCACCTTGCCACCACTCATACCGAGCTCTCGGCTGACCTCGAGGAGCTCCCTCGCCGTGTCGTAGTGGCCCATCGCGATGAGGGCCTCGACGCTGATGACCGCGACATTCGGATCAGAGGTGCCCCTAGCGGAACGAACAGCGCCTGCGTAGTCACCCGCGATGAAGAGGGGCAGCACCAAGCCGTCGTCCCGGAGGTTGGCGCCTAGAGTCGAGACACGCGCGGCGACGCCCGGCGGGACGAGGCGCTGAGCGACAGCCCAGTCGGGAGCGGCCCGGACGACGCCGCCTGGATCGAAGCCGAGCTTGGGATCGAAGGGGATGCCCCGCTCGCGATAATACGCCGCGATTCGGCCGAGGTTCGCTTCGCGTCTTGCTACCGACTCAGTGCTCGCCGCACCGACCGGCCATGGGGTGCGTGCGTAGATGGCGAAGCCGGCCGAGCGATAGACGAGCAGCCAGCCGGGCAGGCCTTCGAGATGGCGAAGCGTTGGGACCGCGACGTAGCCATAACCGGGGCCTCCGACGCCGAAGAAGAAGTCGACGCCGTAATCTTCGAGCAGTCGGGTGAACGCGACTCCCTCACTGCTGTGGCCACCACGTTCGATGACATCGTAGTGCTCGGCAACTCGCGCGGGATAGTGCTCGGTTCGGCCGTCGATGAAGGTCCGTAACGTCGGGGCCAGATGGTAGCCGAGATAGGCGCCGACGGTGTAGTTGTTGAAGAGGCGGCCCTCGACGCCCGCCTCAGAGAGAAAGCTCGCCCCTTCGCCTGCGAAGGCAGCATGGTTCACCGGCGTCGAGAGGTAGCTCCTCGCGTCCTTGGGCACGTCGCTCATGAGCAAGCTCCAGCGGCCCAGCCCGGGAGTGAGCACGAGCGCGAGGGTCGTCAGGGCGGCAGCCGTCGGTTGAGCGACTCGGGCGCCGAGGTGGCTGAAGACGCGGGCGGCGTAGATCAGCGCGAAGACGCCCATCCACAGAAATCGAAAGGAGATCATGAAGGCGGCGCACGAGGCGATGCCCATCATGAGCCCCGGAAGGTCGAGCAGCTCCGCGGCACCCTCGGGATCCTCGGCCCGACGGCTCTCAGCCGCCCGCGCGGCGACGACTGCCGCCAGAAGGAGCAGAACGAGGACAGCGTTCCCGGCTGCCCACGCGAGAGGGCTGAGCATCGGGCTGTTGTCGGCGTAAGACAGCGGTGAGAATGGAAACCACTCGTCGGGTACATCCCAAATGGCGTGCTCACTCGACGACGTAAAGATCGTGGCGTGTTGAGCGAAGCCGCGGGGGTTCAACCCCGTGAGGGCCACTCCCGCGAGACAGAAGAAGGCGAGCGCGCGCAAGGAACGTGCGGAGCTCGACGGGCCCGCTGTCGTCGTCCTCCCGCCGAGAGCCGACTCCATCACGAAACCGAGTCCGGCTGCGCCCGCGAGAGCAAACGCGATCAAAATCAGCGAGTGGGCGTTGGCCCAAAACAGGAGCAGCAGGAGCGCTAGCGCCGCAGTGGAGCGTCGAAGGGCCGCTGGGCGAGCGAGCGCCAGTGCAACGACGGCGATGGCGCATGCGATGGAGAAGAGGTCGGCCCGGGCCTGATGGAGACGCCCCTGACTCAACACCATGAACAACGCGCCAACGGCGAGCGAAAGCGGCCAGGAGACCCCGCGTCGCCGAGATGCCCAGACCGAGAGCCCAATCGCCAGTGCTGCCACGCTCACGTGAAAGAGGCGCAGGCCCTGAAAGCCGGCGAGGCTCTGCACTTGGTAGAAGATCACCTCGGTGAGCCACTCGTGCGGGATGGGGTCGACGTCGCCGTTCGTAAACAGCATCGGTTCGTTGCGCGACGACGGTCCCTCAGTGGAGTAGACCTCGCCCATCTTGAGGTAGAACCACACGTCTGCGGTCGCCACCGGCCTGCCGCACAGCACGAGCACCACCGCCACGAGGGCTCCGAATGCGATCGCCGTCACTGCGGTGACGCCGCGGCTGTATCGATTCAAGAAGCGGCCCTCAGGGTCTCAAGGGAGGGAGCTTCGGCTGCTCCTTGGACGCCGGTCGAAGGGCCCCGAGTGCCCTGCCGAGAAGGCCACGCCTGCGGATGGGCGGTACGGACGCCCGGAGGACGATCTCCAGGTCATCGCAGAAGCGCTCGACAGTCGAGGGGCGGCGATGACGGTCCCGCGAAAGCGCCGACGCAAGGATCTCATCTACATCCTCGGGCAGGTCCGTTCGAAGGACGGTCGCAGGGCGCGTCGGAATGGCGGCGTCGGTCTTCAAATAGTCGAGGTAGATGTCGGCCCCACGCGCGGCTCCGGTAGCCTGGATGTGACGCTGCCCGGTCAAGAGTTCGTAGGAGAGCGCGGCGAGGCTGAAGATGTCGCTCCGCGGATCGGTGACGAACTGATTGGCTTGCTCGGGCGCCATGTAGGCAGGCGTCCCGACCAGCAGCGTGCCCGTGCCAGGAAAGTTGTCGGCTTCCCCCGCCAGCTTGGCGATCCCGAAGTCGAAGAGGCGCACGACGACCTGACCACGCCGTTCCGAGACCATGACGTTCGAGGGCTTGAGGTCGCGGTGCACCACCTGATTGCGATGCATCTCGGCGAGTGCCTCCCCAAGTTGGTGGATGATGTCAGCCGCTAAGCCGAGCCGCATGTGGCCCTTCTTGTCGGAGATGACTCGATCGAGGGTCTGACCAGAGGCCCATTCGATGGCCGCGAAATAGCGATTCTGATGAAACCCAACCCGATGAACCCGGCAAATGACGGGCGACGTGAGTCGTTGAATCAGCGCCTGCTCACGAAGGTAGGGGTTCTCGATGACGCCATCGGCCCGACGCTCGAGCTCATGCTGAATACCCGCGTGGAGCATCTTGAGCGCGACGCGCCTGCGCTGGCGTGAGAGCTGAATGGCCTCGTAAACGGTCGAAAAAGACCCCCGTCCCGCGAGGGAGACAATCTCGAAGTCGTTCGCCACGATCTGACCGGCAGGCCAGTCGGCGCCATGGGGAGCAATACGCTGATTCAACATTCAGTTCCTCGGGGCCGCGCACGCCGGAGTTGCGTGGGGCCGACCGGATAAGCGTCCCCCGTCCGGACGTGAGCCTAGCCGAAAGACGTGATCGCCGTCCCACGCATTCGAATAGACTCTGGCGCGGAAGGATCCACCTTCGAGCAAACGAGGCGTGTCATGGACAACCGACAAGGGGTCGGGTTATCGTGGCTGCGGCGGGAGTACAGATGAAGACCAATCTTAGTCGGAAGGCTCTTTCGAGCCGTGGTACAGTATTAATCATTGGGGTCGGGTTCGGGGCGCTGCTCGGCTGCAGCGAAGCCGGAGACACGTCCCTGTTTCCAGTAGCGGACAGTGGTAACTCCGATGGCCTCGACGGCGTCGACGGCGTCGACGGCTGCACCGTCGAGCCGATCCCCGAGCCCGTTGCCACCCTCTTCCTACAGAAGTGCGGCGCAGGCTGCCACACGGGAGGGAGCGCTTCCGGTGGCCTTGCGCTGGACGCGGACAAAGCGGCAGCGAACCTCATCGGCGTGACGTCCTTGGGCGGGGGCAACAAACTCCGAGTCGTCGCCGGTGACCCCAGCGCCAGTTACCTCGTTCAAAAGGTGGATGGCACGCCTGGCGTCCTGCCTCAGATGCCACTCGGCGGTTCTATCAGCGCGGCTGATGTGGCTATCATCGTCGACTGGGTCGATTCGCTCACCCCATGCGCGTCCAGCGACGGCGCCACGGCTACCGACGGCACGGATGCCGTCGATGCGACCGACGCCGCCGACGGCACGGA
This sequence comes from Pseudomonadota bacterium, assembly GCA_947498315.1. GTDB lineage: Bacteria > Myxococcota_A > UBA9042 > SXOO01. The sequence goes on along the minus strand of CANMLD010000034.1, from coordinate 12,416 downwards.
CGCCGTCGATGCGACCGATGGCACTGACGCCGTCGATGCGACCGACGCCGTCGATGCGACCGACGCCGTCGATGCGACCGACGCCGCCGACGCGACCGACGGGACCGTCGACGCCTGCGAGGTCCCTGAGAACATCGCCACGATCATCACCAGCAAGTGCGGCGGCTGTCATACAGGTGGTAGCAAGCTCGGAGGCTTCGACTTCGACCCCGCTCGCGCCATCGAGAACACGCTCGGGGTCAAGGGCTCGACCGGCGATACGCTCATCGAACCCGGTAAGCCCGACGACAGCTACCTGATGGACAAGCTGAAAGGCAGCGCCGGGATCTCCGGCTCGAAGATGCCGCTCGGCGCGCCACTCACGGACGGCGATGTCCAGGCCTTCTCCGACTGGATCATCGACCTCGAGGGATGCAACCCGTGAATCGACTCGTCCTTCCTAGCACGCTCTTCACAGCGCTCCTCGGCACGTCGGCTGCGCAGGCGGTAGACGTCCACATCACCTCCGAGACCATCGGGCAAGGATACGAGCTGATCCGCAGCAATGGCGACGTGCTTCGTCGAAGCCGGCTGCACCAGTACCTCGGGTTGAACCTCTACGATCTCGCCGACAACGGCGAGAACAACGTCTTTGTCGTGTCGCAGTTCCGCTTCGACACGGACTTTGGCATCACGGACGCCGACACGGCCGCCATCCCGAACCTGCAGAACAACCAGTTCTCGCTGCAGTACCTGTACGTCGAGGCGCGCGACCTCGGCTGGGTCGACCTCCGTGTCGGCCGACAGCTCGTGGCTGACGACGCCGACTACACGATGTTCGACGGCGCCCTCGTCACCGTACATTTCCCGGTATACCTCGGCTTCGACGTGCTCGCGGGGACCGAGGTCAAGAACGCCGGCTATCTCGAGTCGATCAGTACGACCCAGTTCGAGCTCGATGGCGACGGCGGCTACGACGATCAGACCGACGAGAAGACCGGCATCGTCATTGGAGCCAGCGTCTACAGCGACGGCCTGCGCGACCACCACGCCAAGATCGGCTGGCGGCGAATCATGACGACGCCGCAGACGAGCCCCCTTGGCGGTGAGCAGTCCTTCGTCGACATGGAGAAGCTCTTCGGCAGCTACCACGTTCGGGCGCACCCGAAGTTGCACCTCGCGCTCTCCGGTGCGTACGATCTCGTCTCGTCGGTGATCTCGGACGGTCGCTTCGTAGTGCGCGTCCCGGACCTCGCCGACCATGTGGACCTCGAGCTCGCGTATTGGTTCTTCACGCCGACCTTCGAGGGCTCGTCGATCTTCAACATCTTCCAGACGGCCCCGCTGAACGACGTCGACTTCCGCGTCCGCTACCGAGTCGACGAACGCGCCAGCGCCTATCTCGGCGCATACACTCGCTTTTTCCGGCAAGGGCCCGATGGAAACGATCTCGAGACCGACGACCTGATCACGGACTGGGGCATTCGCGGCGGCGGCAAGGTGCTGCTCGGCGACACGGGTCGCATCGGGCTCGATGCGTTCTTCCAGACCGGCTATGGCGACATCACGACCCTCGATCTCTATGGCGGCTACGGCTTCCTCGATGACACGTTCGACCTCTCGGGCCGCCTCACGACGGTCCTCTTTGATGACGACGTGCGCGATCTGCTCGAAGGGACCAGTGTTGGAGCCGAGATCGCGCTCTCGTACCGAATCCGCGACGTCGCGAAGTTCATCCTTCGCAACGAGATTAACTCGAACGATATCGAAAAGGTACAGTACCGCGTGTACGGCCTAGTCGATCTCTCCTTCTGGCTGTGAGGGAGAAGACGCCCATGAAGATCCTGATTCGCGCACTCGCCATCGTGTCCCTCCTCGCCCTCGGTGCCCAATGGGCCATCGCAGGCCAAGAGAACCCGTGGGCCACTCCGCCCGTGGGCCGAGACTACTTGCCATCCAAGGTCATATTCCCCGAGCAGACCATCCCGCTGCGCTTCTTCCACGACAAGCACCTCGCTCAAGAGATCGACTGTGCGACGTGCCACGAGAAGGCGCTCGATAGCGTGAGCTCGTCTGACCAGCTCGTCCCGGTCGGCGCTCCCGGCGAGGACGCGTGCCAGACTTGCCATGACTTCTCGACCGGCGCTCAGGCGGACCCGCCGTCTGCGTGCGAGACCTGCCACGCGAACTACGCCCCGGTGTGGAAGGATGACCGGAAGAAGGATGACTTCCGCGCCGTGAACAATCCTCCGGCCGCCATGATCCTGCCGCAGGGCCACATCAAGATGAACCACAAGCTCCACGTCGATAAGGGCATCGCCTGCGCGACGTGCCACGGCGACCTCAAGAACGTGCAGGTCGCGACGGTCGCGAACGCAATGCCAGTCATGATGACGTGCATGGAGTGTCATGACGGCAAGCAGGCCTCGGACAACTGCCGCACCTGTCACATCGCTGATCCGTCGGGACGCCTCGTTCAGAAGTTCGACTCCGGCGTCCTTAAGCCGGCCGGCCACTTCCGCAACGACGCCCACGACGACGCGTGGCTCGCCAATCACGCGATGACCGCTCAGAATGACGATCGGTACTGCTCGAACTGCCACGAACAGAAGTACTGCCTCGACTGCCACAACGGCGTCGTGAAGCCCTTCAAGGTTCACCCGAACAACTTCGTGCTGACCCACCCGGTCCACGCCCGCCGTTCAGAGCCGAGTTGCTCAGGCTGTCACCGTGCGCAGAACTTCTGCCTCGACTGCCACAAGCGGTCGGGTGTGGCGAGCGCGACCGACTTCAAGGGCGGTGGCGAAGGTCGAGCCTGGGAGACCAGCAAGCTCGGCAAGTTCCACCCGGACGGCTGGGTTGGCACCATCCAGAACGGAGGCTCACGTGGGCCGAGCCACCACGCCTTCCAAGCCCAGCGGAACATCCGCGCGTGCGCGGCCTGCCACACCGAGAAGACGTGCCTCACTTGCCATGCAAGCGGCACGATGGCGGGAGTCGGTATCAACCCGCATCCGCCGTCCTTTGGCTCATCAGCCAAGTGTAAGAGCCTGCGCGCCACGAACCCCCAGATGTGCGCTCAATGCCACTTGCCAGTGCCGGCCTGTAACTGAGCCCGCCCGTCAGGCGGATCGGTCACAGACACTTCGCGACGACCCTCTCTTTCAATGTCGTCCAGGCCGCCAGCTTTACCTTGTCGGCCTCACCCTCGAACAACGCCGGATGCATCAGCCACGGCAACGTTCGTCGAAGCCGATAGTCGCATGGCTCGCGAACCAACGCCTCGGCAGCTGCCACGCCGCAGCGCTCCAGCGTCTGCTTCAGAACCGACTGAGCGAAGGGCGTTGCAACTCTCGTCGCTTCTGTCACCACGTCGGCGCACTCGGGGGCAGGCCCAAGCACGGCCGAATGCAGGACCAACTCATGCGCGGCCACAGCGAGCGCCGCTTCGGAGCAGAGCGTCTCAGCTACGGCGGTCGCGCCCTCATCTTCCGAATATTTCAGCAGTTCAGGACACTTGGCCAGTCCATCGGCGTTCCCTTGCGGATCGGACTTCACCGCCACCACTTCGGGCGTGAGCAGCTCGATGGCGCGCGCAGAGAGGCGTCGGCAGCGGGCTTCGCTCTCAGCGTCCGGATCGGCGTCCTCAGCAAGCGCGGCACAGAGCACCTCGGCCCCTCTGAAGTCCCCAAGCTCGAAGGCCACTCGCAGATCATCGAGCAGGTAGGAGAGACGGCGGGACCGACGGCGCGGATGCACCTCATCGGACGCCGCGATGACGCACGTCGCGAACGTGTCACAACTGCGAAGCGAGCTGCACTCGATGTGGCCGCGGAAGTCCCGCTGGTACTGTCGGCATCGTTGAAGGAAGTCGGGCTGCTGGACACCCGAGTAGCCCTGGCACTCGATCTTGCGTTCGTAGAGCGTGTCGCAGGTGCCGAGCGTTAGGTCGAGGGGCTGCTCGCAGGCGGCGACCGAAAGCAACCATAAGGCGCAGCGAGCAGGGATCCGCCTGCCGTGCCCGGCCCACCATTGCGCTTTCGCCCTCGTCCTCACTCGCCCTGTGTCGCAGGTTCTGCCCTGACTGGGAAGCCCACCTTGGAGATGACGAGTGCCGCCCACCCGGTCAGCGCGCCTCCGACTTGCGCCGAGCCCGCCACTCCGGTTCACTTCCGCGATGCTCACCTCACTCATCGCACTGTTTCTCTTCGCGCCGCCCCCCGTCTTGGGGGGCCATCCAACGCCGACCAACGCGCAGCTCATCGACGCCTTGCCCGCCTGCGAGTCACTCGTCGACTGCGCCGCCACGGGGGCGCTCCTGAAGCGGGGTGAGGCGGCGGTAGGAGACTTGACCCTCGCCCTGGCCCGCCCTGAGGAGCTCGTACGTTTCTGGGCGCTCGGCTTGCTCGGTGAGTTGAAAGCGAAGGGCGCCTTCGACGCCGTGAGCGAACGCGCCGCCAAGGACCCGGCCATCCGAGTGCGGGCCGCCGCGCTCTACACGCTGGGCCAGCTGGCCGACCGTCGGGCCACCACGACTCTCACGAGCGCGCTCACCGATCCGGACGTGAACCTTCGCATCGCCGCGACCCTCGCGATGGGCCTCCTCCTCGACCCCACCACGATAGAGCCGCTGCGCCGGGCGCTCGCCGACAAGGATGACGAAGTCCGGGCCTATGCCGCGGCGGCGCTCGGCGAGCTGGGCGCCAAGGGCGCCATCCCCGAGCTGATCCTTCGCCTCGAGGAGGACATCAAGCCAATGGTGCGGGCGCTGGTCGCCGACGCGCTAGGCCGGCTTCACGCCGAGACCGCTATCGATGTGCTCGCGAAGTGCGCCCGCAGCGACGGCGTCATCGACGTGCGTATCGAGTGCGCAAAAGGCCTCGCCAACATCCCGGGACCGGCCGCCACCACCGCGCTCGAAGCCGCTCGAGACCTCCCAGACCCAGTCGCCCCGATCATCCGAGAGGCGCTCGCGGCACGCCGAACTCGCCCCGTGCCATAGCAGCCCGGCGTCGCTTGTTTGACACGGCACCGAGAGCCCGCTTTGATTGCCGCCATGACCGTCTGGCGCTTCTGTATCCTCTCTCTCGTCTGTTCCCTTCACCTCGGCTGTAAGAAGGCAGACCCTCCACCCGCTGCGGAACCGGCTCCGGAGGCGGCCAAGACAGCCACTGAAGCCGCACCAACGGCAACACCGGCCACCGCTGAGCCTGCCGTGCCTGCGGGCGCTGTGGACGCCGCACCCGCAGGCGCCGAAGCGCCTTCAGGCGAGCCCCCGAAGGCCGCAGGGACCGTGGTGTTAGCCGCCCCACCCACCGGCGACGGGGCCACCCCCGAAGAGGCCGTGGGCGTCCCGCTCCCGGCCCTGCCACCGCCTCCCGACGACAACGTCCTCATCGTCGCTCGCCACGCGTCGGTGAACTGTCCCGATCGAAAGGCTCCTTGTGAGGCGCGCTCGCAGCTCGCCGCCAAGATCCCGAGTGAGGTCGAGCAAGTGCAGGAGCTTCTGAAGAAGGGCACCGATCAGGAGAAGGTCGCAATCCACGACGCGCTGCTGCTGGTCCGCGATGAGGCTGCTGACCTCCTCCTTGCCGCCATCATCATGGACTCGAGTGGTGCCACCGATCCCGACGTGGCAGCCCACGTCGCCGCCTTACGATCCGTGGCGGCGCTCCCGGCCATCGTGGAGCGGCTCCCAAAGTCGAACACGGATGAGACCGTCCTCCTTCTCGATACGCTGGGTGCCATCGGCGGGGACGCCGCGACCAAAGCCCTCACGGAGGCGCTGTCGAACGAAGCGCTCAGCCCCTTCTGGGGTGACGTCTGCCGAAACTTGGCCCGCGTGAACGCTGAAGGCGCCTTTGACCGGATCGTCTCGGTCGGCAATCGCGTCGGCGCCACCTCCCGCCAGTCGGAAGGCTGCCGGGCGGCCGAGTCCGCGTTTCGTATGCAGAAGGCCGCGGGCGGCCTCGCCCTCAACATCAATGGCCAGCAGCTCACGAGTGGAGCGGTGCTGGTCTGGCAGCAGCAGAACAACCCATCGGTCGTGACTGCGGTGTTCACTAAAGCTGCTGATGCGACATGCGAGGTACCTGGCGAAGAGTGGCTGCGCTTCGACGTGCCTCTCTCCCGCGCTGCCGAGCCACTCCTCGGCGCCGGCGTCCGCGCCTCACTCCATCACGGCGACAAGTCGTTCGGCCACGCACCCGTCTACCACTTCCGCTTTGACACCTTCGCCTTCCAGAAGGGCAGCGAGCTCACGGGCTGGGCAAACGCGCTTCACCTGAAGGGGGAAGGCGAGCCCCGCATCATCGTCTCAGGCCCGTTCGCGGGTCGCTTCTGCGGCGCGCGTTGACGGTCCGTCCGGCTCAGTCGACCGTCCGGAGTGGATGCTCATGACGATGGCTGAGCGCCCCCTGCCCCGCTGAATCCACCGAGAATGTGGCCCCGTGGCGCGCGACCCAGAAGCGGCCAGCATCGGCGCGGCCCTCAATGAGCGCGTCAAGGCGGCGCGGGCCCTCGTCGATGGGCTCGTCCGATAGATCGTAGGTGCCCCAGTGCATCCCCAGAAAGTGGCGAGCGCCCAGCGCGTCGAAGGCCCTGACGCTGCATTCGGGCGCCATGTGTTGGGAGCTCATGAACCACGTGGGCTCGTAGGCGCCGAGCGGCAGGACGGCCACATCGAGCGCGCCGACCGCCCCACCGATGGCACTGAACCCGTCGAAATACCCCGTATCTCCCGAGTGGTACGCGGCACGCGTCCCGCGAACGACCCAGCCGCCCCAGAGCGCTCGGTTCTGATCGAAGAGCCCCCGGCGGTGCCAGTGTTGCGCGGGGACAAACACGATCTCGACTCCATCGCCGATGGGGAGCGTCTGCCACCAGTCGAAGCATACGACCCGCCGACACGCGCTCGGGAGCACCCGTTCGAGCCCGAGTGGGACCGCGAAGAGGACCTCGTCGCCGAAACGCTCTGCGATCGCTCGCAGCGCTCGGCGGTCGAGGTGGTCGTGGTGCCCGTGGGTGATGCAAACGACGTCAACTCGAGGCAGACCAGCGACATCGACTGGGGCCGCCGTGCAGCGAGCTACTACGCCGCCCGCACGCCCGAAGATGGGGTCGACGAGCACGCGTCGTCCGTCGACCTCGAACAGGAGCGTCGCGTGACCCACCCAAAGCGCCTTGAGCGCGCTGGAGATGGACTCGAAGTTCGTGGAGGCGTCCTCGACGACCGGTAGAGGGCGCTGTTGCCGCTTGACCTGTCGGAACGGGTTTTTGGTCGTGCGCCAGCGGATGAGCTCGCGTGGCCCAGGGATGGGTGGACTGCCCCACGGGTTCCGAAACAACGGCCCATGGGCGTTGGATGAAAACCACGGCGTCCCCGCCAGCGAGGGCGGCACGGCAATCGGCCGAGGTGCGCTCGCACCGCGAGCTGAAAGCGTGGACTCTCCGGACGCCTGCTGCATCATCTCTCCAGTCGAGCCGCGGCATCCCCGGCGGCATTGTAGGTGCGTCGCATGAAGTCCCCTCCACGCCTCTCCATTCCCGTCGCGGCTGTTGCTGCGTTCCTGAACCTGCTCGCGGTCTCTTGTTCCAAGGACGACGACGGCTCGCCAGGACCATCGGTATCCATCACCGACGCTGACAGCCCGCAAGATGCAGAGAGCGACACTCAGGGTGCGACCATGGACGTCCAGAGCAGCCCGGAGGATAGCACTCTCGGCACCGATACACTGGACACGAGCACCGTCAGCGAGCCCCCGTGCGACGCCACCCGTCCCATCCTCGTGATGGCCCATGGCTTTCTGGCCTCGGGGGATACCTGGGCGCCACACGCGTTGCGCTTCCTGGCGAACGGTTGGTGCCCCGAAGCGCTCGTCGCCTTCGATTGGAACACCTTGGCGCAGGACGTTCCCGGGGCTGCAGCCGAGCTCGACACCACCATCGACAACGTCCTCAGCACGGTCGCGGCGCTCTCACCGGACGCCCCAAAACAGGTCGTCCTCGTCGGTCACTCGGCAGGCGGCGGGCTAGGCGTGACCTACCTGAAGGAGAGCGCCCGCGCCGCCAAGGTCGCGAAGTATGTCCATGTCGGCTCGACGCTCCTCGACTCGCCGCCCGAAGGCGTCCCCACTTTGAATCTCTGGTCGTCGGCCGACGCCGTCATCGGGGAGAAGGGCAATATCCCCGGCGCCACGAACGTCATGCTTGAGGCGGAAGATCACTTCGGGGTCGCGACCTCGAAGCGGTCCTTCGAGGCCCTCTTTGCCTTCGTCGCTTCAGGTATCCCAACTCACACGGAGCCCGTCCCGACAGTCGTCGCCGCCATCTCGGGTCGAGCCGTCGCCTTTGGTGACAATAAACCCGCCAGTGACGCGCGCTTGCGGATTTGGGAGGTCGACGCAGTGGCCGCGGATCGGCTCCGCGAGGCGCCTGATCATGACGTACGCACCGACGCGGAGGGTCGCTTCGGACCACTGACCATCGCCCCTGGATCACGTTACGAGTTCCTCGTGGAGAGCACTGGCGTCCCTGTACACTACTATCGAGAGCCCTTCGCCCAATCTAATCCGCTCGTGTACTTGAGGACCTTGCCGGCGGCTGACGCCGGGATCGCAGGTGCTCTGCTCTCATCGGTCCCCTTTGAAGAAGGCACGTCAACCCTCGTGGCGTTCATCGCGAGCCGTGGGTTGCGACATCCGGAGGACAAGCTCACCCTGGACGGGGTCTCCTTACTCTCAGACGCCATCGCGGCGCCCGCGAAGACCCTGATCGCGCTCTTTCTCTACGATGGCGACAGTGACCCGAGTACGTCAGGCGAACAGATCACCCTCTTCGAGGGCTTCCCCTTCCTAGGCGCCATCGACACGACCACCCCAAGTGGGGGGCACGCGACCTTCAAGCTCAATGACCGCTCGCTCGTCGTAAAGCGGTGGGCCGGCGAGCCAGATGGCGCGGTCATCGCGGTCTTCGACTGATTGGGGGGTTACGAGCTGAGGCGCTCGAGTGCCGCTACGGCCCACTCGGACAGCATCGCCACGCCCATCGGGAGCGCGGCTTCATCGATCTCGAAAGAGGGGTGGTGATGGGGGTGGATGGCCCCCACGGCCGCGTTGCCAGCGCCAAGAAAGAAGAAGACTCCCGGTAGCGCGTCGAGAATGAACGCCATGTCTTCGGCGCCCATGGTGCGATACCCCGCCGGCCCGATCGTGACGCCCGGCACCGACGGCACGACAGCGCGCGCGACGTCGGCCCACAGCGGCGAGTTGACGAGCGGAATGGTCTTGCGTCGGTAGTTGACCGACGCCTCGACGCCGAACGTCGCTGCCGTCCCTGCGGTGATGGCCCTCAGTCGCGCCTCGATGATGTCTTGCGTCGATTTCGAGAAAGACCGCGTGGTGCCGCCGAGCTCGGCGGAGTCGGGGATGACGTTCAGCGCTTTCCCCGCGTTGAAACGGGCGACGGTGACGACGGCGGCCTCGAGAGGGTCGGTCGACCGCGACGCGATGGTCTGGAAGGCGGTGACCATGTGCGCCGCCGCCACGACTGGATCCCGCGCGCTCTGCGGGATGGCGCCGTGCCCGCCCTGCCCTTTGACCTGAATCTCGAAGAGGTCCATCGACGCCATGAAGGGTCCGTCGGTGATGAGCGCCTGGCCAGTCGGGGCTTCCGACCAGAGATGGAGGCCACCCGCCGCAACGGCAAGCGTGCGCGCGAGGAGCCCGTCTTCGAGGACGCGGTTCGCGCCGCCCGCGCCCTCTTCTGCGGGTTGAAAGAGGAAGGCCACGCGCCCGCGCAGCCGCTCCCGGTGCGCGAGTAGCATGCGAGCGACACCCATGAGGATAGCCGTGTGCCCGTCGTGCCCGCACGCGTGCATGCACCCGTCGTTCACCGAGCGCCAGGGTCTCTCGCTTCGTTCCTGAATGGGGAGCGCGTCCATGTCGGCGCGCAGGAGGATGGTCGGTCCGGCCGCGGCATCGGCGGCAGTGCCTGTCAGAAACGCCAGGACGCCGGTCCCAGCGATGCGTTCGGTCTCATACCCAAGTCCGTGGAGATGGCTCTCAACGAGCGCGGCCGTGACGTGTTCATTGAACGCGAGCTCGGGGAGGCGGTGAATCTGCCGCCGATGGGCGACGACCTCCGCGAGCGCCGGACCGTAGGGGAGGAAACGCCCCATAGGCTAGTTGGGGGTGAAGTCGAAGTGGAAGAGGATGGAGGCGGTGACCTGGAACGCGAAGCTTCGGGACTGCGAGTCGTCGACGGCTTTGGTCGAGATGTCGTCATCGAAGTCGATGACGTACTTCTCGTGAAAGCCATTGGTGAACCCAAAGTCGAGCCCGAGCGACAAGAAGGGGACGGGATAGAAGTCGCAACCGAAGCCGTACTTGACGGCGGCGCTCGGCCACCATGCGCGGGCCTTGTTGACCATCTTCCCATCGGCCGGATGTGCGTCAGGCTTGTAGATGACGGCGTGCCCTCCGCCACCCACGAAGATGTAGGGATCCCAAAAGCGGTCAGCGACCTCGGGGAAGAGCTGCGCTGGGAAGAACCGGGCGAGCCCGAAGATGCCGAAGTTGGTTGCGAAGGCGTCGGGATCGCTGAGGTTCTCGAACGATCCGCCCATCAGGAGTTCGATGGCGACAACGCCGAGGATGTTGTAGCCGAGTCGGAAGTCGCCCGCGAAGCCGGTGCCGCCGTCGGTGCGGACCAGCTCGTCCGTGTTGGACGAAGCGAACTTGGAGTCCGGATCGAGAGCCAAGTTCTCGAGGCGGATGTTGCGCTCGCCTTTAGTCCAAGCGCCACCGAGGTTGAACCCGAAGTAGAGCCCGTCGCCCGCTGATGCCGACGCCGGCAGTAGCAGCGCCGTCAGAACCAGAACCCCGAAACACTTGCGAAGCTTCACCATTTCACCCTCCGACAACGTCATCTGCTGCGGACCCTACCACAACCTCGGCCAACACTGACAAGCCTTGGCAGCGCCGCCATGAGGTCTTCATTCGTCGTGAGGAGGCTCACCACCACGACGGGCTCTTCATAGCCGAAGAAGTAGCCTGGATGGACCAACACGCCCTGCTCGAGGAGTTGAAGCGCACACGCCTCTCCCGGCGCTTCGCCACCGCCCTCATGAACCGGGATGGCCGCGCTCCACCCACCCTCGATGGGCGAGACGAGGTCGTCCAGAGTCGCAAGCGATTGCGACAGCCGAGCCCGCACCCGCTCCAGAAACCCGGTGCGGTGAGACAGCAGGCCCGGTAACGCGAGCTGAACCGGCGTGCCGACGGAGAGGTAGGCATCGGCGACGTGATCGAGTCGGTCGAGGAGGGCATCGCGGTCGACGGCAGGTCCCGACACCACCATCCACCCGAGCTTCATCCCTGGCAAGCCGCAGACCTTGGAGAGGCCACTCAACGTCACGCTGAGACACGTCGTCTCCGTCGCATGGCTCGTGGCGGCCACGCGCTGCATCCCAGGCACGCCGCAATAGTCGAGGAAGACCTCGTCGGCGATGAGCGTCGCGCCATGACGCGCGCACAGCGCCGTGAGTTCGAAGCGTTCCTGCGGCGGGAGGACCATCCCAGTCGGGTTGTTCGGGTGCACGACGATGACCGCGACGGCGCCCGCCTCGAGGCCGCGCTGCACGTCTTTCATCGAGCGGTACGGCCGAAGTACGACCCCGGCGAGCTGAGCCAGCGTCCCGAAGAGCGGGTAGCTCGGGCTCGGGACAAGCACGGTCTCGCCCGGGCCGCCGAGCGCCGTCAAGAGCCAACCATAGGCCTCGCTGGTGCTGGCAGTCAGGACCACCTGCGACGTGTTGACGGTCGCGCCATGGCCAAGGTAGTAGGCGGCGACGGCCGAGCGAGCCGACGGCAGCCCAAACGACGTCGGCGCGTATCGCGTCACGGCGTCAGCGGTAAGGGCCATCAGCGCTGACGCGTCCGGGGCCAGCCCGAGCCCAGGATCGCCGGGGTTCGAACGCGTGAGGTCGAGCAGGGGGAGGCCGGCTACCCGTCGCGCTGAGACCGCCGCCGACACGGCGTTGTCACCCGTGCCGAAGTCAGTGCGAGAGGAGAAGTAGACGCGCACGTGAGCCCCGAGTCAGAGGGTTGGTCGATACTCCGATTGGCATCCGCCGGCAATCTTCTAGCATCGATGAGCTTTCGCTCATCAACGTGCGATTCAGTCCGTCTTCGTCGCGGCGCCGGCGCTGGAGCTGTCCGCTCGTGACTAACTCAATTCCGAGGGCTGCTGCCGGCTGAGCTGGCGCGTCGATTAGAGCTGCCCCGGGGCTATCAGCGCTCAGCGGTCAGCGGTCGGCCGCCAGCTTCGGTCAGCCGGCCGCGCTGCATGTTTCGCACGCGCGGCCCTTGCTTGGCCTCGCAGGGCTGACCGCTGACCGCTCGTGACTAACTCGGACTCACGGAGACCTCGGACTTGGG
>CANMLD010000033.1 GCA_947498315.1 Pseudomonadota bacterium | reverse complement strand
TGTCCTGTTCGGGCTCCGTGTCGTCGGCTTCGGGCTCCGTGACGTCGGCTTCGGGCTCCGTGACGTCGGCTTCGGGCTCCGTGACGTCGGCTTCGGGCTCCGTGACGTCGGCTTCGGGCTCCGTGACGTCGGCTTCGGGCTCAATGATGTCCTCGCCGGGCTGCGCGATCTCGGCCTCCGGCTCCGCGACGTCTTCGACCGGTTCGGCGACGGTCCCGAGGTCGTCCTCCTCGGGCGGCTCGTCCGGCACCGGCGGCGCCGCAATGACCACATAAGCGCCACTGACCTCGGGGCTCGGCGTGAAGTCGATCTTGAAGGCGCGAGCTCGAATCGTCGTGTCGGCGCCCAGTGTTATGGGTGACACATAAAGTGGAGAGGTTTCAAGAACTTCTGACCCATCGGTGGTGTACCGAATCGTAGCGTCCGGCGTCGCGCACGCGATCTCGACAGGGGTGCCTTCGTCCACCTCACCCGGTGGTGGCTCGAAGGTAGGCGTGGCAGTGTCGCCTGTCACGGTCACGGTCACGGTCGCGCTCGCGCTGCAGCCGGCGGCGTCGGTCGCTTTGAATACATAGTCCGTCGTCGTTACGGGGCTGGCGTCGGTCGTGGCGCTCGTGGGTTCGGTGAGGCCGGCCGTTGGCGTCCACGCGAGCGACAGGGGTGCCCGTCCGCCCCACGCCGTCCCGGTGAGTCCGGCGCTCTGGCCGACCTCCAGAGTCGCGCCGGGCCCGACGTCGGCGATGAGTGGCATCAAGGTCATGTCGGTCGCGCCCCATCGCGCTTGGGCCTGGTTCGTCCCGGCCGCGACGGAGACGGGCGGACCGATCGCGGGGTTCTGCGCTGCTAACGCGCACGGGATCTGCCCGTCCGGCCGGTAGTACGAGAGATCAGCCAGCGTCCCCGTGCCGGGGGGGTGAATGGTGCCGGCGACGTCGTTGCCCCACGTGAAGTGCCCGGTCCCGAGTACGCCGTAGTAGAGCGTGTAGACAAAGCCGAGGAGAGGATTGCTCTTGCCCTTCTCGATCGCGTTGCTGACGATGTTCTGATCGTTGGTGGGGTTGTCCGGCGTGATGATGAAGCCGTACCACTCGAGCTGATTTCGGAAGAAGGTGTTGTAAGGCCCTCCGCGGCCCCAGTACTGATCGATGATCACGCTGGCGACGACGTTGCCTTCGAAGAGGTTCGCGAAGGGGTAGTGGCCGTGTACTGAGATGTCGCCGGCGAAGTCCGAGAAGGCCTCGCTGCGGTTTGGCTCTCGCGAGTAGTTGTAGGCGAAAACGTTCCCGTTGGCGCCGGTCTTGACCATCATCGCGTGACGTAGTCGGCGGAAGACGTTGCCTTCGATGAGGCACTCGCCCGAGTGGTCGTTCAGAGTGACGCCGTAGCCCCGGGTCGCGCTGCCGTCGAAGGTCCAGGCGTCCTGAAACACGCTGCCTTTGACCTCGACCTGACTGCTTCGAAACACGCCGACGTGGGACCCTATGCTCTTCTCGGAGGCGACGCCGTGGACCCAGCTCCTTACGGCATATGAGAATTGGATGTTGTTTCCACCGCCCGTCCCGTTCGGATCCGACTTCCGCACGATGCGAAGGGTCTCGATGCCCACGTTCGACTTCGGGCTGATGGGCATGAGGGTGGGGTTCAGAGAGACGTCGTAGCCGATTCGCAGAGGATGTTCGATAGACACTGACGCACCATCGACCGCTACGACGCGCACGATCTGGCCGACTACCCGCTTCGCCCAGTCGGCGGGATCGGTGTCCCAGGCGCCGTTGTCTTGCGTGAGCTCAGCCCAGCCGCCGGCCGTAAAGCCGCCGGCGTCCGCGACGACGATGGCCGTACTGCCCCGTTCGAGGCCGTCGATCGCCGCGACGGCAGCCCCCGCTGAGCCGCCATTGACGGCGACGCACGAGGTTCCCGAGTTCGGCGGTGCGCAGTGGAGCGTCGTCGTCGCGGCCGAATCGCCTCGCAACACCACGCCGCTTGGGAGGGACACGCCGCCAGTGAGGAGATAGTCGCCGGCCGGGAGCCAGACGACACCGGGAGCTCCGGCGAAGGAGGCGGCGGCCGCGGTGATCGCCGACTGCGCGGGCGTCACTCCGTCACCCACGGCGCCGAAGGCCGTGGCGTCTGCCCAGCCAACGGGCGATGGCACGGCGCCCGGATACCCCGCCACGGACCAGTCCACCGTGCGCTCAGCGGGAATGACGCCCGCGCGAGCGAGGGAAGAGGCGGCGAGGCCTATCGCGAACAAGAAGGCGACTCGAAGTGGCAAGGTCATGGCCCCCAGCGGAACACCTTCATGTGATTGGCGTCAACGGGCCGGACGTCATCGTGTCGCGTCGCGCCTGTCCAGCTTCGTTGACAGGCGTCAGGCGGACAAGACAGGCGCGCTCCCTTCAAGACCGCGACGACCGCGTTCCCATCGAGATCGCAGGGTGTGGCACGCGCTGTGCTCTCGAATTTGCACGTCGGCGAGGTCGCCGGCAGCACTTGTTCTTACCGCCTGGAGCCATTTGCCATGATCATCAGCGCCCGCACCTTGTTTGTCTCCGTCCTAGCCGCTGCTTCCTTGTTTGCCATCACCGCCAGCGCGGGCGCGCCCGCTCCGCTTCGTCAAGGCCGGCAGGCCGCGCGAACCGGTCAAGGCGTCGCGACCGGTCAGCTCACCGCGTCCGAGACCGCCCGCCTCGCCGCGCAACAGACGACGATCCAGGTCGCGAAGGTCCGGGCGCGCGCCGACGGCATCGTGACCGGCCGTGAACGGGCGCGCCTCGACCATCTGCAAGATCACAGCAGCCGCACAATCTACGGCCTGAAGCACAACGGCCGCAGCCGCTGAGCGCCGCGGGCGGCGCCCCAACGGTACGTCTGCCTAGACGTCACGACCACCCACCGAGGCGCCCGCCGCTCACTCCCGCCACGTAGCCACCCGCGTCGAATCCGCTCGGGTCGACGGCCCCAAGGCAGTCTTCTCCCGCCGCCAACTTGGGCGGGCAAACTTCAGAACAAGGACGACCAGCATCGCGTGGCGTCGAAAGCGGAAGATGTCAGCGCGCGCCTGAGCCGTTCAACCCCACGGCCACCGTTGTAGGAAGCCCTGACTGCGCTCGACTCACGAGCGGACCGCCCGCAACCCTTCTCTCGCGAGAGCGCTCCCCCCGTCTCCACGCCATGCCACTGAGGTCACGGAGTGGCGACTCGACAGACCGGCCTACGCCGACGACCGAGCCCGTGGAGGATCCCATGAACATCGATAACGAGACCTCACAGGACCTCTCCGCCATGCCAACTGTCATCCGCGGCCAGGCTCGGGTGTTTACTGCGCCCCTGGTCATCGCTACGGACAAGGCCCTCGCGGGCTACGGGCGCAGAGTGCCCGATGCGAACCCCGCCCGCGTCGCGATCGTGCCCTGGCCGGCGCAAGGCCGGCGGCCGGTCATCTCGGGCACCGGCACCAAGAATAAAATCGTCTCCGGGGCCTTCGAGCTGATCCGAGAAGGGGGTCGCTCTACGGCAGCAATCACGCGGTGTCCCGTCGATACATCACCGGCTGGTTCGACGATCCGGCGGACGCCCGGCCCGACCGGGAACCCACCACCACCCGTCCCCTCTTCACCCACGAAGCCAACTACCACCCTGACGGCGGACAGATTTTCGTACCGCGCCGCCGCGCGCCGTTCGTGGCCTTGCTCGCCCTCCCCCGCGACGACGTGACGCTCGACGACTTTCGCGCGTTCTGGTGCGACGGGAGCTTCGGTCTCCACATCGACCCCTGCGTCTGGCATCAGCCGCTCTTCCCCGCCGCTGACCAGTTGGACTTCAACTATGCCCAGGGCGCCGTCCACGCCAGCGTCGGGATCGACTACTTCCAGGAGTTCGGCGCTTACATCGAGGTGCCGCTGCCTCGGCAGGTGTGAACGGCCCGGCGGGGTCGAGCGCCGATTCACGTCGGCTAGGTCAACCGAAGATCCTATGGGCTTCGGCTGCCGGTCAGGTGACGTCGCCACGGCGCCGTTGCTCAGGAAGCTAGGTCGCGGAGCAGTCGTGTACGTCAGTCAGGCGACGAGAGCGCTGTGCCAACGGCGTCGCCGCGAAGGAAGGCGAACGCTGCTTTTCGCGCCTCGCGCGTGATGGTGTGGCCTCCAGCGACGTCGAGCCATTGCACCTCGGAGCCCGCGGCGTCGAGCTGCTCGCCCCACTGGCGTGCGGCTCGGGGGCTCACTACGTCGTCCGCCTGGCCCATCGTGATGAGGAGACGCTTCGGTGTGGAGCCGGTCGCAGCCGGGAGCGGGATCTCGGCGCCGCCGCCCGGAGCAAAGGCCACCACGGCGCCGGGTGAGCAGTCCCGGGGTGCGCGTAACGCGGCCTCTATCGCGAAGCGGCCACCGAGCGAGAACCCAACGAAGACGAGGTCTTCGCATGCCACGCCGTCACGGCGCGCTCTGTCGACGACCTCCCAGATGTCGCGCGTGGTCTTGACGACCCGCTTCTCGATCTCGACGAGGTAGGCCTCTTTGGTCGGCGCCTTGATGTCGGGCATCCAGCTTCGGCCACCACCGTTCGACTCGGGCCCGACGATGACGAAGGCGGCGGCGCTGAGGTCGCTCGTGAGCTCTTTGGCGAGGGGCACGAGGTCGTCGCCCGGCGCGCCGTGGCCATGCAGGACGATCAGCGTCTTCACGCCCGCCGCCGGTTTCTGTCCCACCTGCTCGTAGCTCAGCACGGTCCCGAAGCCGTAGCGCCAGACTGCCCACAGGACGCTTGCCGCCACCAGAGTGGTGATGATCGGGTGGGCTCTGAGAGGGGCCAGGGCCTTCTGGAGCGCGCTCATCTGCTCTCCAGGGCGTCGAGAAGGAGGTCGAGCGCGGCGAAGACCGTCGTGCGCGGGTGGACGTCGGCGTCGATCGCGCAGCGAAGGTAGAGGCCGTCGAAGATCGCCACGATCCCCTCCGCGACGGCGCGCGCGTCGTGCGGTCTGAGCTCGCCTCGAGTCACGCCGGTCTCGAGCACCGATGCGATGAAGCCGACGTAGCCCGTGTGGTGAGCACGTTTGATCGCCTTCAGTCCCTCATCGACGACGGCGGCGCCATTCAAGACCAGCGCCAGGCGAAAGTGGTCCGGGTCGCACTCGAGGAGCCCCAGGTTCGCGTCCGCGATGCGCCTTATACGCACCCGGGACGTCTCCGATTGGTCGAGGCCGCCCGAGCGCCACTTCGTCAAGACGGCACCGTAGGTCTCGTCGCAGATGGCCTGGAAGATGTCGGCCTTCGCGCTGAAGTGGAAGTAGATCCCCCCAAGCGACAGCTGGGCGACGCTCGCGATGTCGCGCATGGTCGTGGCGTCGAGTCCTTGACGGATGAAGCAGCGCTTCGCAGCGTCGAGGATCTGACGACGCCGGACCTCTTCCGGCTGGTGCTTCGCCACGTCTCAGTCGCTCTGGCGGCGCTGGCGGCGTAGGCGCCAGAGCATCACGAGTCCCAACGTGAACACGGCGACGGGGCCTGAGCGGTCCGCCGTCGGCACGTGGCTGGTCGTACAGCCACCGCGCGACCCACCACTCGACGTAGTGACACCATCCGTCACGTCCGTACACTCGCCGTCCACGCGAGTTTGTCCGTCTTCGCACGCCGGCGTAGTGCCGCCACATACTCCAGCAGCGCTACACGACGCACCGTCCTCGCAGGTGCCGCAGCTGCCGCCGCACCCGTCGGAGCTACATGACTTCCCCGTGCAAGCCGGCACGCACCCGTCGATGACGCACGTCCCGTCGATACACGCGTCGTCCTTCGAACAGCCGCCGCAGGACCCACCGCAGCCGTCGTCGCCGCAGGCCCGGCCAGTGCAGTCCGGCAGGCAGCTTCCGGGGGTGACGCAATCGGCCTTCGAGCTCGTGGCGACACAAGCGAGCCCTTGCGCTGCGCAGTCGATCTCCGACGGACCGGTGGCTGAGCAGAATCGGAGCGTGTCTCCTTGGCAGAGCCCATACGTCGGGAGCGAACCGCACGCGGCGACCGGGTTCGCGACGCAAGCGCCGTCTTGGCAGAGATCGGCCTTGCCGCAGATGCCACACACGCCATCGCAGCCATCGGGGCCGCACGCCTTGCCGTCGCAGTCTGGCGAGCAGGTGTCGGGCTTGTCGACGCACGCACCGTTCTTGTTGCAGGTCAGGGCGCCGGCGCAAGTCCCACAGGTGCCCCCGCAGCCGTTGTCGCCGCACACCTTGCCATCGCACTTCGGGTTGCAACTCGAGGTCACGCAGGCGTTCTGAATGCACGCTTCGCCGGCCCCACACGAGCCACACTGGCCGCCACAGCCATCCGAGCCGCACGTCTTGTCGTCGCAGTTGGCCGTGCAGCCGACCACGCACTGTCCGGCCGCATTACAGCTCTGACCAGCGACGCACGTCCCGCAAGGGCCCCCGCAGCCGTCACCGCCACAGGCCTTGCCGCTGCAGCTCGGGGTGCAGGACGACGTCGGGACGCAGGCGCCCTTTCCGGTGTCGCAGCCGAGCGGGCACCACGTGTAAGTGCGCTTCGGGCACCCGTTTACGGGCGTACACGTGTAGGCGTGAGTCGCCTCCGCGCTGCAGCCGCCCGCGCCGAGCTCGCACTCGGGGACACACGTGCTGCACGCGTTCGCCGGTAGGCACGTGTAGAGCTGTTCGTTCGGCTCGAAGCCGCAGCACCCGCTCCCCTGAACGTCAGTACAATTGCCACCTTGCAGCTCGCCCGCGTTGCAGAAGAGGAGGGATGTGCCGTCACATGCGCCCTCGAAGCTGACGTCGCCGCACCCGTTCATGCACGCCCCCTCGGCGCAGACCGTGCCGTCTGTGCAGATGCCGCAGATCCCGCCGCAGCCGTCGTCACCGCAGACCTTCCCACTGCAGCTCGGCGTGCAGGCGGTCCCGCCACACGCCTTCGGCGCATTTGCGGGTCCGTCCCCGGCGTAGCCGCAGTCGTAATACGCTGCCTGGGCGTTCCAGCCGCAGCCGAAGTCTCCGCACGATTGCGCCTTCTTGGCGCCGGCTTCACACCAATTCAATACCGAGCCGTCGCAGCAGCCCGTGAAGGTCAAGCCCGCGCACGGGTCTTGGGACACGCAGGTGCCCGACTGGCATGAAGAGCCGGCCGTGCAAGTGCCGCAGAGCCCACCACAACCGTCGGCGCCACACGTCTTGCCGTTACAAGCGGGTGTACACCCGGCCGCGGCGACACAGTCGAAGCCGGATGTGACTGCCTTGCATTCGAAGTTGCCGAGGGCTTTGCAGTCTTTGGTGGTCAGCGCGCCATCCTTGCACCACGTCAGCGTGGTCCCATTGCAGGTTCCGGCCGCGGTCACACTGCCACACCCTGCCGCTGCGCACTGGCCCGCCGCAGTGCAGCTCTGCCCGGCCGCGCAGGTCCCGCACGCGCCGCCGCAACCGTCGGTGCCACAGACCTTGCCCGTACAGATCGGGGTGCAGGTCGAGACACACGTGCCCACCGCGTTGCAGGTCTTGCCGGCCGTGCAGGCGCCACAGGAGCCGCCACAGCCGTCGTTGCCGCACTGTTTGCCGCTACACGCTGGGGTGCATGACGAGATGCAAGTGCCCGCGCTGTTGCACGTCTTTCCGGCGCCGCATGTGCCGCAGGAGCCGCCGCAGCCGTCCTCACCGCAGGTCTTTCCGTCGCAGTTCGGCTGGCACTGAGTTGGGCAAGCCTTGGCGAAGGATCCTGAGGGGTCGCTCCCGTTCCAACCGCAGTCGTAGAAGCCTTGCCCGCTGTTCCACCCGCAAATCTGCTGACACGACTGAGTCTGAACTTGGCCTTGTTCGCACCACTTCAGAGTCTTGCCATCGCAGCAGCCCTCGTACTCGATGCCGCCACACGGATCGTCCGGCGCCTTGCACTGATTGCCGCTACACGAGAAGCCTTCTGCGCAGGTGCCGCAGGATCCGCCGCACCCATTCGGGCCGCACGCCTTCCCCTCGCAGTTCGGGACGCAAGCAGCGCCACAAATCTGGGGCGCGTTCGCCGGCCCTGGGCTCGAAGCGCTGCACGCGTAGGCCATCGTGGCATCGCTGTAGCCGCATCCAGAACCGCCGCACGACGTCGCCACAGGGCCCGCGTCGCCGCAGAGCGTGACGTTGTCGCCGCTGCAGCACCCCTCGAAGACCAGGCTGCAGGTCTCGGCGCCGGTGGCCGTCGGGAAACATGTGAAGGCCCCGCCGCAGAGGTTGGTCGGTGCGGGCTCGGACTTCGCGAACTGGCCCTTCGGGATGGTCATGGTGATGCAGTGGATGGCCCCCGACCACGTGATGAGCTCCGAGGAGTCGATGGTGACGTGCTGCCAGTCGGGCATCGCGCTCTTCCAGATCTCGAGTGCTTGGCTCTCGTAAGTCGTGTTGTCTGTGTAGACCGGGATGAGGTTCACGCCATTGACGAAGAGCGAGTTCGTGTAGGTGCGCCAGACTTGACGGTTCGAGTTCGACGGCATCGGGATGCGGATGACTTGGAGCTTGCTCCCGTCATTCATCGTGGCGGCTTCGAGGATCTCGGCGTTCGCATCGAGGATGGCGGCGTTCTCGGCATCCTGCGACGACGTGTAGTCGCCGAGCAGCATCTTGTTGCCCGGGAGGAGCTTCGCGAACATGTCGGAGTGAGTCGTGCCTTCCTCTTCGAGCGGGTAGAGCACCGTCGTGGTCTCACAGCCCAGATAGTCGCGCAGATACTGCTGGACCTTGGCCTCCGACGTGCCGCCGTACCAATAGACGCCCTGCGAGTGGAAGCAGTTGCCGCGGCCATCGGCCATGAAGGTGCCGCCTTCCCACTTCAAGGGCTGACGGAAGGTGTTGAGGCCGAAGGTGGACGCGAGCTTGGTCGGGATGGCGTCGTCGTAGACGCGCTGATCGTAGTAGCGCGGGTCGATGATGGCGACCGTGCCGTCCGGCGTGCGAGCCGACAGGGGGCCGTAATCGCGCATCCAGATGGAGTCGTTCGGCAGGTTCAAGAAGTTCAGGCCGGTCGTGCTCACCCCATAGGCGTTCATCGCCTCGGTGAAGCTCGTCTTCATGCTGCTCCCGTTGTGGACGACGTAGATGTCGATGACCGGCTTCGACGCCTTCACCATCGCCGCAAACACGTCGGGGAAGTTGCCGGTCCACGTGAGGAGCAGCGCTTCGTGATCGTCGTACTGAGCGACCGCACGCATGGGCGTCTTGGGAGCGGATGTGATCCCGTACACCCCGGGGTTCGCGTCCTTATAATCCGAGTACTGATCGGCCTTGTCGCTGCCGCGTTCACCGGGGAGCGGGTATGCCGGGAGCATCGGTTGGACCAGCGGGGTTCCGTCCGCCGCGGCGACATCAGTCATGCCCGCAGCGGATGATTCAGCAGGCGGTGAGGTCTCGCCCCTTCCACAGCCGAGGAACGTCATCGCGAACGCGACGTAGAGAGACGAGGAGAGCGCGAAAGAGGAGCGGGGGGCGGTACAGCAGCGCATGGGGCCTCCATAGGCGCGCGCAGCGTATCGCCTTTCGCGCCGGGGTGCCGACGATTCTGCGCAAGTTCCTGGAACGACGATTACATGACCGCCTTCAGGAGAAACTGGTTTAGCGGCAGCGTCTTTCGGATGACTCCCACGTAGCGGTCCATGAAGTCGTGTACCACAGCGTCGGCTTCGGAGAGCGCCTCCATGACCACGAAGTCTTTGCGCCGCAGGTCCGCCTCGAATGGATGTGCCGGATCGAAGCCTGCAGGCACGCGCTTCAGGATCGGGCTCGGGCTGTGGGTCGGGTCGCCGGTCCACAGCGTAAGGCCCGCGCGCGCCGCGGCCCACTGCTCTGGCTTCTCCGAGATGGCGGTGCGCACCGCGAGCAGCGTCGGCGGCGGCGGTTGCCAAAGGCCCGCGCCACCCACCACCTCGCCGGGGCCGAGGTGGAGATAGAAGCCGGGCGCGTGAACGTCTTTGCCGGTCGCGTGTCGAAAGTGCGCGGCGACGGCGAGCTTGTAAGGGGTCTTGTCCTTTGAGAAGCGCGTGTCGCGGTGCAACCGGAACATCGAGCCGCCGACGGGCCGTGGATCGGCGACGTACTCGGGCGCGAGCTCGCGGAGGCGCGGCGCCAAGTCGCTGATGAAGTGGAGCATCGGATCGCGGACGTCCCGCTCGTACCACGCCTTGTTCTCTTGGAACCACTCGCGCGAGTTGTTGCCGCGAAGTGCGACGAAGAAGGCGAAGAGCCCGGGGCCGAAGTGGGGAGGGGTGAGATTGGCCATGACGCTCTGCTTTGCCTTCGGGTGTGAGTGAGTCGGAGCCTAAGGGTGTTCCAACTCCGGCGCAACGAGAAGGCTGAAAGGATGTTCAGTCTCATTCGAATTCCGCATCTCACACTGTGGGAACGCATCATGTTTCACAGGAATCGCATCCCACTTTCGGTTAACGTCAATGCGCGTTCGTACGCGCGGTCCTTCGCACGACCTCTACCGCAGCCACCGGCAAGTCACGGTGCCCTGGAGCTCCCTCATGTCCCTCCGTCATCATCCTCTCGTCCGCGGATTGTCCGCCTCCCTCTCCGGAGCCATCCTGTCCGGGAGCGTCGTCGTGGGCTGTGCCAGCAGCTCCGGTGGCACTAGCATGTCGGACGTACAGTCCACCACCGGCTCCGACTCCTCCTCCCCGAAGGACGACTCGGGGACGGACGGCTCCGATGGATCGGACGGCGTGGACGCCGCCGACGTGTCGGACGGTACGGACGGGACCGATGGTGTCGACGGCACCGAGGGTGCTGACGGAACCGCCGCGGAATGCGCCAATCACGCTGAGTGCGACGACGCTGCGAAGCCCTTCTGCGATTCAGACGCCGGCAAGTGTGTAGCACCGCCGCCCGGCAGCGCCATCGGCTGGGGTGCAGGCACGACCGTCACGATGCCGGTCGTCTACGAGCCGTCCCGCGCCTATCAGGGCACCTCACTCGACTTCCATCCGGAGCGCGACGAGCTCTGGGTCGCCCTGCGCGAGTTCCCGACGGACGAACCGTGCGAGCAATTCCAGGCCACGCAAGCGGGCTGTCAGGAGCTCGAGGGCTCGGTGGCGGTCATCACGGGCGCCGCGACCGAGACCCCGAAGGGCAAGATCATGAAGGACATCAACGCATGGCACTTCATGCGTCGTCCTACGGGGCTCTCCTTCGGCGAGGGCGACCTCTTCGCCACCTGTGGCGAGGCGAGAACCGGCAATTACGAAGACGACACGGCCGACTTCATGGGCCCCACGCTGTGGTCGGCCGACCCCGAAATCTTCGCTCAGGATCCAGGGGCTGGCTTGAACGGCTCGCACATGGACATGTTGCACCTGACGCCGTTCTGCATGGGCATCGAACACGAAGTGAACAACGTCTACTGGACCTTCAACGGCCAGGTCGGCGCCATCGAGCGCTACGACTTCGCCGAGGACCACGGCCCCGGTCACGAAGACCACTCTGACGGGACGCTCCAGCGCTTCATCGTCGGCCAGGTCAAGCGCGTCGAAGACGTCCCGAGCCACCTCGCCTACGACGCCGCCACCGGCTTCGTCTACATCGCCGATACGGGTAACGCCCGTGTTCTCCGCCTCGACCCGAGCACCGCCAAGCCGGCTCAGAAGCTCCCTGCTTACGAAGCGATGGTCGACAGCCGCGAATATGACGGAGCCGACCTAGTCGAGATCGTCCCGCCAGGCCGGGTCGCCGTTCCGTCTGGCCTCGTCCTCCACGGCGGCGCGCTCTACGTCTCCGATCCGAGCACCAGCCGCATCTACGCGTTCGACCTGCAAGGCAAGCTGCTGAACGAGCTCGACACCGGTCTCGAGCCCGGCGCACTCTCCGGCATGACCATCCATGCCGCCAGCGGTGCCCTCTTCTTTACGGAGATGACGGAAGGTCGCGTGTTCCGAGTCGCCGTAACGCGTTAGTCCAACGTCACGGCCACCCCGCTCGCTTCCGCTCCGCGCGGTTCGAGCGGGGGTGCCTGTCAGCCGCTACAGGTCGGCGGCGCAGCGAAAACCAATCCCGTCATCGAGATAGGTCCCCGGGTAGGGGAAACGTGCTGACAGAGGCGCGGCGTAGTCACGTGACGAGAAGCCGACGCCCTTCACCACGACCACGTCCTTTTCACCGTAGATGGCCGATTCGGTCTCGTCGCCGCCCGTTGGCGCACGGAACGGTTCGGCCACCCACTCTTGAACGTTGCCGTGCATGTCCACGACTTTGAAGGGAGATCGGTCATCCGGCATGCTGCCGACCGGGAACATCGACGGATTTGGATCGAACGGGAAGTTCTTCACCCACTCGATGTAGGCCGGCTCATCGGTCAGGGGCCCCGAGAGCTTGATCATGGTCATGGACTTGCGGCCATCCCATTTGTTTCCCCAGGGGAACCGGTTACCACTCGGTCCCCGCGCCGCCTTCTCCCACTCCGCTTCGGTCGGGAGGCGCTTCTTGGCCCAACTGCAGCACGCGATGGCGTCTTCGAGCGACACCAGCACCACCGGGTAGCTGCCGCGGCCTTTGGGGTACATCTTCTCACGCCAGGACCAGTCGGCCGCGAAGCTGTCCACGAGCTCGGGCTGAGGGTGCCCCGTGGCGTCGATGAAGGCCTTGTACTGCGCGTTCGTGACCTCATATCGGTCGATGCGGAATCCTTCGACGAAGACCTTTCGCTGCGGCGCGGCGAAAGGTACGCCGGTGTCTCCCATCACGAACTCACCGGCCGGGATGGTCACCATCTCGTCGAGCGGGAACTCGGGCGTGCCGTCCGGTGTCAGCTTCTTTAAGGCGTCGGCGGGACCCGGCTCTTCGGGGTAGCCGATGAAGGGGTGGTGTTGCTCGCGCCAGGTGTTCTCGCCTTCAGGGTCGGGGCGGTCGCGCTTGTCGGGCGCGCTGAGGAGCTCTTCGCCAGGCTTCACACCCGAAGGCGCTGCGCCTGCGGCGACCTGCCCGTCGGCCGTGGCTGCCTTCTTGAGGATGAGCATTCGGATGCCGAAGCCCGCCCCCAGCAGCACTGCGACGACGATGATTGGGGTGACCCACTCCTTCATGTACCCAGACCTCTCTTCGTCGATCGTGTTCGGCTCGCATCCGTCATGCCGGAGGAGTCGCCGCAGCATGAAAGCGCGCCAGGGACGGTCCTTCAAGCCCGACCGGCAAAATACACGAAATGACGACGATCCTGGGTCTCCCTTTGGGGGGGCTATCAGCTCGGTTCAGTAGATGGACCGCCGCTTCGGCACGACCAACGCGTCGATGCCGTGAATGACAATCTCGCCAGACCGATCGAGCGGGTGAACTCCGACGGCGCCAATACCACCCGACGCCCGCCATATCGGGTCGATATCGACCCACAGCGTCTCTACGTGCTTCTGCCCATCGAACACGATGGGCATGACCACCCAGGTGAGGTCGGGGTTCTGGAGCTGGCTCGTCCAGTGCAACTCGAGATAGCCGTATTGGAACGCGCGGTGGTATGCGCCGGCTTCTCGGCGCGCCGTGGCGGTGTAGGTGATCCGGAACCCGACTGTGTTTGCAGCGTCGATCGCGTCCGGAAGCCACGCGTAGGCACGACGGCGCCAGCCGCGAGGTGTGTTCTCGACGGAGCCGATGCTGAACGTGATGCTCCCCTGGCCGCTCGAGTTGGTCGTGAACGAGAGCGCTCCCCCTTGAAAGGTCGCGTCGAGGCTCATCGCCGCCGGGACTGCCGAAGCTCGCGCGCCCGGCGTCGGCAACGTCACCCTAGTGACCGAGTGGTTCTCCGCTGGGCTCGCGTCTTCGAGCAGCATCACGACGCCCGAGTCGGGGTCGACCTCGCTCGGGTCGAAGCGCTCCTTTCGCGCACGGACGTAGAGATCGAGGAAGTCGAGCCCGTCGCGTCGGTCTGGCTGTCGCATCAGGACGCGCCAGATGCCGCGCTGAACCCAGTGCACTTCGACGCCCGTCCTCTCGAGGACCCAGCGGGACACGGCGACACGGAACGTCTCCTCGCGATAGTGGTTCGTCAGGAGGTGAAGCGTCTTGACAGAGCCGCCTTTGGACGGCCCCCGGAGTAGGCTGATGGCTTCCACGAGTGTCTCGGCCGGGCTGTCGCCGCGGAGCGAGAGCGCGACGGAGTTCGTCGCACTCCAGAAGGTCACCAGGGTGAGGAGCACGGCGATGATTCGGCGGGTGGGTGAGCCCGTCGACAGAAGCACGCAGCCCGCGAGCACCGAGACGAAGGCGTGAGAGACCATCAAGTAGCGGTCGTTGAAGAGGATCGCTTCGAGCCCGAGCGGCTTCCCGAACTCGCGCATGATAGCCACGGGCACCATGAAGGCCACAGCACTCAGGGCGCAAAAGACCAGGATGGGCAGGCGCTGCCTGAGCCCGATCCCCGGACGGCCGAAGAGCGGCAACAGCGCTGCGAGGCCGACCAGCCCGGCCCCGGACGCGCCAAAGGCCCATGCGGGCAAGGCGCCGAACTCCCGCAGGGGGAACGCGACGGCGGAGAAGGCGGACAGCGGAGCGTCGTGGACAAGGCCATTACTGTCGACTTCGATACCCCGGGTCAGCATCGGGTCGAGCGTGACCGTCGCGGCGGCCATCTGGAGCTTCCGGAGGCCGAACACGGCCACCGCACCGAGCACGCTCGGTGCGAGTTGGCGCAGGCCAGCCCGTAGGCCGTCTCCTCGGGATAGGCACAGCCAAAGAAGACCCAGCACGGGAGCGATCAGGACGCCTTGTTCCTTGGACATGCAAGCGCCAACCACGAACACCATGGCGAGCCAGCGCCGACCCCGATCGAACGCGAGGAGTGCACTGAGCGTGAACGCGCCGAGGAAAAGGTCGTAAGTCCCGCCTATCCAGCTCACCGGCTGAGCGTGAACGGGGGAGAGGCCGTAAAGGAGGCCCGCGAGGATCGCGGCGTCGAGACGCTCGTGCCCGACTCTCCGGGTGATGCTGAGCGCCAGCAGGCCGACGAGCACTGAGTTCAGCGCATGGAGTACGACGCTCGGGAGCTTCCACCCCGGCATCCACAGGTCGAAGAGAGCGTACCGGGGGATCCACGACATGTCGGGGATGAGGCGGTGCAGGTTCTGATAGAGCAGGTAGTTGCCGCCCTTCACGAAAGCGCTCTCGAAGCCGTTCAAGGCGAGCTCGGCCTCGAGGACATAGTTCCATGCATCGTCGTTGTCGAAGTAGTTGCCGATGCCGGGCAGGTGCAGCGCGAAGACGATGGTGAAGAGAGCCGCCCAGGGGAGACGGGCCAGCCACCGCGACCGGCGCGTCTCGGGCCCCGGGGGCTGGCGGTTCGCAGACAGGTTCACGGCTTCCACCGAAGGCTCCACGGCGGGCTCAGTCGAGGCTGACTCAATCACGGCTGCAGGTTGGACCAGCCGTTCGCGGCGCGCAAGGCCGCGAACCCGTACTACACGAGCCGCTCTTCAGCTCGAGGCTACACCATCCAAGCCTTCGGAAAGAGGTTGTTTCTGGATTCCTGAAGCACCTCGCCTCACGAGCTCCCAAAGAAAGCCGACCTCACTCGATATTTTGCCTTAAGTGAGTCGTTGCTCGTATCGACATCCTTTGCTACGCTCCTGCGTCCTCCCACGGCGAGATGACTGCACCTCGCCGGTCGGGGTCCGAAGCCCCAGAAGCGGCGCACGGAGAATCGTCGTGGACGGCAAGACCCGCATTACGACAGTGAAAGCGCTCATGGAGCTGCAGACCGGCGGCGGCAACGAGTGCCTCGTCGTCATCTATGGTGAGTCACTCGGGCGCAAGTTCGACCTCATTGACGACGCCATCACCATCGGTCGCGACCCTGAGAACTTCATCACGCTCGACACCGACAGCGTGTCGAGGCGCCACGCCCGCGTCGAGACCGTCAAAGGTCAAAAGGTGATCGTCGACCTCAACAGCACCAACGGCACCTACCTGAACGATGTCTTGACCTCTCGCGAGAAGCTCAAGAGTGGCGACCTCTTGAAGGTCGGCGACACCATCTTCAAGTTCCTTGCCGGCGCGAACATCGAGATGGCCTACCACGAGGAGATCTACACCATGACCGTCACCGACGGTCTGACCCAGATCCCGAACAAGCGCTACCTCATGGAATACCTCGAGCGTGAGTTCAGCCGCGCTCGGCGTTACGCCCGCAACCTCTCTTGTTTGATGCTCGACATCGATCACTTCAAGAACATCAACGATGAGTTCGGTCACCTCACGGGTGACTTCATCCTGAAGGAGCTCGCCTCGACCATTCGCAAGCGCATTCGAAAGGAAGAGATGTTCGCTCGCTACGGTGGCGAGGAGTTCTGCATCATCTTGCCCGAGTCGGATCCGAACTCCGTGCTCGAGTTCGCGAGCACCGTCCGCAGCCTCATCGAGACCCACGTCTTCGAGTTCGAAGGCAGCCGCATCAGCGTCTCGGTGAGCGTCGGCGTCGGGCACCTCGGCATGCACATGAAGAACCCGCTCGAGCTACTGAAAGCCGCCGACGACAAGCTCTACGAAGCCAAACGGGCCGGTCGCAACCGCGTCGTAAGCTAAGCCTTGCGCTGCCGTGCCCCACGAATCGCGACTTGGGCGCTAGTCCTCTCGTCTTCGTTATCCATGGCCTGTGGGAGCGGGCTCCTCGTCGAGCTGAGTCAAGGGGAGGACTACACCTTTCCTCCCAAGAAGATCCTCCGCGGCGCGATCGCAGCGCGGGCTACTGGCGACGTCGTCTCTGGGCTCATCGGCTCGATCGCGACCATCCTCCCGGACGTCGTCACCACCAACGCGGAAGGCTGGGTGTGCGCCTCGCTCGACGTGCTCGTGGAGTCCGGCGCCATCAGCTTTCCGTTTTCACTCGGACCGCTCGAAGCGAACGTCGGCGGGCGTGACCTCGCCGCATGCTTCGATCTCGCCGCCGTCGCCATCGAGCTCGTCCCCGGGACCGATCCCGCCGAGCTCCGCCTCACGGGCGATGACGTAGAGCTCGCCCTCCAGAACCCGGCGGTCCTCTTCGGGGACGCGGCCCTTTTCGGCGCAGACGTCAGCGCCGCGTGCGTCGTCGACAACGACCTCCTCACGGTCGCGGGCACGCCCTATCTCGTTAGCGTCGACTTCGTCGCGACGGCCACCATGCTCGTCGCGCCGTCCGGGGCGCTCGACATCTCGGTCTCGGTCGACAGCCTCGACATCGAGGCGCTCGGCGTCTCCATCGTTCAGGACTGCAGTCAGCCGGAGTGCCAAGACGAGAACCCCGGCGACGACTGCATCGAGTGCGCGATCTGCGACATCGCCAACTTTGGCGCCGACCTGTTCGTGTTCATCGAAGACGCTGTCGGCACGCTCATCGGCCCCGTCCTGACAGACATCTTCAACCTGCTCACCCCGACGCTGCTCGACGGCGTCCTGAACGGACGACCGCTCAACATCGTGGCGGAGATCGGCCTCGGCAACGTGCTTGGCGCCTTTACCGCCGCCGGTCGCACCGCCACGCCGCTCGGGCTGCTGGTGCGGCCGGCACCCGACGGCTTCGCGGTGAGCTCCGTCGCTGGGGTCCCCGCGCTCGACCTGCGTCTCGAAGGCGGCACGGCCGTCGATATCCTTCACCCGTGTGCTGAAGGCCTTGGCTCCGAGCCCAGTTTCAGCCCTGGGCCCTACCCCGAGTTCGGCGACGCAGCGCCCGGCGGCGGCGACTACGACCTCGCCGTTGGCGTGAGCGAGGCGTTCATCAATCAGCTCATCTGGTCGCTGCGGGCGACCGGTGCGCTCTGTCTCGAGCTCGACACGGGCGAGCTCTCCGCGCTGCTGGCTGGGGCCGAAATCGCCGCCGGCTTCGATGCCGGCCTGCTCGACGCGGGCTTCATCGATTTGCTCGTGCCGGGGCTCGCTCGGCTGACGGGACCGAGCGCCACCATCCGGATGGTCATCGACCCCCGCTTCACCGAAGCGGACCTGCCCATCGCTCGCGTCGCCGCGCCTACCTCCGAGGCCCTCGGCGCCGTTACGGTCAGGCTCCCGCAGGTCGTCCTTGGCATCGACGTGTTCCTCGCTGGGCGCTTCGTTCGGCTCACTACCATTGACGCCAGCCTGCGAGCCGGCCTCGACGTGGTCGTGACCGGGTCGCTCATCGAGATCGGCATTGGCGCCGTGGCCATCGAATCGGCGACGGTGCTCGACGGCGGCCTCGCAGCGGGCGCGGAGCTCGACCAAGTGGTGGCGCTGGGTATGGACGTCGTCGCCACGGTGCTCGAACGCGCCGGGTCTTTCGCGTTCTCCTTCGACGTCGCGTCGGTCACCTCCCTCTTCGGCGACACGCCGTACGTCCCTTCCGTCGTCGCCATCGAGCCCACCGGACCATCCGGGGACTGGCTTGGCGTCTGGCTGGCGCTCGACCCCGTCGACCCGAGGGGGTCGCCGTGAACGCGAAGTCAGCGTTGTTCATGCTCCTAGTAGCCTGCTCGACCTCAACGGCGCCGCCGGTGACTTGCGTGGTCCGCAGCGACTGCCCGCCCGGCTTCGGCTGCGACGAAGCGTCAAAAAGCTGCGTCGTGGAGAGCACTTGCAACACCGATCGCGACTGCTGCCCAGGCCTGTCCTGCGTGGCGGCCTTCGGCGAGCTCGTCGGGACCTGCCGCTTGCGCGACGAATGCAGCCTGTCGCTGCCGTGCATCGCTCGCGACACGACCTGTGAAAGCGGCCTCTGCGTTGCGATCCCGTGTGCCACCAGCAGTGACTGCAAAGCGTCGTCTCATCGGTGCATCAGCGGTCGCTGCATCGACGCCACCCCGTGCGGCGGCTGCCCGGGCTCCGAAGCCTGCGATCCGGCGACCAGTCGGTGCGTCACCGCGTCGACGGCCTGCCTCGGGGTCACGTGCGCGCCCGGGCAGGCACGTCTGCTCGTCGGCGGTGACGCCTTGCGTGGCCTCACTTGTCAGCTTGGCTCAGCGTCGTGCGAGTGCGCCTCCGCTGGAGCAATCGACCCCCCGGTGCCCGGCACCTACCTCGGTCGAGTCCCGCTCGCGTCAGGCGAGCTCCTCATCGGCTACGACGCGGCCTATGGTGATCTCGTCACCACGCCGCTCCCCGCCGAGCCCGGGCCGACGGGAGTCGCAACCTCCATCGCGGGCGTGCCACCCGGACCGGTCGTTGGCGATCCCGCAGGCCCTCGCCGCGGCATCTCGGCGCCGGGACCGGATCTCGGCCGCTTCGCCTCGGCCGGGCCGCTCCCGGGTGGCGGCGCGCTCCTGCTCGGTCACGACGCCGACACGGCCGTCGCGTTCGTGACCCGCCTCGATTCCTCCGGGGCCGCCCTAGGGTCAGCTCAGCTCACGAGCGACGTGCGTTCCGGGCTCGGCGCGCGGGTCCTCGCCACCCCGACCGAGCTCGTCGCCGCGTGGTTTTCGCACTCGGCCTCTCAGGGGCTCACCGTCACCCTCTCCCGCTTCTCCTTGACGGCCCCAGGCACTGATCCGCTCCGACTCTCCGACTGGCAGCCAGAGCCGCCGCTGCTCCTCGACGCCCCCCCCGCCGCCACGAGCTGCACGCCGTCGTGCGGCCTCCTCGAGGCTTGCGTCGCCGGGAGCGTCGTCGCCGGGTGTGGCAGCCCCGACCTCGTCCCAGCGTGCGATCCGGCTTGCGATCGCGGTAGCCTCTGCGTCACGGGGTTCTGCCAGCCCCTGGTGCGTGGCGCGGCGCCGGCCGGGATCACGTCCACGGGCGCCCGCAGCTTCATCGAAGCACCCGGGGGCGCACTCGCCATCGTTCCTACGCAGACCGGTCCAGTCCTGGTCATCCACGAGCACCGCCGGGGCGCCGTCGACCTCTGGGACCGCCGCGACGGTACGTGGACCCGCCGCCCACTCGATGGACGCGACGGGCGCACCCTCGGCGCGGGCCTCGTGGCGGAGGCCGTCGTCTCGGTGAGCGTGAGCGCAGCGGTCGTTGCGTACGAAGATCGTTCGGCGCGCCGTCTGCGCGTTTGGGTGGGCAGCTCCATCGACCTCCTCGACGCGGCGCCTGTCGAAGGCCGGCTCGGCGTGGCGCCGGCCGTCGCCGTCGATCCCGGGACTGGAGACGTCGCCGTCCTTTGGTCGCGTGACGCGGCGGGAGGGCTGGTGTTGGCACGGCGGCAGGGACAAGCATGGACGGAGAGCTTCTTCGACGACCGTCCGCTCATCGGCCGAGACAGCGCGATCTGGTTCGAGTCGGGCGCACTCCGGGTCGTGTCCTTGCTCGATGCGCCGGGGCCGACCGGCATCGCAACGACCGCCGTGCGGCTCCAGTGAGCGCTTTTGCAGGTCGGTAGGCCCAGTTTGCGAAGTGTGGTAGCCCGTGCCACGATCCGACGCGTCCGACCCGGCTGCATCGTCCGCACCGAGCTCGGACGTCACGGAGGACGCGTTGGCTGAACCACTACTCGCCGCTTGTGTCGCGCTGCTGCTCTCGAGCAGTCCGCCCGCGCCGACCGCCACCGGCATCTGGAGCCCTTTCGACCCGCCCGCCAAAGGTCACGTCGACCCGTGCAGTGGCGTCATGCAAGTGCTCGAGGCCTGGCGCCCCGACGGGGTGCCGTCCAAGGACGAGGTGAAAGAGGTCGAGTCCCGGCTTGGGCAAGCGGCCCGCCTCTGCGGTGAGCGCTTCGAACGTGAACGCGTCAGGGTGCGACGCCGTCTCGCCCGCGCTCTAGCCGGAGAAGCGCCGGTCAAGGGACCACGCACACTCAGCCCATTGGTGGCCACGGAGCGCGTGACCCTCCCGAACGAGCTTGGCGACGCCATTGGCGCCTATCAGCGTATCGAGCCCGAACCCTTCCGCATGGGGACCTGGCTCGACGAGCCGATTCGGGCCACCGATGAGCGCCCCCAGCGGGTCACCTTGTCGCGGTCGTATTGGATGAAACAGACGCCCGTCACCCAGAAAGAGTGGGCGCAGGTCATGGGC
Organism: Pseudomonadota bacterium; assembly: GCA_947498315.1. Classification (GTDB taxonomy): domain Bacteria; phylum Myxococcota_A; class UBA9042; genus SXOO01. Next base: position 8,903 of record CANMLD010000033.1, on the reverse strand, counting down.
ACACGCCCGTCGCGCTTCGCCAATTGCGGCGACGACTGCCCGGTCGAAGGCGTGAGCTGGTTCGACTCGCTCTACTTCGTCAACGAGCTCTCGAAGCGGCAGGGTCTCCCGCCTTGTTACGTCCTCGAGCGCTGCACGGGTACCCCCGGGACTGGCTGCACGACGTGGACCGATGACTGGTACTGCGCGGGGGCCTTCCGTTGCGCCGAAGTGACCTTCACAGGCCTCGTCTGCACGGGCTATCGGCTCCCGACCGAAGCGGAATGGGAGTACGCAGCCCGCGGCGGAAAGAACGGTAACCTCTACGACGGCAAGCTCGAGCCCGTTGGCGTGCACAACGCACCAAAGCTCGGCGAGCTCGCTTGGTACTCTGGCAACAGCGGCGTCGACTACACCGGTGCCTTCGACTGCGCCTCATGGCCCGAGCGCGAGACGGACGCCGACCGGTGCGGGACCCACCCCGTCGCCACTCGCCCGAAGGCAAAAAACCCTTTCGGTCTCGAGGACATGCTCGGCAACGTCTGGCAATGGTGTCACGACGGTTACCGGCGCTACCGCTCCCAGGCGACCGACCCGATCGGCGCATGGAAGACCGGGAAACGGGGCGGCAAAGACGTGGTGTACCGGTCGCTCCGCGGTGGATCCTGGCTCTCGGTCGCCCGCAGCGTCCGAGTGGCGTATCGAGGCCGTAGTGAGCCGACGTCCCGAACCGCCCTCATCGGTCTGAGGCCCGCTCGCTCCATCATCATTCAAAAGAAAGACGTCGACGTGGACCCCCTCACCGGCCTGCCGAAGCCGCCCAAGAGCCGGATGCGTTTACGGCCTCGCCTGGCTTCGCCGATGCCTTGACCGGCCTCGTCATCAAAGACTGGCACCTCGCCGGCTGGCGCACCCAGGGCGGCGCCGTCGCGCTCGGCCGTAAGGTCGTGTCCGCCAACGTGGCCATCGCCGTCGACTCGTCCGCGTTCCAGAAGACGATGGATCAGGCCGTCGCGAACGCTCAGGCCGCCGCTACGAACGCCGCGGGCCAGGTGGCCGTCAAGCAGGCTGAGGTCGATGGCGCCAAGACGGTCGCCGTCTCGTCCGCGGGCACGGACAGCGAGGCCGCGGCGAAAGACACGCTCTCGGTCGCCGAAGAGGACGCGCTCGCCGAAGCCGTGAAGGCTCAAGAGGCCGCCGACGCGGCGGTCGCGGCCGCGTCCAAAGCGCTCGCTAGTGGTCTCGCCGGGTATTTGAAGGGGCAGGCCGCTCAAATCGATTGCGGCAGCCTCCTCCTCGACGTGGGTCGCGCTCAGCTCAAACCGCGCAAGGGCTCCTTCGGCGCGGCGGAGTGTAAGGTGCTCCTCGTCGGGATGCCCGTCTCGGGTGCCATCTCCTTGGACCTCGAGCGCTGGCACCCCCCCGTCGCGCTCATCTGGGAGGGCAGCGCCGGTCTGAAGTTGCATCTCGTCGCGAGCACGGCGACTGGGGACGTACGCGCCGAGTAGCGCTACTCCCGGCCCGGCCGGCGGCGCTTTGCGAACCAGCTTCGGTAGGACTCCATTCGTCGCACTTGATCGGCGGGAGCGCGTCGTTTGCACGGAGCCAGCTCCGCCGTCCCTTCCAACGCACCCCATCGCAACTCCAAACAGTCATTCGGGTTGTAGGTCATCTCGAAGGCCCGCTTGCGGTCCAGGACGTCGCCTACGGTAAGGGTGAAGGTCGAGCCGTCCGTGCGCGCGTAGTCGAACTTGCGCGCTCTAGCGTCGGCGAGAAGCGCCTTCTCGATACGGGTCTTGACCGCTTCGGGCGGCTCTCCCGATGCGAGCAGGAAGCGCTCCGGGGACCGGACGATACGGCCGGGGAACGCGAGCACGGTGTCGATGGCGATGAGGAGGCGCATGTCGCGCGACGGCGTCGCGTAGTCCTCCCACGGGCCGACGGTCTGGAAGATCTTCGACGCCTCCGGCATTGGAATGGACCGTCCGCGGTTGCTCGCGTGCCACTCCTCGGCGTTGCCGACCGATTGAACGCGCCGGCGCACCTCTTCGGTCAGCGCGTCCATGACGGCTTTCAGCGCGATTTCGGGGCGCATCGGTACCGGGTTGATGAGCGCGTCCATGCGGTCGTAGAAGGCCTGGTGAGCGAGCTTGCCCTGCTCGGTCGAGAAGTCGCCCCAGTCAGCGGTGCCCCGGATCTGTACGTTCGTGTAGGGTCGTATCTCCCACTTCAGGACCTCGAGCGCTGCTTCGCCGGCGTCCGCGAGGCGAGCTTCGGCGTCGGCTCGTGACTGCGCTGGGCGGCGCCGGATCCGAACGGGGCGGTGCCGCTTGAAGCCCGCGCCGTCGACGTCGCCGTCTCGCGGGAAGAGGAAGGAGCCCTCCCAGAAGCGGCGCCGACCGACCGTGCCGTCGGGCTGCGCGTCGACGGCGAAGAGGATGCCGGGCACGTCTGGTCCCTGTGATGCGTCTCCGGCCTTGCTGCTCGCCCTTTGGGGGATCCACTTCTGAATCATCAGGATGTGGCCGTAGGGGTCGGCGTAGACGGTGCCCGGGCGCAGGCTTCGGCGCTTGAGCTCGACCGGATAGAGATCGGTGTCGTCCGCCTCGAGCGCGGCGCGGCCGCTTGCAGAGTGCGTCGAGCCGGCAGCGCGCCAGCGGATGAACTTCTCGAAGGCCCGCACTCGGGTGGGTTTTTCGGCGAAGCGGAGTTGGCTGCCGACGTCGTCCGAGCAGGTCGGCGCACGACCGGACGCGCCCCGGCTGCACTGGCGGTACGCGAAAGGCAGCCCGAACTTCCAAGCGAAGTAACCTCTGAGAACTACGGGAAAGTCGGCGCAGTCGGGTTCGAGGTGCAGCGCGCTCTTGCCAGGGCCGTCTTCGCCCATGTTCAAGTAATCGAAGAGGAGGTTTCGTGGCTGTTCCCGGAGGACGACGTGGAGGGGACGCCAGATGGGTTCGGAATCGACCGGCGCTTCGAAGAGCGCTTCGATGAAGAGCGAGTAGAGGTTCTCGAACTCCTGTCCCCAGCGGTTTCGCACCTCCCACACGGGATCTTCGCCTACGCGACGCCGCGTCGCCGCTCCCGACTTGCGGCGCACCTCGAAGCGTTCGCACGCAAGCTCCCCTTTCTGGCTCATGACGCGTAGCTCGTAGCGCCCTGCGGGGAGGGTGGTCGTGGTCGCGACGAGACCGTAAGGTGGCCCGCCTAAGCGTAGCAGGTCGCCGGCGGGGACCTCACCCGTCGGGCCTGTCAGCGAGAAGCGGGTGCCGTCTGCTGGCGCGGCTTCAGCGACGTAGATCAGTCGGACGGGCCGTCGCACGTCTGGCGAACGCGGTAAGACGACGATGGCGGCGTCGCGTGAGTCGCTGCAGGGCGCCGGCGCGGGGGGCTTGGCGCTGGCGAGCGGCGTCGCCATGAGGCCCAGCACGAGAAGGGTCCAGCGCATCACTCGACTCCAGGTGGTGACGATGGTCGGGGGACGTCCACCCCGTTCCCAGGGCCGAAGAGGACGATCCGGGTAATCCTCTCGATGAACGCGGTCCGGCTGGTGCCCCGCCCGACCTCGAGGTCGGAGACGGCGACGCGGTCGGTGCGCATGACCTGCTCGCGGCCGTCGTCGCAGATGGCGGCGAACTCGGAGAGCGCGGACATCGCATAGGGTTGTCCGTCCACCGTGCCCAGGTAGAGCATCACGTGGCCGGGCATGTACAAGAGCGCGACGTGGTCACGGCCAGCGTCTTCGATGACGCGTCGGCGGGTGGCTTCATCTAGCCCGACAAGCTCAATGATGCGCGAGCCGTGCTGGCTTTGGAGCAGCGAGTTTCGACCGATGTCGAGGCCGAAGGCGACGAAGAGATCGAGGATCAACCGAGAGCAGTCGCGGAGACCGGCCCGATCGCCCCAGCCGTAGGGCGCGCCCAATTGGGTGAACGCGAGCTCGAAGAGCTGCCGCCGTGTGAAGGGGAGTGCCCCGACGTGCGTGCGGGCTGCGAGGGGCAGCGGCGTCGGTTCGGGGACGGCTGCCGTCGGTATCCACACCGAGCCGCCGCGTTCGTCGTTCTGCAGAGGCAGACGTACGCCGAGTCGGAGTGGTGGTCTGTCTTCGAGAATGGTCACGTAGGGCGCGCTCGACCGGTAGCGCTCAATGGCGGCCGGGCCGAGCGGAGGGCCCAAGATGTCCGGCTTCAGCCAGCCCCATGCGTGCCCTGTCGAGACATAGAGCCAGCCGTCGTCAGCACGGCCGAAGACCTGAACACGTTCGCCCGGATGGACGCCGGTACACCGGTTGCGGTCGAAGTCGGTGTCGACGGGCTGCTTCCAGAAACCGGCGAGCGTGGGCAAGCAACGTAAGTCGCCTTCCGCATACGCGATCCGGACGGCCATCTCTGGGACGATCGAGCCAACGATGCGCCCGGCCCCCGTGATGGCGCCCTCCGGTGACGAGACCAGCTCGCCGGACGCGAAGGACGCGGCGAAGCGATCGTAGCGTTCACGAGCGGCGCTGCCGATGTCGAGGGCTCCATCGGGGCAGCGGCCCACACACGCCTGGGGTGGCGCGTCGAGGGAGACCGGACGAGCTCCCACCTTCACGAGCGCCTCGTTCAACCGTGTCACAGCCGGTGGCGAGAGGACGACCGCGTCGGCCTTCGGTCCGAGCGGCGCGAGCCAGAAGGCGGCAGATTGCATGGCCGGAGAGACGCGCGGGATCGGCGCAGGGCGCTCCGTCGTGCACACGGGCGGAGGCGCGGTGAGGAGCGCGACGACAAGAAGCGACATCATCGGTCGAATCCGGCCATGAGGGCGTCGTGCAGTCGGTCACCGAGGACGACGTAGCCCGCGGGTGTCAAATGCACGTAATCGTGCCAAGCCAATTGGGGCTCGGAGTCGACCCAGGACACGATGGAGAAGCGGCCGCCCGTCGCTGCCACGGTGTCGAAGAAGCCGCAGCCGTACTCGCGCGACACCCGACGCTGTGTGTCGATGACGTGCTGCGTGCGGACTCGGTGACGAAAGCGCAGCTCGCCTTCGGGGTCGCGCCGCTCCTTACGGTCGGAGGGGCTCAGCGGGTGGTCCGAGGGGCCCACGAGCACGCAGCTCGCGGCAGGCGCAGCGCGGCGAACGCGGGCGAGGACGCGCCGGAGGTCGAGCTCGTACTCGGGGATGGTCTGCTGCTCGTCCGACGACTCGTTCGTACCGTACGCCAGCACGACGAGGGCGGGCTTCCGGCGCTGTACGAGTGTGTGCCATAGCGACTCGTTCCAAAACAGCTGGCTTGCGGCCTTGGCGCCGTTGATACCGAGGTTGTCAAGGACCACGCCCGCGCGTGACCGTTCGAGGATGGCGCCGTAGATACGGACGGGGCCATTGCCTTTCGGCAAGAGCGCGAAGGACTGGGGGCGATCGAGGAAGCCTGCTTCGAAGACGCCAAGCCCGCGGACCCCCTTGGTCTTCAGGCGCTGCTTCTTTTGGCCCTTGATCGTGATGGTGAGGTCGCCGCCGCTGGGCTGCCGGTCGTACCAGAGTTCGAGGAGGCCCGCGCGCGTGCCGATGCCGCCGTCGGTCGCAGTGTGGAACTTCGACCACTGCTCTTTCTTGGTGGCCGTCACCGCCATGCCGGCGAGCCCGTAGAGGCCGTCGGGGCGCGGCTCGCCTTTGATGCGCACGAACTCCCACTCCCAGCGGTGGCTGTCGCGCTTGGGCGCGTCGAACACGAGGTGCTGTTTGCGGTAGCTGCGCCACGGCTTGGCGGGCATGAAGAAGCCGTGGCCGCCGTCACCAAAGCGCCCTTGCAGCCGTTCGCGGAGTCGCCCGGTCAGGAGGTCGGCGGCGGTGTGGGAGGCGCCGAAGAAGAGGACGCGGGTCTTCTCGATACCAACGGCCGTGCGCCGCAGCGACGCGTGGAAAGGCGCGAGAGCCTGCCCGGTGGGATCGTCGAGGTCTACTGGGCCCCCGGGCGCGACGGGCGCGACGGGCGGGGTGGCCAGCAGGACCAGAGTGAGCCAGAGAGAGGTCACGCGGGCCTTCTATCAGACCCGCGCGGGGAGGCCCTGCGAAAATCGCCGTGGGGCATGGGGTTCGTCGGGTCGTCGGCTTTCAACGCGCAACCCGTCGCTTTCTTTGACCCGACGGTGAAGCGGTGCGAAACCCTGTAGCCGTGAACACCGTAATTCAACCTCATCGTCTCTCGCAGTCCGCCACTCAGCGGTCGCTCTATCGTCGGCCTGTGGCCCAGCGCTTCTTCGCAGCGCTGGCCTTCACCGCCGTGGTCGGTGCGTCGGGCAGCGCCCGCGGCTTCACCTTGCTCGGCGCAGATACCCTGAACGTGCGAGACACGGCGCTTGATTTCCAGGTCGGCTATCCCGAGTTCCTGCGCTTCGGCTACCACCTGCCGGTCCTCAGCAGCCTCGAGATCGTGCCGAGAGCCCACTTCTTCGCAGCGCCGGGCTGGCACATGGCGGGCGACACGCTCACCGCCGGCAACTTCGGCATGCGTATCGGCGCCGACATCAAGTGGAACTTCTGGAACTCCGGCAAGTGGCACCTCGCCGCGATCTGGAAGTTCGGCGTGCCGCTCAAGTTCACGCCCGACTTCCAAGCCGGCATTCAGCTCGCGCTCCCCGGCGGCGTGCTCGTCGACTACGAGCTGAACGGCCAGATGCGCCTCATCGGCGGGCTCCACTTCCAGAGCAATATCATGTTCTTCGAGACGAAGAACGCCAAAGGCGAAGACGAGACCGAAGCCGTCTTCAACCTCCCCATGGTCTTCGAGCTCGGCGTCGAGTTCGAGATCACCTCGCATTTCCGCATGGGCGTGACCTTCGAGGGCGGCCCATCGTTCTTCTTCAACGACGGCGCCTCCACCGGCGGCTACGTCGGCGGCATGCTCTCGCTGCAGGTGCTTCTGTAGCCCGGTTCGGCCCACGGTTCGGCTCACCGTTCGTCGCACCGAAACGCCCCGACGTGGTGGCGTAGCCGCGGTGGCCAGAGCCACACCTCCACCACATCGAATGACACCGACGCAAATGGGTGTACGGCGGCCGGCTGGCCCCGACGCCGGCGCCCCGCTTCGGCTAGCGTAGCCCGAGCGCCGCGTTCGAGCCGAGCCCGCTTGGCCGGCCCGACGGCGATCCCCGGCGCCCACCCGTCCCGCCGCGCCCGACACTTGACCTCGACGACGTGCAGCACGTCCCCCCGGCGCGCCAGAATGTCGAGCTCGACCCCGCCGTGCCGCGTGTTCCGCGCTAGGACTCGGTAGCCCAGCAGGATGAGCCAGAGCGCGGCGACCAGCTCCCCAACCCGACCGACGAGATGGTGACCGAAGAAGCCAGACCGACGGGCGCGACTCTGCGTGGGATGAGTGGACATGGCGGCCCACAGAGCACAGCCTGTGCCACCACGCGCGACGCGCCACGACGCGGTCTCAAGGGCACACTGTCCCATCTCGTGTTTCGAAATCGGACAGGGCGTCCGATTTTGGGACACTCAGTCGGACACTCTGGGGCTTCTAAGCAGGCGCGGGTGCGTCGATCTTGCCGAGAAAAGCTCGCGCCAACACCCGGATATCGGCGGCGCAGGTTCGAACGTAGTCCATGCGAGAGCCCGCCAGATCGTTCGAAAAGGCGCAGATCGCCTCCTCGACGTCCGACTTCACGGCCTTGAAGCTCGCCATTCGATCGACACGATGGCTCTCGAGGTCGTGGGCTAGTCCGTCGAGTTGGTCCGGGCTCAGCATGGACGCTCCTCGCGAGGCTTCGCGCGGGCCCCTGGATAGCCCATCCGGTGCCGTGCGGCCTATCGCGATGGTCGGCATGGGGTACCGCGCGTCGGGCCCGATTAGCCACCCTTGGGGTCATGGCCCGTCCTTTGTCTTACATCAAGTATTGGGGAGCCCATCCCACAGTGAGCCTAGAATCATCCGAACCGATTGGTTACGGAACTTGGCTCGGCGCGAACGGTCAGACTCCGGAAGGGCTGGTAGTGGTCGAGTCGAGTGAGCCGTTCGCGGGCACGGCAAGAAGGATCGATGACTTGGTCGGGAGAGCGTATCGCCTCTGATATCGATCTACTAATCAGCCCACGTCTAATCAGCCCACGCCGAGTGATTGGCTCCTAGAGACGGACTCGCAGGGCTGGGGTCAACGTTGCGCCGAAACGGCCCACGACACCGGCGCCGACAGCTCCGGAGCGCCACACGAGCTCATGACCGACTTTGGGCCCCAGTGGCGGTGGACAGTGAGGGAGTGCAACACACCTGCAGCCCCGAGAGTCACATTCCAGCGCCCCTCACCGTCGCCGGGCGCGATCGCGGTGAGCGAGACATCGTCCGGTCCGACGATCCCGAGCGACTGGCGAAGATGGAGGTCGGCGGCCTGGGCCGGGGCGGGGAGGGTGCTTCGGCCTCGCAGAGCCGCGAGGTCATAGAGGCGGCCGGCTTCGATGGCGTCGGCGAACGCGGGCGCGTCAGCGCAGCTCAAACGCCCGTACTGATAGCCGTCCGGGAGCGTCACGGCGGTGGCGGCGAAGCGGTGGCCGCCGAGGTGGGTGGATTGCCAGAGGTCGGGGGTGGCGGCGCCGCAGGCCGGCCAGCGCGCCGCCAGCTCGCGGTAGAAGGCGAGGCCGTGTTCGGCGCAGCAGCGGTCGCGTTTGCCGTGGGTGCAGACCAGGACGAGCGGGCGACTATCCTTCACGGCCCCGGCCGGGAGCTCGCCCCCGAGCCAGGCGGCGATGCCGAGGTCCAGCGCGGCTCGGAGGCCCGGGAGCGTGACACGCTCGGTTGGGGTGCCGGCACGGGCTACCAGGATGCGAACGCCCCCAGAGCTGGTAGCCCCGGCACTCTGCTCCTGGCGCACGAGCTGCGGGCGCACCTGCGCGCTCCGAGGGGCGGCGGCGTTGGCCTTCGAGACGGCGGCGAGGAGGTGGGC
>CANMLD010000032.1 GCA_947498315.1 Pseudomonadota bacterium | reverse complement strand
GTCACCGACTACCACCGACTCCGGCCTATCCAGTTGCCGTGCCTCCAGGAAGCCCCCGAGCAGGAGCCGAAGGAGTTCGTGACCTTCGACCAGCAGAAGCCGTTCCACCTTCGATTCGGACTCCTCCGACAGGACCCGTCCGCAGCGCTGCGACCGCAGCGCCGAGCAGGCGAAATGGGCGCGCTCGAACGAGGTCGGCGCGGCGTCGGCATCCCGGTCACCACACGAGAGAAGTTGAAGGGAGCCGGGATTGTTGCTAGGGACTACGGACGTAGGGGGCCTCCGACGTATGACTTTCAACAACCCATACATCTCCCGGCGGCCCCCTTTTTTCGAGCTTTAGTGACTCCTGAAGTCCCGTCACGACGGAGTCTGAGCCGTCGTTCCACAAGATCTGCATCCATTCGATTTTCACCTAAAACGTGCTGGGAAGTCACACCCGCGTGGCACGCGTCTCTCCCTTTTGGCCGGTTGCGCGCTCGGTTTTACGGATCTACAGAGCCGGATTGCGATGAAATGTCACGCAAATGGTGCCGCTGTCGCCGCGACTGCGGCGCTCGTCCCAACGGATCTCGCAACCGGCGCCTTGCGGGCCCGCTCTGAGGCGCTACGCTGACGCCGCGCGACCCGGCGTTTGGACCATGGTCGGTCCGGCATGGTCGGTCCGGCATGGTCGGTCCGGCATGGTCGATCCGGCATGGTCGGTCCGGCGCGACAGCCGACCTATCGAGGCGCCCCATGACAGCCCCACCCCGTGCTCCCCGGGCGAACGATACGCTCCCCGACGGCTTCAACCCGCATGGGCCGCTGACGCAGGTCGCGCAGACCCTGCTCGATGGGCTCGCGCGTCGACATCGGCACTCCGTTCTCGGCGTAGAGACCCTGCCGCCCGGCGCTTTCCTGCTCGTCGTCAACCACAGCCTCGCGACTTACGACATCTTGATGCTCGGGCATCATCTCTACGAACGCACAGGTCGTTTCCCGCGCGGGCTCGGTGACAAGCGGCTCTTTCAAGTGCCAGTCCTGAGCCAGCTCGTCACCTACTTCGGTGGGGTTCGCGCGTCTCACGACGCGGCCGACGGGCTGCTGATGGACGGCCACATCGTCATCGTCGCTCCCGGCGGCATGAGTGAGGCACTCAGACCCTCCGATGAGCGCTACCGCGTCCGTTGGGACGACCGCAAAGGCTTCGTCCGCCTCGCCATCCGTATGGGCGTCCCCATGGTCCTCGCTGCCTGCCCACGCGCCGACGATCTCTACGACGTGCAAGGCAGCGAGCTGACACGGTCGCTATACGACCGTTTCCATATCCCCGTCCCCTTCCTTCGCGGCGAAGGCGGCGGTTTGCGCCCGCGCGCCATCCGGCTCGTTCACGCCCTCAGTGAGCCCATCCACCCACCTGCCGTCGAGGAGCGTGCAGACCTAGAGCCGCTCGTCGAACCCCTCCACAGCCTCGTTATGGCACGCATGAACGAGCTGATGCAGTCCGCGCTCGACTTTGAGGCCCGCGATTCGGCATGACGTGACTTCCGTTTGCATCGCGGACCACGTAGGCGATGCGAGCGTCAACACCTTCCATTCGCGCGTAATCTAGAGGGACTACGCCAATGGGCAGAGTCGCCGACGCACTCCGCTAGTCGCTCTGGCGAGCCCTCATCTGGGGGTCGCCTTCGAGCGGAGCTCGATGGTGAATGGCTGACCCGCCTTCATCGGGGTTACGCGAAGCTCGACGTCGGCGTGGTCAGGACGCAGCACTTCGAACCGAGAACTCCCCGCAGGCGAGTCTGTCGCCGCCGTGACACTGACCGACGGCGGTTGTAAGCGCGATTCTCCGGGGTGGGTGTCCCGTGGCATCGGCGTCACCGTCGCGGCGCCAGCCGGAGTGATCGTGGCGCTGAACTGGGGCGTCGACGGCGCAGGGAGGCGCAGATCGATAGGCGCCTTCCCTCGGAAGACGTCGATGAACCAGTCTGGGTCGAGCCCTCTCGGCAGCCAGGCCAGCGAGCGGTACAGGCGGGCGGAGTCGATAAGAATGCCCGTTGCCCACGGCGGTGCGGGTTCGGGCTCGCGGCGGGTGTAGAGGCTCAAGAGAAGGAAGGGGAAGGCGAGGCGGCGCTGCCACTGCCAGCTGAGATCGAGTGCCGCCAGGGTCTCGTCGCTGACCGCGTCTTCGAACTCCGGGTGGTCGAAGAGACGCTCTTGCAGCGTGACGACCCACAGTCGCTGCAATGCCGGGTGGCGGGCCAGGGTCTCGATCGGGAGGCCGTAGCTTCGAATGGGGCCGTAGAGGCGGACGCTGGCTGGGCCGCGACCCCAATAGCTCCAGTTCGACGGGCCTTGGTGGACGTATTTGCGGTCGCGTTCGTTCAAGTAGAAGGCTAGGCCGACGCTGTAGAAGGGCGCTGGGAGCACCGCGACACCGTCGCCGCTGCGGGCTGCGAGCCGTATGCGTGACGCCGCGCGGTCTTGAGCCGGGCGCTGCGCCTCGAAGGTGCCGAGAGCGCCGCTCGTCGCGAGGATCACGATGAGGACCCCGGCGAGGGCTTGCCCGATGAGCGGCAGTCGACGGGTCCAACTCGGCCCGCTCCCCTTCGACCGGAGTCCGAGGCCCAGGAGCCCCAGCACGATGAGCGGCATGTAGCCTGCGAGCCAGCGGTAGCCGAAGTAGACACGGCCGCCGAAGTTCTTCACGTGCAAGACATAGCTCACGGCGAGGAGGGCGATGATGAGGGCGAGCGGGACCGCCAGGAACAGCGCGATGGCGCGATCTCGGCGGACCCACACCGCGAGGCCGCCGAAGAGCGCCGCGGCGGGTACTACGGCTGCCCATTCCCAGCCCATCGGGATCCCGAAGACCACTCGAACGTGTTCGAGGACGAAACGGGCGAAGGAAGGAGCTAGGGGATAGACCGCGCGAGTCGCCTGATTGTCCTCGGCGCTCATTTGAAAAGCCCGGATGAGCGCCGGACCCCAGAGGACGACGGCGGCAGTAAAGAGCGCGAGTGGCCAGAGCAGGCGCCTGAAGCGGGCCAGCGTTACGCCGTCGCGCCTGCCGATGGCCACGAGGAGGAGCACCGCGACGCCCTGACCGGCGAACACGAAGAGCGTGAAGTAGTGCGTCAAGAAACCGAGCACGGCGGTCCCGGCCCAGGTGAAGGCGGCACGGCGGTCACCACGTTGCCACGCAAGCGCGAGGAGCCCAGTGGACGCGATGGAGATCGCCATCACGAGCGAGTAGGGAGTGGCGTCACGGCTATAGCGGAGCGCCAGAGGGGCGAGGCCGGTGGCGAGGCCAGCCAGCAAGGTCAAGGCGCGGCTCAGGGTGAGGGAGGCGGCGAGACGCGCCGTCAGCCAGGTCCCGAGGACGTGAGCCACCATGGCGGGCGCGCGGAAGATCAGCTCGTCCCAGCTGCCCGGTCCGAGCCCCGATGGCGCGCCTCCGCCGAGCTCCTTTACGAACCACAGCAAGATGGCGAAGCCAGGGGCGTGGGCGCGTTCAGCGACGACGGGCGCGGTCGCGACGGCCCACGGAGAGTCGCCGGCGAAGGCCTCCTGGAAGTAGGTGTGCTCCAAGAGATCGAAGGGTTCGAGGGACATGCCCGCTGCCCAGCCCACGATCGCGGTCGCAGGGAGCGTCGCGAGGAGCGCCCAGAGCGGCGAGAGTGCCGGGGCGGTTGGCTCGGTGGGGAGCGGGCACTCGCGCCGGCGCAAGACGCGATCGATCGCCAGCACGAGCGCAAAGAGCGCGAGAAGAAGGGCCCCGCTCCACAGCCAGCCCCCGGCGGTGCGGCTCTGGCGTTCGTCACGTTGTCCGGGCGGGGCAGGGACGGCGAGCGCGAGGTCCTGCGATGGGACCGGGATGGCGAGCGCGTGCAGGAGCCACGGGTAGGGTGCGCCAGTGTCAGGCCAGAGGGCGAGGTGGACGTGTGGCGCGTTTGCTGGGTCGACCTCGAGCGCGAAGGTTCCGTCCACGCCAACGCGGGCGGTGGCGACGGGATCGCGGGTCAGGTCGCGAGTGGCATAGGCTTCGATGGACGAGGGGCCCCAGGCAAGCGCGGAGCCAGTGAGCTTGCCACGAACAGGGGCGGCTCCGGCGGCCGTCGCGAGACACACGAACGCCGCCAGCACGCCGCCCGTGACGGCGCGTGCTCCAACGCCGCAGCCGAACGGGCTACCAGCCGATGGCGCGGGTCGCGAGATCCAGCTTCGGTTGCGCGGCGAGGCGGGCCTCCTGGGCCATGTAGCGGGCGAGGGTCCCGTTCATGCCTTGAGCGATGAGCGAGCCGAACTGGGCGACGTAGAAGGGTCGGAAGAAGACGCGGCTGACGGCCCAGTTGCGTGCCTTCTCGAGATCTTCGCGGCGACGTATCCAGGGCAGCTTGACCCAGGGGTACTCCGTCATGTGGGGCGACCACTCGCCGACCAGTGTGCCGTCGGCTTTTGCCTCGTGGTAGACCGGCGTGTCGGGGTAGGGCAGCAAGACGTCGATGGTGACGGTGGTCGGCTTGGTCTGGATGATGAAGTCGACGGTGGTTCGGAGCGTGTCCGGCGTCTCGCCGGGGTAGCCGAGCACGAAGCCCGTGTGGCAACGCACGCCGTGGCGACGGACGATCTCGATGCCGCGGGCGCATTGTTCGACCGTGGTCTTCTTGTTCATGCGCTCGAGGATGTCTTGGTCGGCGCTCTCCACGCCGAAGCCGATCTGGACGGCGCCGGCCTGCTTGGCGAGGGAGACGAAGCGGTCCGTGATCTCCGGCGCCCGGGCCTTGAACGCGAATCGAATCGGGAGCTTCTCTTGGATTAGGAGCTCGAAGACCCGCTCCGCGCGCGCACGATTGGCGGTGAACAGGATGTCGTTGAACTCGACGAAGGACACGCCGAGCTTCTCGTGCATGAAGGTCAGCTCCTCGAGGATGCCTTCCGGCGAGCGCATGCGGTAGCGACTGACCGTGTTGTAGCAAAACCCACACGAGAAGGGGCAGCCGCGGCTCGTCACGATGCCGCCGACGGGGCGTTCGGCTTCGAGCAGCGCGTAGTAGAGTCCGCGGTCGTAGCACTCCTGAACGAGGTGGTGTGCGGGGAACGGCAAGCGGTCGAGGTCATTCTCGACGGGGCGGCTCTCGTTCTGGACTATCGCCCCGTCGTCGGCACGGAAGGTGACGCCGAGGCAACCGATGAGGCTCTCACCACGCTCCTTTCGCTGCACGAGCTCCTGCATGGTCCACTCGCCCTCGCCGCGGACGATGGCGTCGACCTCAGGGAACTGTTCGAGGCACTGAACGGGGATGGGGCTCGCCCCGGGGCCGCCCATGACGATCCACGCAGCGGGGTTCGCGGCCCGACACAGCTCTGAGAGCCACAAGTTCTGTGACGCGATCTCGCTGAAGTAGGGGAAGGCGTAAACGTCCGCGCGAGCGGTGTCGATGAGGCGCTTCACCTCGAGGTCGTCCACCAGCGTTGCGTTGAGGTCCATCACCTCGACGTGGTGGCCGTCCTGTTCGAGGAGCGCACCGATGTAGAGGAGGTTCAGCGGCGCATAGCTCTTCTGCTGAATGCGCGGGTAGTCAGTGGCCCGCGGGTTGATGAGCACGACATGGAGCGACACGGCGCACCTCCTGTGAGGCACTCTACCGGACCTCGGGGGCAAAAGTTCGCCCGTCTACGTCGACGGGCTCTCTTCCTGCGCTGGCTCTTCTTCTTTCAGACGTATAGGGCCGAATTGTTCCGGGTACTTACCGACCTTGCCGCTGTAAAAGGCGCGCAGGATGTCCATGTCTTTTCGGATGTCGCCGCTGGGGTAGAGGGGTGGTCCGAATCCGGCTTCGTTCTTTGAGTAGTCGAGGTAGCCGGGGACGATGGGCACGCCGGCTGCCCTGGCGATATGGTAAAAGCCAGAACGCCAATGTTCCGAACGCTTACGTGTTGCCTCTGGCGGGATCGCGATGATGAACCGGTCCCGCTTCGCGAACTCGTCGGCCATCTGATCGACCATGTTGCGGCGCTCGTGCCGAACCACAGGGACCCCTCCGAGGGCCCGCATGATCGGCCCGAAAGGCGGCTTGAACAACGTGTGTTTGCCCATCCATGACACGCCCATGTGGCTCGCGTAGCCGATGGCCTGCATATAGACGAGGTCCCAGTTGGTCGTGTGGGGCGCGGCGATCAGCACGTACTTGGGCAGATCGGGCGGCGGGTCCACGAGCTTCCAACTCGAGAGCTTGAGAAAGGTCTTCCAGAATCCGGCGAACATGGCCGGACGCTATCACGAGTGGGCGGCAGGCCGCGAGCGCTCGCAAGCACGCTTTCGGAGGCGGGTGGTCGTTCCAGCCGAGCCACGCGTCGCTCTCAAAACGTGTAAAGCAGCCCAAAGTGAGTCTGACTGACGGGCTCGAGCTTACCTGGATCACACCGCGGATCGGCGACGCCCGTCTCGATCTCGCAGCGCCGTAGCGGGTTGAAGCCGACATCGAGGCGGATGGCGATGCCGGACAAGAGATAACGAAGCCCCACGCCGGCAGTGAAGCGGAAGGACTCTCGGTTGAAGTCGAGGAGGTTCTCGGCGAGGCCGCCCCAATCGACGAAGAGGCCGAGCCAGATGCCGCCGATGTCGCGCTGAAAGAAGGGGAGTCGCAGCTCGACGGTGCCCATCATCAAGGAGTCGCCGCCTTCTTGAACGAGGTTCGGGAGCCCCCCTTCGTCGAAGGTGCGGACGGCGTTGTCGGCAAGGCCGCGGATGCCGTTGATGCCGCCGAGGCGGTACCGATAGCGGTTCGGGACGTTCTCGTCTTCACCGAAGGAGAGCGAGTCCGCATAGCGGAAGTAGGCGGCGACGATGAGGAACTTCCGAACGTTGACGACGCCACGCAGGTTCAGCTCCCAAAGGAGGAAGTTGCCAATGTCGCCGGTGGCGCCCCGCTCGTCCGTTCCGCGGCTCAAGATGTAGCGAAGGCGGGTGCCGATGGCGAAGCCCTGCGTCGGGTGGATGGCGTTATCGAGATAGTCGAGGGTGGCGCCGAGGTCGACGTCGACTTTGGGCGAGAGCGGGGAGTCGCGCTCGAGCAGAGAGGGCAGGGTGCAGGGGCCGCCGTCGCAGTCGTCTCCAGACGCGATGGCGCTGGCCGTCACGGCCAGGCTAGCACGGAGGTTGCGGGTGAGGTTGACGGCGAGCTCGGTCGTGCCGCCCGTCTCGAACTCGTCGACCTCACGAGTGGCTCGGTCGTAGCGCACGAACACGCTGCCGCGAAGCCCGATGTTGGTGCCGAGGAGGCGTGGCTCGTAGAGCGTCGGGCGTAGCTCGACCAGCCGAGAGAAGGCGCTCGCCCACGCGTCGCCGTCATCGGCGCTCTCCGGGAGAGAGAGACCGTACTTCAGCGGCAACTCGAACTCGATCGCGCGACCGAAGAAGTTCACGTTACGGTACGCAAGTCCCCAGAAGTTGAGGAAGTTCGGGATCTCGAGTGGCACCGCCTGCACTGGGCCTTGCGTGACGCCGTCAACGGCACCGACGCTCGAGCTCACCGCACCCCCGACCGCGGGGATGCCGCTCTCGCCTTCACGGGCCACGAGGGTCTGTATGCCCGTTCGGACCTCAATGAACTCCGAGGTCGCCTCCTGAAGCTCGACGACAATCGCGATGCGCCGGCTGGCCGGGGCAATCATCGGTACTGGCTTGCTGCCTGGAGCCGCGCCTTCGAGCCCGACGAGGTGGAGCTGCACATCGGAGAAGACGCCCAGCAGGCGCAGTTGCCGGCCCGCTTCGTCGATGGCGATGCGGGAGAGCGGCTCGCCCGTTCGGGGCAGGCTCTTTCGGATGAGTGGCTCGGCCGTGCGCCCGTGACCGATGACGAAGACCTCGCCTACCTCATAGCTCGGTCCCGGCGTCACTCGGAAGCGAAGGTCGATTCGGTCAGCTCGTACTGTTCTGTAATCACAGTGTTCTTCGTCGCAGGCGGACAGGCCATCGCTCCCACACCCGGTCGCGAAGGCGCCTCCGACCTCCCACCCTGCGCAGAGGACTTCGAGCGACAATCCATGGTGACCCGCCGCCTGATACGCCGCTTCGATGACCGAGGCGTCACGTGCGACCACGGCCGGCGAAAACACGTCGCCAGGCACCACTTCGAGCCGGGTACGAACGTCAGCGAGCTGAACGGCGCCCGTCTTGCTCGGCCCCTCACTGGCGAGCGACTCGACCTCGTCGATGTCGATGTCGCCCACTCGGGACGGCGTACCCGCGTCGACTGCGACTGTGACATAGAGCACATTGTCGCCCTTGGGCTGGGTAACTCGGAAGTGAAAATCGTCCTGGTAGTAGTCGAGGACCGGCGAATCCGCGCGGCCGGACCGCACCACATC
The DNA here is from genome assembly GCA_947498315.1 of Pseudomonadota bacterium. Taxonomy (GTDB): domain Bacteria; phylum Myxococcota_A; class UBA9042; genus SXOO01. The sequence goes on along the minus strand of CANMLD010000032.1, from coordinate 21,693 downwards.
TAGCCCTGGCTGCCGGTTGCCTTCTGTGCGTGCATCGGTGAACCGGAAGCGGTGATAACCAGCGTCGATGTGCCGTCGGCGAACGTTGTCGAGATCGCTCATCATCTGATCGACGAGTAGGAAGCCGCCAGCGCCAAAGAAGTCGTAGACCTTGGTCTTCATGTCGGCAAGGAGCTCGTCCGAAGGGAGACCGAGCGCTCCGACGAAGTCGATGGCGCGGATCTCCTTTGGCCAATTCGTGGTCACGAAGAAGGTGATGGCAGCGACAGGACCGCGGAGCTGCTCGGTGGCGAGCCCCTGTGGCACGGGTAGCTCTCGATAGTCGAGGACGACATCTGCGAAGAGGTGGCCTATCTGCTGATAGTGAAGTTCGAGCGCCTCCCTCGACAGGAGCGACTCTTCGAAGTCGAAGTTGCCGGACTCGCCAAAGGTCAAGGCATCGAGGACCGCTTCATCGTCTACCAGAGAGTAGCCAACGCGATCGGCGGCGGGTTCGTCGCGTCCGAAGACCGAGAGGATGGCGCATCGCGTGTACTTCACGTCGACCCGGGTGCGCTCCGCGAGCGCATCCGGGATCAAGGCGACACTGGGGTCCATGATGCCGCGGCTGCGCAAGAACGCTTCGAGCAGTCGCTCCGCTTCGCGCCGACGTCGCTCCGTATACGGCTCGCCGCTCTCGAGCTTCGCCGCTTGACGCATCACGCGCGCTGAGAACGTGGGGCATGATGGGGCGCCCACCACGGTCTGCGCTTCCAGTCCAGGGACGGTGACTTCGATTGCGATGGCGCCCATCCGGCGCCGCTCCCCTTCGATCACGAGGACTTGCAGATCGACTGACTCCGGGTCGGTCTCAATGGCCTCAATGGCGACCTGAGCGCCGCCGAAGCCCTCCTTCGCGTAGCGACGGACGAGCAATGCTGCCTGTCGCAGTCGCTCCTTCTCCGTAGCCTCTTCGCCGGGATTGTAGATACCGCCGGTCCGGAAGCCGAGCCGTTCGAAGATGTCGCTATCGTAGAGATTGGCGTTGCCAGCCGCCTCGATGTGCCTGATACGGCGGTTGGGCGCGACGTGGAAGGTGAGGAGGGCCCAGGCTCCCGAGTCGTCGACCTCGCAGGCGCTACGTACCGATCTGAAGAGTCGGGTCTGGACGATCCGCTCGCGAGCACCTTCGGCGGTATGAGCGTTGTAGCTCGTGCCGGGCGGTAGCTCCGTCAGCCGAACCAACCGTTCGACGACCTCCGATCGGCCACATGACCAGCCCGGCTCGCATCCGACAAAACGGACGTTGGCGATCGGCAGCCCAGCGCAGCTGTCGTCGCCAAGTTCGACTGTCGGAGGGGGCGCATCGGCCCGCGCGCCCGGACCAGACGCGACGGCCGCGATGAGCAGGAGCTTGAGGAGTCGCGGCACCGACGGAAGCTAGCCCGGAACAGCCGCTGCTGTCACGCAGCTCCACGGCCCTCCCGTTCAGCGTCAGCACCCTTCGCCCTCGGAGCAGAGATCGCCATTTTCGTGAGAGTGCGTACGGCTCAGTTATGGTGGCGGTCGCCGGCGTCCGAACGACGGCCAGAAGTCGAGGCGCCGTTCCATGTGCAACCATCTCCGCAACGCTCTCTCACTGACGATCTCCCTCAGCCTGCTCAGTCCAGCCGTGATGGCGCATAGCGTCGCCCAGGTCCAGACCGCGATCTACTTGGCACCGGATACGGTGACGATGCTCACTGAGCGCGCGATCAAGGGCACGCCGGGGCTCGTCCAAGGCGACGTCGTCAGCTACGTCGTGCAGTTCACGCCGGTCGAGAACGGCGCTTTCGTTGGACCCAATGGCTACGTCACCGCGTATCTGCCGGCCGGCGTCGAGGTCGTTGACGCGGCGTTCGTCTCGAAGCAGAGCGATGGCAGCTTCGTGGCGGTCCCGCCGGCGGCGCCGGGTCCATTGCCAAACGGCTGGGGCGCCCGCGGCCAGCGTACCTTCACCGTCGGCAACGCCGCGTGGGCGAGCCTCTTCATCCCCGAGTGTTCGGTTCAGCCGCTCGGGCAGTGCAACGGCAGCCTGGCACAGCTTTACGCTGACACGGGCATCTTCTACTCGACCGACAGCCGTACAGGCGTCTTCATCTCTCCGAGTACTGACGGTCGTGTTCGCCAGGGGACGAACGGGTATGACATCTCGCCGACGGGCGAGAACCAGCTGAACCCGATCCTGGACCAGGTTCGGGCCACCACCCACAACCTCTGGGACGCCGCGCAGACAAACGCCTTCGGTTCGACGTCGAGCGCGGTCACGGCGCTCGTTGCTCCCGCCTCACCCGCGCTCTCGGCCGGCACCGGCCAAGGAGCCGCGCCCTTTGCAGCCGGCTCGCCCGTCGCCGGGCCGGAGACCGGCTACTCCAGAGACAACCTCGGGGCCACAGGTCCCTGGAAGCGAATCGCATATCCGGGCTCGCGAATCGGGCTCACGTCAGAGGGGCCCGCGACGTCGGAGACCGGCACTGGGACAGGGACCTCCAGCGCCACGCACGTCGGAGGAACGTCGACGACGTCGGGGTTCGTGCTCTCGCCCTCGACGCCGCTACCCGCGGAGACCAACGCCGTTCGCTTCGCCGTCGGCCGACTCGACGTGGGCCAGTTGAAGTTCGTCCGCTTCACCGTCCGCCTCACGGCCGCGCCGCCCGCGACGGGACTCATCATGAACAGCGAGGTCTTCGGTGGGGACTCGGCCCAGGCGGCTGGCAAGGCCGGGCAAGATAACGCGTGGCGCTACGCCGTGCCGTCCGTGGCGGACAACAACGCCAATCTTTACGTGGCCGTACAACCTGTGGCCATCGACGGCACCCCCTTCTCGGGCTCATCCTTGCCGACGGACTCCATCGTCACCTATCGCGTCACCTATCTGAACACCGGCAACAGCACACAGCAGAACGTGGTCCTGAAGAACCTGCTCCCTGACCAGGTCGCGGGCACGGTCACAGCCGTACGCATCCTGAGCGGCCCGGACACTCGCCCGATCTCGCCGCCAGCTCCGGCCGCGGGTGAGGTCTTCTCGTTCCAAACCATCGCGACGCTCGTCCCCGGTTCGGGAGGCAGCGTCGAGTTCGACGTTCGCGTCGATGGCAGCACGGGCGACGTCGTGGCCGACGCGGCCACCCTCTCGAGCACGCAGCTCCCGGGCGGGGTCACGTTCAAATCGGTGGCGCTCATCTCCGACCGAGCTGATCTCTCCATTACGGTGGCGGCGACCCCGAGCTCGAGGGCACCGGGCGGCGCTCTCTCGTACACCATCAGCATCGCTAACCTTGGCGCGTCGAATGCTACGAACATTCGCGTCACAGATCTCCTCCCCACAGCCGGCGGCTCCGCTGCCGCAACTCGCTTTCAGTTCACGGCCGGGAGCAGCGTCGTCACCGGCTTCACCTCCGTGCTCCCAATCGCGACCACGCCGCCCACCGAGCCGATGGTCGTGGGCCAGAACCGCACGCAGCTCACGTGGGACTTCGCCTCGCAGGTCCTAGCGCCCGGACAGGCCTTTGACATCAAAATCGACGCGATCGTCGGGGGCAGCGTGACCAGCGGCACCTACCGTAGCGACGTCATCGTCTCTTTCGATAACTCGGACTTCGTCGCGGAAGCGCGTGCGTTTGGCGTCGCGCCGGTCGTGGTCGACGGCACGCCGCCTGCCACCGGTTTCGATGTCACGGAGCCGAACCCAACGTCCGATCCAACCGGAGACTTCGACTTCACGTCGAACGAAGCGGGCATTACGTACGAGTGCCGACTCGACGACGCCGAGTTCACAGCGTGCACAGAGGTCTATTCGACGACGGCGCTAACGGACGGGACCTATACCCTCCTCGTGCGCGCTCGCGACGTCGCTGGCAACGTCGACGCGACACCGGCGTCTCACACCTGGACGGTCGACACGATCTCGCCGGACACACGCTTCGACGCGGCCGAACCCGAGCTCACGAGCGACGACACAGGCGACTTCGACTTTGGGGCCGACGAGGCTGGCGTGACTTATGAGTGCCGGCTCGGCACGGCGGCGTTCGTGCCTTGTGCCGAGCTCTACTCGACCACGACGCTGCTCGATGGGACCCACGTCATCGAGGTGCGGGCCCGTGACGCCGCTGGCAACGTCGACGACACGCCCGCGACGCACACCTGGACCATCGACACGACCCCACCGAGCACGGCGTTCGACCTGACTCCAGACGCGCTCACGACCGACACGACCGGCGAGTTCGACTTTGCCGCTGACGAGCTCGACGTGACCTACGAATGCCGGCTCGGTGACGACGCCTTCGCGTCTTGCTCCGAGCTCTGGGCGACCCCGGCGCTCCTCGACGGGACCTTCGCGCTAGAGGTCAGGGCCATCGACGCCGCTGGAAACGTCGATCCGACGCCAGCGTCGTTTACTTGGACCGTCGACACCAAGCCACCGACGACCGCCTTCGACTCGGTCGAGTCGAACCCGACGAACGACACGACGGGCGACTTCGACTTCGCGTCCGACGATGCCGCCGCCACCTTCGAGTGTCGGGTCGGTGACGATCCTTTCGTTCCGTGCAGCGAGCTCTTCGCTACCCCCGAGCTACCCGACGGGACCTACACCCTCGAGGTGCGGGCGCGCGACCTCGCCGGGAACGTGGACCCTAGCCCGGCGACGAACACATGGACCGTCGATACCAGCGCGCCCGACACGTCGTTCGACGAGGCGGAGCCGGACCCGTCGGCCGATCCCACCGGCGACTTCGACTTTGGAGCCACCGAATCGACCGTGACCTATGAGTGCCGTATCGGCGCCGACGAATTCGTCAATTGTCCCGAGCTCTTCAGCACCAACGCCCTCCTCGACGGGGCTTACACGCTGCTCGTCCGTGCGCGTGACACCGCGGGGAACGTCGATCCGTCGCCGGCGACCCACACGTGGACCGTCGACACCACGCCGCCTGACACCCTCCTCGATGCCGCCGAGCCGCTCGTCACCTCCGACGACACTGGCGACTTCGACTTCGGCGCGACCGAAGAGGGAGTGAGCTGGGAATGCCGCCTCGGAGACGCTGCCTTCGCTCCGTGTGAGGAGAGCTTCAGCACGGCCTCGCTTGCCGACGGGACCTATAAATTGGAGGTCCGGGCCATCGACGCCGCTGGCAATGTCGACGACATCCCAGCGACGCACTCATGGACCGTCGATACGTCGCCACCGGACACGTCGTTCGACGACGCCGAGCCGGATCCGACGACCGACCCGACCGGCGACTTCGACTTCGCTTCGACGGAGCCGGGGGTCACCTACGAGTGTCGTCTCGGCGACGCGCCCTTCATCGCATGTACCGAGTTGTTTAGTACGGAGCCGCTTTCGGAAGGGGCGTTCACGCTTCAAGTCCGCGCCGTCGATGCGGCCGACAACGTCGACCCGACACCGGCGTCGCACTCGTGGACCGTCGAGTTCGCGAGCCCGGACCTCGACCAAGATCAGGATGGCGTCCTCGATGCAGAGGACAACTGCCCAGCCATCGCGAACGGGGACCAAGCGGATCTCGATGAGGATAGCCTCGGTGACACCTGCGATCCGGACCGAGACGGCGACGGCATCTTCGATGATGGCGACGGTAGTGGTGAGGTCGGAGACAGCGCGTGCGTGTCAGGTCAGAAGGGCGAGTGCGATGACAACTGCGTAGTCATCGACAACGCCAATCAGTTCGACACGGACACCGACGGGCTTGGCAACGTCTGCGACCCCGATCTCGACGGGGACGGCGTCGAACAAGGCAACGGTGACGAGCCATGCTCGCTCGGCGAACTCGACGGCTGCGACGACAACTGCCCGCTCGTCCCGAACGCTGACCAAGCGGACGCCGATGGTGACGGCGTGGGAGACGTCTGTGAGGACGACGATGACGGTGATGGCGTCCCGAGTAACGAAGACGCGCCCTGCGTGACCGGGGTGAGTTTTGGCTGTTCCGACAACTGCCCTGACGTTGAGAACCCGGACCAGACGGACACCGACGGCGACGGGGACGGCGATCTCTGCGACGACGACGACGACGATGACGGGATCGATGACGCGGTAGACGTCTGCCCCACGAGCGCCGATGAGGCCCAAGCGGACTCAGACGGCGATGGCGACGGCGATGCCTGTGACGATGACGACGATGGCGATGGGATCGCCGATGATGAGGACAACTGTCCCGCCGCGGCAAACCCCTCTCAAGCCGACGCCGATGAGGACGAGCTCGGCGACGCCTGTGACGCGGCGGCGCTAGAAGACGACAGCGACGCTGACGGCGTCAACGACGACGCCGACAACTGCCCCAACGACGCGAACGAGCGGCAGGACGACCTCGATGACGACGGCGTCGGTGATATCTGCGACCCCGATGGGGACGGCGATGGCGTCTTGGACACCGTCGACAACTGCCACCGGGTCACGAACGCGGACCAGGCCGACTGGGACGGCGACGGCGTTGGCGAGGCCTGCCAAGGAGTTGGTCTCGGTGTCACGGGCGGCGCCTGCAGCGCTGTCGCTGGCGAAGGTCAAAGACACGCAACCGGATGGGCGCTTCTGATGGTCGGCATGGCGTGCTTGATTTGGCGCCGCCGGGGCGAGCGCGCCCGAGGGGCGGCGGTCCTGCTCACGCTGATGGGCATGGCGGCCGCGCCAAACGCGAGCGCGCAGGCGGGTGGCGCCGTCTCCAGCTTCCGCCCGTCGCCCTTCATGCAAGACCTCATCACCGTCCAGAAGGCGACGACGCGCAGGGCTGGGAGCTGGAACGTCGGGCTCCTCATCGAGTACCAGAAGAACCCACTCGTTCTACGAGACACGCAAAACGATGAGATCGTTCGGAAGATCGTCTCGGACACCGTGTTCGCGCACGTTCGCGGCGCCTACGCCGTGGCGGACTGGTGCGATCTCGGGCTGGTCCTACCGATCATCGCCTTTCAAGCCGGGGAAGGCATCGGTGGCGGCGCCGAGCCGGGCACGGCGGGTATTGGAGACCTCGAAGTCAGCGCGCGTTTTCGGCTCTTCGAGACCGACGATCGCGGGTTTGCGTTGGCGCTCACACCGACTCTCACAGCGCCGACAGGGCGACTCGTTGACGAGACCATGGGGAGCCCGTCGGTCACCTTCACGCCCTGGGTCTCGCTAAGCTACGACCTGCCCGTGTTTGGGATCGCCTTCAGCCTTGGCTATCGGGTGATGGAAGACTCGACCATCGCCGACCTCGAGCTCGAGGACGAGCTGCTCTTTCGGCTCGGGATCTCGGTCCCCGTGGCGGACACGGTGGTGCTCCTCGCCGAGCTCGAAGGAGGGACCGCCGCGACGAGCCCTTTTGCTGACGCCGGCCGTACGCCTCTCGAGGCGCGGGCCGGCGTGCGTGTCCTCGCGGCCCCATCGTTCTCGGTCGACGTCGGCGCGGGTGCCGGCCTGACCCAGGGCTACGCCTCGCCAGACTTTCGCGTCTACGCCGGGTTCAACTTCTTTCATGAGCCGTCCGTGGACCGAGATGGCGACGGGCTCATGGACGACGAGGACGCCTGCCCGGACGACCCTGAGGACCGGGACGGGCTCGACGACGCCGATGGGTGCCCTGAGCCCGACAACGACAAGGACGGGATCTGCGATCCGTGGGTTGCGGAGCGCCCCGAATCGGCGCCCGCCATCACCATCTGCCGCGGGACGGACCGCTGCCCCGAGTCGCCAGAGGACATGGACAAGTTCGAAGATGAAAGCGGCTGTCCGGACCCAGACAACGACCAGGACGGGATCTTAGACAACAAAGACGCGTGCGCGCTCGAGCCCGAAGACGTGGACGGCACCCTCGATGAAGACGGGTGCCCCGATCCGGACGACGACGCAGACGGGATCTGTGACCCGTGGGTCACGGACCGGGTACAGCAGCTCGCCTACGAGGCGCTCTGCAAGGGCGTCGACAAGTGCCCGAAGGTCGCCGAGACCGTGAACGAGATCGAGGACGACGACGGCTGTCCAGACGAGCTGGCCCACGTCGAGGGCAACAAGATCATCATCAAGGACAAGATCTACTTCTTCTACGGCAAGGCCGTCATCATGGCCAAGAGCGACCCAGTGCTCGCGGCCATGCTGAAGATCATGGGTACGAACCCCCAGATCAAGCGCGTCCGCATCGAAGGCCACACGGACACGCGAGGCCCAGCCGGGCGAAACAAGACGTTGTCCGCGTCACGCGCCAAGGCCGTCCTCAAGTATCTGGTGGCGCGCGGGGTCGCGCCCGGTCGTCTCAGCTCGGAGGGCTTCGGCGAGAGCACGCCCATCGTGCCGGAGGAGAAGACCGACGCGGAGTTCGAGGTCAACCGACGTGTCGAGTTTACGATCCTCGACGAGTGAGACTAGCCCGCCCCCTCCCTTACGTGCTCTGCATCGGGAGAGTCGGCAGCAGCCCCTTACGGGCAAGCAGCGGCATCAAGTAGAGTCCGAGGTCCTGAAACGAATTCGCGTTTGGGTTCAGCATCTTGCCGATGCCTTCGGCAGTGACGAGGCCCACGAGGAGTAGCGCCATCTCCGGGACCGGCTTCAGACCGTAGCGGCGACCAATGGCGAACATGTCGCCGATGACGACCCCCCACTCGAGCTCGGCCGTCGTTCGGCCTCGGAAGCGTGAGGCGAAGGCTTCGGCGTCGCGGGTGAGCGCGGGCCAGTCGATGTCCCCCACATAGGTGTGGAAGTTTCGGAGATGACTCACGAAGTCGTCGGTCTGGCCGAACGACAGGCACTTGCCGAGGTCGACCACCTGCGCCAGGTGACGGTCGTTCAGTCGGACCACGAGGCCAACGTCGAAGATGACGATACGTTGCGAGTCGTCGATTAGGAGGTTTCCCGGGTGCAGGTCGGCGTGCAGGAATCCGTCTTCGAAGCACATCTTGAGGAAGAGGTCGCGGAGCGCGAACGCGGGCGCGCTGTGATCGCCCGGTCCGAGCGCGTCGACCTTGCGGCCGCGCAGAAACTCCATCGTGAGGACGCGCTGCTCAGAGAGGCCGCGGTAGACCCGAGGGAAGCGGACCTGAGCATTGCCTTCGAAGTTGCGCCGAAAGACCTCGTAGTTGTCGGCTTCGAGACGCAGGTCGGTCTGTTCGAGGATACCAGCGAGGAAGTGTTCGAGGTGCCCGATGGGGTCGGTGGACCGAATGGCGGGGATGAGGTTGAGGATCCGAGCTTGAAATCGCAAGATCCTGCCATCGCGTTCCACGCGCGCCCGGACGTCGGGGCGCAGGATCTTGACCGCCACCTCGTCACCGTCGTGTGTCACGGCACGGTGTACCTGAGCGACGCTGGCGGCTGCGACCGGGATCTCATCAAACTCTCTGAAGTGATCTGCGAGCGGGCCGCCGAGCTCCGCCTCGAGCTGCGGGCGCAAGCGGGCGAAGAGCGTTGGAGGGAGCTTGTCCTGTAGCAAGCGCAGCTCGTCGATGGTCTCGGGAGCGAGAATGTCGGGGCGCGTGCTGAGCACTTGGCCTAGCTTGATGAAGGTCGCGCCCAGGTGAGCCATGCCGAAGCGTAGGAGGCGTCCACGGAGGCGAGCGACGGCGGAGGCGCGGCGGGTGCGGTCCCAGATGAAGAGCGTGCCGATGCGCCCAATCAGGTACGCAGCCAAGCAGGCGTTGACCACCACCCCAATCCAAATTGCTCGCCACAGGCTCCCAAACCAGTTCACGCCGTTCCTCCAAGGCCATCCTGCCCCACTCGGCGGTGGATGCAACTCCCCCGAAGGTGGATGCTTCGAGAGGATTTGAAGTCCGTACTCACTCGACAAGCTTGCGCCAAGGGGGCAACATAGTGGACCCGTGGAACTACCGAAACTGCAAGCGATTCCAGAGGGGGCGCGCCGCGCCGTCCTGGTTCTCACCGCCTTGAACCTTCTGAACTACGTCGACCGGTACGTGCCGAGCGCAGTGAAGGACCTGATCAAGACGGATCTTGGGCTCACTGACGATGAGACCAGCTACCCGCTTTCGGCCTTCGTCATCGTCTACATGCTAGCGAGCCCCGTCGTCGGCTCGCTTGCGGACCGGTATCCGCGGCGCGTCGTCATCGCGTCCGGCGTCGCGCTCTGGTCGCTCGCGACGGCCGCCGCTGCCTTCGCCACCGGCTTTTGGACCTTACTCATCGCAAGGGCCTTCGTGGGGATCGGTGAAGCGGCCTACGCGACCCTCAGCCCAGCTTGGCTCTCGGACTACTATCCTCCTGACCGCCGCAATAAGGTCCTGACCGTGTTCTACGTGGCGATCCCCGTCGGATCGGCCATCGGCTTTGGGCTTGGCGGCTATCTCGGGCAGGAGTTCGGGTGGCGGGCTGCGTTCCTCATTGTGGGGTTGCCCGGCGTGCTCGCGGCGCTCGCGGTCCTGACCGTCAGAGACCCAGGGCGCGGCACCTTCGACACCGACAAGTCCGAGGTGCCCCCTACCTGGAGGCAAGCACTGCCTGCGTTGCTTGGGAACCGACAATACGCTTATGCCGTCGGTGGTTACGTTCTCGTCACCTTCGCGTCCGGGGCGCTCGCCGACTGGTTTCCGACCTTCTTGTCACGCCATCGCGGCATGGATCTGGCCGAAGCCGGGACCCTCGTTGGCGGAGCCACCGTCGTCGGCGGACTTGGCGGCACGGTCCTCGGCGGCTTCCTCGGGGACTGGCTAAAGGGCAAGACCCGGCAGCCCTACTTGGCGCTTTCGGGGATCACGATGGTGATCGCGTCGGGCCTCGCCGTGCTCGCGTTCGAGGTCGAGGGGAAGCTACAGATCGGGCTCCTCATCGCTGGGGCACAGCTGTTCATGTGGTGCTACAACGCTCCAATCAACGCCATCCTCGTCAACTCGGTCAGCTCCGGCCTCCGCGTACGCGCTTTCGCTCTCTCGATTCTGCTCATTCACGTCCTCGGCGACGCCATCTCCCCGCCCATCGTCGGCATCATCAGCCGCGTGACGGGGGACCTGCACCTCGGCCTCCTGCTCGTGCCGATCACCATGGCCGCCAGTGGGATCGTGTGGGCCATCGGGTGGCGCGTGCTCCCCGAGCCGCCCGCCGGGGCTCGGCCCGGAGCCGCGGCGTGATCACCTTCATTCGCGTCGTGCTGCTCGCGCTCGTGCGACTGTTCTACCCGGTGCGTTACGTGCGGCACCCCGGACGGCTCCCCACGAGAGGGCCCTTCATCGTCGTCGCCAACCACCCGAACGGCTTGCTCGACCCACTCATCGTACGCCTTGCCACCCGCGTGCCGATGCACTTCCTCGCCAAGAGCACTCTCTTCGGGAACCCCGTTGGGCGTGCGGCGATGAAGGCTTTTGGCGGTATCCCGGTCTACCGTTCACGCGACGGTGAGGACACCACGAAGAACGATCGGACCTTCGCCCTCTGCCGCGACGCGCTTTCTGCCGGCCGGAACATCGCGCTTTTCCCTGAAGGGACCAGCCACAGCGATCCCGCGATGAAGCCCTTGAAGACGGGCGCCGCACGGATCGCCCTCTCGGCGATAGAGGCGGGCGCTGTGAGCGGGCCACTCCCCATCGTCGCGGCCGGGCTCCTCTTCGAGGACAAGACCACCTTCCGGTCAGCCGTGAGCGTGACCTTCGCGGAGCCTATCGATGTCGCCGAGTTCGCTCGAGAGCACGGGACCGGCTTCGCTGCGGCCGAGGCGCTCACGAGCCGAATCCACAGCGCGATGGCGGACGTCCTGCTCGAAGCGGAGTCGAGCGAGGTGTGGCGGGGACTCCTGCTCGTCGCCGCCTACACCGACCCAGCGTGTCGCGACGACTTGGCGCTTCGTCACGCTCGTGCGCAGACGCTGGCGCGAGTGTACCGGTCCCTCCTCGCGAGTCGTCCGAATGATGCCGAGGCTTTGGCGGAGCAAGTTCGCCGCTTCGTGCGAGAGCTCGAGGAGCTCGGGATTGAAGACCCCTTGGCCCTAGAGGGCTCATCCGGTCGCTCCGCCTGGTGGTACGCCGCGCCCATCGTCCTCTTCGCGCCCGTGGCCGCGTTCGGGGCGCTGCTCGGCTGGCTCCCGTATCGTCTCGTTCGGCCGCTCTCCGTGAAGCTCGCCGGACGCCACGACGACCTCATCGGGACCATCAAGCTGCTTGCCGGGCTCGCAGTCCTCTCCGTGACCTACGTGGCGGAGGCACTAGTCGCAGGCTGGTTTTGGGGGCCCGTGGCGGGCGCCGCGACTTTCGTTCTGGCGCCTGTCGCGGGCTACGTCGCGCTGCGCTACGGAGAGCGGGTGGAGCGGCGAAAGGCACTGCTGTCGGCCGCTTGGCTACGAGCGACGGCGAAGGACAAGGCGGACGCAGTGCGACGCTCTCGTGAGGCGCTCGTGAGCCGGGTCGACGAGCTGCTTCGCGGCGACTGAGCTGCGATCAGCGCCGGCGCCGGCGTCGTCGGCTTGAGCCGGAGCTGACGCAGGGCTATCAGCGGTCGGCGCTCAGCGGTCAGCCGGGCGAGACCGGGGAAGCGCCGCGTCGTGCGAGACATGTCGCGCGGCCGGCCGACCGAAGCTGACGGCCGACCGCTGATCGCTGAACGCTCAGGAGCAGCACCGAGCGCCGCGCCGGCGTCGACGGCAGCAGCCCTGGACGTCGAGTCAGTCATCAGCGCCGGCCCTCCCGATTCAGGACCTTCTCGAGCGCGGCCTGATCCGAGCTAAAGACGAAGGACTCGAAGAGTTGAAAGCGGTTTTCGGGGTCGGTGATCATCGGGTTGAGCTTCTCCACGACCTCGAGCTGCTCGCGCGAGAACGTAAAGAGGGCGATAGCGCGCCTCACCTGCGAGACGCTGACGGGCTTGCCGACGAGCCCCATGTCGAGCACCCGCATGATCTCCCGGTCGAAGCTCTGCTTCTTGGCGCTGGCAAGGATGGCGTCGAGCTCGGCGTCAAAGATGGGTGTGACCACGGCCGGACGGACTGGGACAGGGACGATCCGCGGGACCAAGGCGACGGGCGGCGGGGCCTTCTGAACGTCGATACGGAGATCGCGGAGCTCAGCCAACGTACGATCTAGACGCCGCTGCACTTCCACGATCGTCTTCGCCTCGCCATTTAGGTGCAGGATCAGCTCTTCGATGGCGAGCACGTCGCGCTCGATGGCCGACACTCGCTCATGCAGCGCGACCGGGGCTGGCGGCCGGGGCGGCGGGCGGCGGGCGGCGACGGCGGTGACTGAGAGGGACGTGAGCGCGAGTAGGACGAGCAAGGTGGTGCGGCGCATGGAGGGCTCCTCTGGTTCAAAATGTCCAGCAGTCACGGGAGGATGACCCCCGTGCCCGATGAGGCTGGAACGTGTATCAGTCGGGCCCTAATTCCGGCGCCAGGCTCTTTTGGGGTTCAGGTGCCGAGAGCTCGGCAGACCAGATGGAGCCGGTCTTGGCCCCAGAAGCGCTCGCCGGTCGCTGGGATGACGAAGGTCGGCGCTCCGAAGACGCCGGCGCTCTGCGCCTCGCTGGTCTCCGTGATGAGCGCCTTCCGGCTCTCGTCCGACCCGGCCTGTTCGAGCAGTGATGTCGGAAGTGAGAGTTCGCTGAGGAGGCCCTCGAGCACCGATTCTTCCGAGATGTCCTGGTCCTCGCCCCAATAGGCATCGAAGACGCGGAGGGAGAAGCGTTGGCGGTCCTCTCCCTCGAGGAGGAGCGCGACGCGAAGCGCCGTCGTCGTGCGCATCGGGAAGCGGCTAGGCCAGCGGTAGGGGGCTCCCGCCGCGGCGGCGAGACGAACCAGCTCGTGCTGGAAGTAACGCTGTTTGGCGGGCGAGAAGGTCTCGAGCGGGACGTTCGCTTGCCCGACGGCCTTGAAGAGCGCGCCGAGCAGCATGGGGCGCCAACGGACTTGGTCGTCAGTCAGACCCGCACGTCGAGCGGCGTCTTGCACCCTCAAGCCGCCCATGTAGGCGAAAGGGCTGGAGAAGTCGTACCAGAAGTCGAGCGCGGCGTCGGGCCGGGGCGCACTGGCCGGGGCGGGCCAGAGGCGGTCTTGTTCGAGGAAGTCCCAGACGCGGTCTTGCCCGAAGGCCAGCCTGCCGTCCCGCCAGAGCGTTGGGACCCCGAACGCGCCACGTTCGGCGGCGGCGGCGGTCGCTGTCGTGAGCGTCGCCTTGATGGCGTCCGTGTTCGCGGCGGCGACCAAGGATGCGCCCGGAGCGCCGGCGGCGTTGAGGACTCGCGTCAACGCCTCGGGATCGCTCAAGTTTAGGTTATCGACCCAATAGGCGTGGTAGAGCGCCAAGGCCACGCCTTGATGCTGTGCCGGGAGCCAGACGCCATGGTCGTCCATCTCGCACAGTGCGATGAGCACGCGCATGGGGAGGAGAGAGCGGACGGGGTGGTCCGGGTGCCAACGCAGTGGGACGCCGTAGAGGGCGGCGTGACGTTCGGCGTCGAGCTGAATGTAGGCGCGCTTGTCTGGCGAGAGCGGGAGAGCGTCGCCCTGGCCGGGGCTCCCCCAGGGGTTTGGGGTGGTCCCGCCTTCCTTCAAGAGGCCGCCTAGGAGCACGGGCCGCCATCGGAACCCGTCACGTCCCGCAAGCTGCGTCATGGCCAAGTAGGCAAAGGGGCAGACGACGTCGAAGTAGACGTCGGTGAGCTCGTCACTCACGGTCGGGCCTCCGGGGAGCGAGTCAGCGTGGGATCCCGACCAGCATGTGCTCGAAGCCGGGGCCCCCTTCGACGACGTAGTCATGGTCGAGGAGGAACCGTTCGCAGATATCCTTGATGTCCTCGCCATGGGTCGAGAGCAGGATGCGCGGGCGATCGGGGCCGCTGAAGAGCGCTTCGCCATGATGGAGCGCGGTGCGTTCTGCGCCTTCGATGTCCATCTTGATGAGGTGTGGGCGACGGTGGCGGGCGAGCAACGTGTCGAGGCGGAAGCCCGGGACTTCGACCGGGGTGCCTTCGCCGCCGACGGACGCCAGTGAGTTCAGGAGGTTGTTCTCGCGCACGAGGAGGGTCACCGGTTCATCGGCGTCGGCGACAGCCAGGTTCACCAGTTCGACGTTGCTGACGTGGTTGAGCTCGAGCTCCTCACGGCACATGCGCGCGACGTTCGGGTCGGCCTCGATTGCGAGGACCGTGCCGGTGGGGCCGACCGAGCGGGAGCCGATGAGCGTGTGGTAGCCGGCGTTGGCACCGATGTCCCAGAAGCAGTCACCCGGGCGCAGGTGAGAGGCGATGAGGCGGCTCACCTCGGGCTCCCAGAGCCCGAGGTGGTACCAGTAGGGCAGGCTGTTGTAGCGACGCCACTTGAAGCCCCGCATGGGGCCGATCCGTATCGGATAGACCTGACCCTCGCCGAAGCGCTTGGTGACGACTTGATAGGCCTGATAAGCGCCCGGGAGCCGGACGAGCCGGCCTTTCATCGACCACAGCTGGCTCAGGAGACCGATTTCGGGAGCGGGCATGTTTCCTCGGGGCAGCAACCAGTCGGGTTGCCGCTACTACTTGGCCTTCGGGCTCCAGTGCGCGAGGGACGTCGGGAGATCGAAGTACCACGAGAAGTCGACGTAGATGCCGTGGAGCTCGATGGCGTGGTAGCCGGCCGAGCTGCAGTTGGTGCAGGTGGCGCTATCCTTCACGTCCTCGGGCTCGATGGTGGTCTCACCGGTGCGGTAGGCGTAGGCCAGATTGACCTCCCAGTTCTTCGCTTTGTAACCGCCGCCAAGGGTGAGGCTGTAGGTGTCGGCAGGCGGGGTTCCGAACGCGGAAGGATAGCCGCGGTTCGAGGTCTCCTGGTCCCAGATGAAGCCCACGCGGAGGGCGGCTCCCTCGAGGAACCCGACCTCTGCCCCCCAGCGTACCGTCCAGGCGTCTTGCCAGTTGTAGAGGATGGGGAAGTCGGCGTTCTGAATCTCGGTGCCCGGGATTGCAACGCCGTTGACGTTCAGCGCTGCCGACTCGGCGGTGACCGAGACCTTGTCGTTCTGGCTCTGCCAGCCGTACTCGGCGTCGATGGAGATGCCGAGGTCAACTTCCAGTACAGGGACATCGACGCGGGCGCCGAAGGTCAGCTTTGAGGGGAGGATGACCGGGAAGACCGGGTTCTTCATCTCATAGCTGAGGAGCATGCCGCGGTCGGCCTCGGTGTTCATCTCGAGCTTGTGGCGATAATGCACGCCGATGCTCAACATCTCGATGGGCTTGGCCTGAAGCCCGACGCGCCAGCCTTCCATGCTGAAGCCCGACGTGGAGAGATCGTGGTAGGGCGCCGTGTTGCCTTGCTGATTGGTGCTCTCTTGCGACCGAACGATCTGAGCGAGGGTGGGGCGCCACGAAAACGCGACGCTGACGTAGTCCTTGTAGTTGAACGCGATCGCGACGGGGAACTCGAAGAAGCGTATCGACGTCTCGTCGACTATGTCGAGGCTGGTCGCTGCCACTGAGTACTCGTAGCCACCGCTCGCCGACGCGACCGGGAACGCGCCGACGCCGAGAGTGATGTACTCCCAGACGCGGAAGCTGGCGCCAAAGAGGAAAGGCGTCAGCAGCGCGGGACCGGCCTTGGCCGGGGTGTCGCCTTTGGGGACCGCTTCGATGGACGCGATGATGGGCGAGATGTCGAGCGTGAGCGAGATGAACTCGGTCTGACCAATGCCGGCCGGGTTGATGTAGAGCGCCGTTGGGTCATAGACCCAGGACACGCCCGTGCCGCCCATGCCCATGTGTCGGGCTGAGTAGAGCACGGGAGTGTCGTAGCCACCTGCCGAAGCGGTGCTGGTGATGGCTGTGGTCGTGATGAGCGCGAGCGTGGCGGCGTGGCGTAGGAGCGGTCGCATCGGAGTCCCCCGAGTCTGTTACAAGGCGCTTTTATAGCAGCGCCCGAGCGTGGCGGGAAGCGCACAGCACACAATGTACGTCGAAGGCGGGCCGGGCCCTCTCGATCACGACGAATAGAGCAAGTTCGCGAACTTAACGAGCAGCGCTTCCCGCGCTTTCGGCGGCAGCGCGTCGAGAGCTTCGTTGATGCCGGCCATGCGCGAAGGCAAGGTCGGTCCAGTCGCACCGGCCGTGACGCCCGCGAAGCTCATGAGCTGCATGAAGAGTGCATCGTCGAGCTCAGCCTTGCCGCCGAGGAGCGAGACGACGGCCGCTGCCAAGTGTCCCGACGGGAGCTTGCGAGCGGCCACGGTGCTGTCGGCGAGGGCCGCGAGCATCGGGTCCACGAGCTCAGGGGCGGTTGCGTTCACGGACAGGTGGATGTTGGCGCGGTGCGGGCCGTAGCAGAGCTGCGGCTGAACGGTCCAGCCTCGCTCCTTCATCTCGTCGGCGATGTGGAACACGCTCGTGCCGTCCGTGGTCGTGAAAGCGAGCATGTTCATGTCGGGATCGCCCATGATCTCGAGACCCGGGATGGCGAGGATGCCGGCTCGAGTGCGCGCCGTCGCGTCCATCATGCGGCGTGCCAGCTCCAGGTAGCCTTCAGAGCCGAGGTAGCGAAGAGTGGCCCACGCTGCGGCCATCGGACCGGCCGAGCGGGTCGACTGCACCGTGTTGTTGACGATGGTGTAGCCGGCCCAGGTCGAACACGCGTAAATCTGGTGTTGTCGCAGCGCGGCCGACCGGTGGAGGATGACGGAGGCGCCCTTGGGCGCGAAGCCGTACTTGTGGAGGTCGATTGACATCGAGGTCACGCCGGGGATCGTGAAGTCGAAGACCGGGATGTCCGCGCCGAGGCGCTTCCAGAAGGGGAGCATGAACCCGCCGACGCAGCCGTCGACGTGGAAGCGGATGCCGCGCGCGCTCGCGATGGCGGCTAGGGCCTCGATGGGGTCGATGACGCCGTGCGGGTACTGGGGGGCCGACCCGACCGTGAGGCAGGTGTCGTCGTCGAGCGCTGCCTCGATGAGCGCCGGGACGGCACGGTAGGTGTTCGGGTCCACAGGGACGTTGATGACGTCGAGATCGAGGTAGTGCGCGGCCTTGTGGAACGCGGCGTGCGCGGTCTCAGGGAGGACCAGGTTCGGTCTTGCGTGTTCTCGATCCGAACGGCTCGCGCGCCACGCGTCGCGGGCGGCCTTCACGGCCAGGATGATGCTCTCCGTGCCGCCGCTGGTGAAGCTGCCGACGGCCCCGGCGGGCGCGTTCACGTGCTGCGCAGCCATCGCGACCACCTCGTTCTCCAAGCGAAGGGCGCTCGGGAAGGCCGTCGGATCGAGCGCGTTCACGTCGAGGAAGCGCACGAAGGCACGCTTCGAGAGCTCTTCGGCGTCCGGGCCCGGATCGTAGACGTAGGCCCAGGTTCGGCCGTCACGCCAGGCGACGTCGCTGTCGCCCCGGGTCAAAAGCTCGGTCCAGAGCGCGTCTTTGGACGATCGGGACTCGGGGAGACGCAGGCTCATCGGACCTCCAGCTTGGCGAAGACGCCGTAGTGATCGCTCGGAAATAGGGCAGGGCGCGTCTTGTCCGCAGGCCGTACCATCTGGTTCATGACGATGCGCGACTCCAGCGCTCGGCCGCCGCGCCAGAAGATCCGGTCGAGGCGACGGCTCGGCTCGCCGACGAGGCTGCCCTTGTTGGCCATCGGGTTGTTCTCCCGATCCCAGGTGAAACCGGGGGCGTCGCCGTTGAGAGAACGCCACACGTCGATGTAGGTGCCCGGGATCGCGTCGGATTCGGCTTCGCCGTCTCCGAAGTTGAAGTCACCGGTGACGGCGACGGGGCCGTTGAAGTCGGCAGCCGCGGCGAAGATAGCCTTCACTTGGGCGCGGCGCTCCTCGTGGTGGGATAGCTGGTAGTCGAGGTGCGTGGTCAAGACCATCACTTCTCGCGAGCCGCCGGGCGTGGGTACGGCGATGACCGCGCCGAGCGCCATCCGCGCGCGGTTGTTGCGAAAGGGGACCTCGAGCATGCGGACGATCGGGTATCGAGAGACGATCGCTTGCACGTATCCGCCGGGGCGCCCCTTGACGACACGGTGCTGGTGACTCGGGAGGAGGTGGTCGATGGAGGAGGCGCCCGAGTTCGTGCGCTTCACCTCTTGAAAGGTCGCGATGTCCGGGTTCAGCGTCTTGATCTCTCGATCGATGGCTTGATAGCGCTCGGCTGGGCTCGTGAAGGTCTGAAAGACGTTCAGCGTGAGGAGCGTGATGAGGCCGGCTGGGCTGAGCTCCATCAGGCCTTTCCCATCTTGGCCAGGACGTCGGCGAAGACGTCTTTCAAGGGGACCCGGTGGTCCTCTGCGGCGCGTCGACAGTCTTCGTACTCCGGTGCCTGGTTCATGATCGTCTCGCCTTCGAAAGCGACCTTGACTCGGATGGGCCCGAAGGCTGACTCCACCACCTCGATGCGGCGTGCGAGCTTGTAGCGCTCGACGGGCACGCGACGAAAGCCAATGGCGCTCGACTCCGAGAGAAGGACGCGTTCAAGGAAGGGGCGACGGCCCGGATCGGCCAGAACGCTTACAGTGACGCCGGGGCGGCCCTTCTTCATCTGAATTGGGCTCACCCAGACATCGAGCGCGCCTTCGGCCAGGAGGCGCTCGGTGAGGTGACCGATGGCTTCGCCCGTGCTGTCGTCGAGATTGGTCTCGATGATGACGTCGGTCGATGGGCCGGCGCTTGGGGCCGTACCGACGATGAGCCGCAGCAGGTTGGCGCGCGCCGGTGGATCGCGATCACCAACGCCGTAGCCGATTGCGGTGACGGCCATCGACGGGATGGTGCCGTAGCGCGTCGCGAGTGTGGTGGCGATGGCGGCGCCCGTAGGAGTGACCCATTCGCCCTGTCCGTCGATAGCGGTGACGTCAGCGCCGACCATCAGCTCGAGCGTTGCCGGCGCAGGGAGAGGCATGGTTCCATGTGCGCACTTGACCGTGCCGCGCGGGACCGGCAGCGGGGCGCAGACGATCTCGTCCGGAGCGAGCCACGCGAGCCCGATGGCGGTGCCGGTGATGTCGACGATGGCGTCGACGCCGCCAACTTCGTGAAAGTGGACGTCGTCCGGAGAGATGGCGTGGAGCTTGCCTTCGGCGACGGCGAGGCGATCGAAGATAGCCAGCGCGAGGCCCTTCTCGGTGCCCGACAGCGCCGAGTCGGTAATCAGAGTGCGGATCTCGCGATAGCGGCGGCCGTGGTCGTCATGGGAGGGCGCGGTGAAGGGGGCTCCGGTGGAGGCGACGGGCGTGAACGACCACGAGCCCGTCGCTTTGGGGGCGACGTCGAGCCGGACTTGGACGTCCGTGCCGACGATGCCGTGGCGAGCGGCCCGCCTTACCTCGAGCTCGAAGTCGAGGGGACCAAGGAGGGCTAGGCGATCTTGCAGGTGCTGTAAAGGGAGGCCGAGATCGAGCAGCGCGCCAAGCATCATGTCGCCGGCAATGCCGGCGAAGCAATCAACGTAGAGGATGCGGCGCGGCCGCTCGTGGGCACCACTCGTCGTCACCGCGCGCGCCGCTCCCTGTTCATGAGCGCGGCGGCGTAACCCGCGCCAAAGCCGTTGTCGATATTGACGACGGTCACGCCGGCTGCGCACGAGTTCAACATGCCGAGCAGGGCTGCGAGTCCACCGAACGAGGCGCCATAGCCGACCGAGGTCGGGACGGCGATGATCGGGCGGTCGCCCACGAGACCGGCGACGACGGACGGCAGGGCGCCTTCCATGCCGGCGACCACGATGAAGACGGCGGCGTCGCGTAACAGGTCTCGGTGGCGGAGCAGCCGATGGATCCCGGCGACCCCGACGTCGACGACGCGCTGAACGTGGTTGCCCATCAGCTCTGCCACGACGGCGGCCTCTTCGGCGACGGCGCTGTCGGAGGTGCCCGCGGAGAGCACGGCGATGGTGCCGCGCCCTCGAATCGCGATGGGCTCACGGTCGTAGATGAGGAGACGGCCCTTCTCGGAGACGCGGCCCGACGGGTGTGGATGGCGCGAGAGCAGCGCATGGGCGCGGACCTGCTCGAGTCGCGTGAGCACGATATTGCCGTCGAGAGTGAGGAGATGACCCACGATCTCGTCGAGTTGCCCATCGGTCTTCGGGCCGGCGAGCACCACCTCGGGGAAGCCGACGCGTAAGGCCCGGTGCGTGTCGAGGCTCGCTTCTTCGAGCTCGGCGACGGGGAACTCGCGTAGGGTAGTCAGGGCGGAGTCAGTGGACAGGCGGCCTGCGGCGACGTCTTGAAGGAGGCGTTCGAGTTGGACATCGTTCATTGGAGTCCGAGGATGCCGACACGATGTGGAGTGTCAAGGTGGTCCAATCGAAGAGAGAGCCACGAGAGACGAAAGATCCCTACGGACGTCGTCATGAGAGTGGTCGGTCGGCAAGGAAGCTCGACAGCCCGGCGAGCGCACTCGAGAGGGCGCTCTCAGCCCGGTACAGGAGTCGGAACGAGTCGGAGAGCAGCGGACGGTCCGGGAAGAGCCGGACGAGGCGGCGTTCCGCGAGATCAGCGCGCGTCATGTAGTCGGGCAGAACGCAGACGCCGTGGCCAGCCAAGGCAAGCGCGTGCATCGCGGCACCGGCGCCGAGGTAACGTTCGTCCGCGAAAGCCAACTCGGGCCCGGGCGAGCTAGTCAGATAGCGCGTGAGCGGGAGTGACCGGTCGATGTCGAGCAGCGTGTGACGATGGCAGTCTTCCGGGGCGGCCAACGTGAGTCGCTCGAGCAGCCGTGGTGAGGCCACAAATGAGTAGGTCTCTGGATGGAGCACCGTCGACGAGTAGCCGGCACGTGACACGGGTGCGCTCG
>CANMLD010000031.1 GCA_947498315.1 Pseudomonadota bacterium | reverse complement strand
GCGACAGTGGCGAGCCGTTCGACTTCCGCGGGTAGGAGAGGGCGACGCCACGCCGATCGTCCGAGGCGTGCGAGGACGGTCCGGCTGCAGGTCTCGTCCTTGGTGCCCGTCGGAGCGCAAGTGATCCAGCGCAACCGCTGCGTCTCGTCATCGATGGCCTGTTTCGCGATGGAGAGCGCCGCTTCTTCGATGGAGGACACGCCACGGGCGCTAAAGGTCGTCTCGGCGGCACCGACGGAGAGCAGCCCGCCTTGTGACAAGTCGGGATCTTCGAGATCGGGGACAACCACCTCGCCCCCAAACAGGTCCATGATGACGTTTCGATATTGCTCTAGCGTCAGGCGCCTCATCGACACGGGGCCCGGATCGAACGGCTTGGTCTCGGTTGCCGTGTCCGCCACCGGACTGGCGTCGAACTCCGGAGTCGTGCCAGACGAGTAGCAACCGATGCTCAGTAGGACGAGGGATGCGCGGAAGGCCACCCGGCGGTGTTGTACTCTCATCGTCACGTTCACTCTCCGCGAAGCGGCTCTGCTGACTTTATGGCCCAACAGGCGTCGAGAACCCCGTCAGCTTAGAGCAGCGGGATGCGCGTTTCACCTACGAAGTGCAGGAGTCTTCACGGATTTTCGGCACCGGGCGTCGCGACGCTACAGGTGCCGAACGGGCCTGTCGTATCGGGGGAGCGGCACCACGAGACCTCGGCGCCCGGGTCCACCCACGAGGTGGTGTCGAGGACCTCACCACCCGGGCTCCAGAGTGTCACGGTGTCCGACTTGCCCAGCCCGAAGGCGTGGTCTGTACCCTTCATCAGTGCGAGCCGTTCGCCCACCGCCAGGACTGCCGTGGAGGTCAGAACCGTGTAGTGAAGAGGCATGGTCTCCAGATCCTCCGGGAGGTAACCGTCGTCGCTCACGGCGTGCCCCCCGACGAGGGCCGGGCCCGGACCGAGGTTCACAAGCTCGATCAGGTCATCACCCGACGAGGTGACTTCGTTCAGCGCGAGTACGCCAGGTAATGGTGGTCCGCCGTTGGAGACTCCGAAGGTCGCGGCCTCACAGACCTCGAAGTCACCGGTTCCATTCGGGATTCGGCACCATGACGTGGCGGCTGCTGGCTCGGTCCATGACGTGTCGTCGATCACCACGTCGCCAGGGGCGAGCAATTGAAGCCGATCGGCCTTCCCAACGCCAAAGGGGTGATCAATCTCCCCTTCGAGGACGAGGTACTTGCCTGGGCCGATCGCGCTGCCGGCAGGGAAGTCGTAGCGGTGGTCCAGCGTGGTTGGGTCGAGGATGTAGTCGGCGTCGACGATCGCCCAGCCCGAGAGGTCGACCGTGATTGCGCTCAGGTTCAGGAGCTCGATCTCGTCACTGCCGGTCGCCGTCACTTCGTTGATGACGACTAAGGGCGGCTCCTCAGGGAGGGTGCCGCTGTCTGGAGTCGACGAGCTATCCAGTGATGAAGAGACGTCCGGCGCCCCACCGTCATCATGGTCGTCCGAGTCCGGCTCAGTGAGGATGTCGTCGTCCGGTGCGTCGACCACGTCACCCATCTCTTGATCGCCGTCGACGCTCCCCGCGTCGGGCGTCGGGATGGCCGCGTCGTCATTCGGCTCGCCGCGCGTGTCTGGGGTGGTCGTCACGAAGTCGCCCGTCCCATGCGGCTTTCGTGAGAAGGAGCCACCTTCCGGGGACGCGCCTTCGTCCCAGTCCGCCGAGTCGATGAGAGCACCCGTCGGGTCGTAGAGATACAGGGCCTCGTCAGAGCCGATCTTGAAGCCGAAGGTCAGCTCCGAGACATCGAGGACCACGAGGGCGCCAGGCTCGATGACGAGCCCACTCGCCAACGGGACCGGCGACCCATCCGGGGCGTCGGTGAGCGCGTACCCATCGAGCGAAATCGCTCCCTTCGAGAGGTTGATGAGCTCGACCCAGTCTTCGGGGTCTCCGGAAGCCGCCACTTCGTTGATGCGTACGCCAAGCTCGGAGAGGGGGCTCGCGTCGGTCAAACCCGGTGCGGCGTCACCTTCGGGAGGCAGAGTCACTCGGCTGTCGCTCGAGCCGTTGGTGTCCACCCTGGCGTTGAGGTCAGGTAGCGGGTCGAAGGTACTGTCCGCGTCACGCGAACCGACGCAGCCGTGGCTGAGCAGTGCCAAGCCGACGCCGACCCCCGAGAGTCGGTAACCGTGGCTCCGAGAGAACGCATTCATAGAGCGCATCGTGTTGGTCATGGAGCCCCGATGGCGACGCGATACATGGCGTCGAGGTCGACGAGTAGCGAGAACGCATGAAAGGTGGAGGAGTCAGGCACTCCTGGGACGGGGCCCCGGTCCGCACCCGAACGTTCATGGGTGTAGCGAAGCCAGATCCGGCCATGACCGAGCTTGCCCCCAAGGCCGGTGAGCAAGTCCGAATAGAGGCCGAAGGCGACCCTATGCCGCACGGCGTCGTCGTCGTCTATCTCGTCGTTCAGGTGGTCATAACGCGCATAAACCCCGAGCCAGCTCGCGACGGGCTCGCCAGAGAGCCAGACCCCAGTCCCTGAGGCGTCGCGCCCTCCTTCGCCTGTGTACCCAAACGCGTAGGCGAACTCGAACCCCGTCGAGATCCGGCTCGACGCGAAGGTCGCCCCCGCGAGGAGACGTCGATTGGCGGCGCTCCCGGCGCCGATCGAGCCGTCCTGAAACGCGACCCCTAGCCAGAAGGACGCGGGCGAGCCAAAGAGCGGCCCTTGCCAGGGTTCGGACCCCACCCAAGCGAGGAGGTCCTTCTCCTCGTTCAGCTCCACGTCCGAGTACCCTTCGCCGTTCATCACGGCAACCCCCAGCTCGAGTGCGCCTCGCCACCCCGCGACCTTCAAGAACGCCCCCAAGTCTGCTGTCTCGAGGAACGAGCCGCGTTCGAACTGGGTGGGTGAACCGCCTCTAAATGGGTGTCCTCGCTCCACTTCGCTCAGAAAGGGGTGCGCGATGAGTCCGGCACCGGCCTGGATCTCGAAGGCCCCGATCGTACCACCGCCACCGAACCAGGCTCGCTTCAGGCGCACGATGAGCGCGTTTCCGTCGACGCCGAACTGACTCTGGCCGGAGACGGAACGCACGGTGTCGAGCCGAAGCTCGGCCATCACGTGCCGCCGCCAGTCGAATCCCACACCGAGTTCGGCGCGTTCCAGATCAAACGCGTTTGCCGACTCGTCTCCTCGCCACGCGGCCCCGTATCCCGCCAGCAACTCGGTTTCGAAGACCCACCTTGCTTCGGTCGACGACGGACGGTCGTCTTTCGGCCCCGGGGGCTTCGATGGGGGAGCCGAGAACAGCGCCGCCGTGACGACCAGACCCACTGCTGACGCCATCATAAAATGCTCCCCATCGCCGGCGCCAAGCCCAGCGTCTCTCCGCGGCTGTCGAGGAGCTCGCTGAAGCGGCCCCAGTCGCCGCGCAAGAGCCGCTCGTAGCGGGTCGCGAAAGTGGCGACCTCTTCCGCGAAAGCGGCCGCGTCCGCCCCAACTGCGGCAGCGATAACGGAGCGACTATCCTCGCCCGTCGCCGTTTCGGTCCGTCCGTGTGCGTCCGCAAGCAGCCTGCCGAGCAGCGTCGCCAGAACTCTGAGGTCGTCGACGCTCGCATCGCCGCTAGCCACCGCGTCGATGATGTCGCCGTGGTCGAAAGACCGCTGATACGCCGTGCGATGCCGAAGTCGAAAGGAGAGCCCAAGCGCCGACCCGGTCGACAGCCAGGGATCGTTGGCGACGGTGAGCTGCAACTCCCGTTGCAACTCCGCGGACCGTATCGCGCTCGACGGGTAGCGTTTCGCCTGAAGCAGGGCGCCGCCCGCCAGGGCCAGGGGATCACGGACCTCCTTGAGCTCGAGTAGGATGTCGTCCTCGGACAGCTCGGTCTGGCCCGGGAAGAGAGCGTAGTAACGGTATAGAGGGTAGCTGCCGACGCCGGCACCGAGGCGTCGGGCCAGGCTCATCGGCTCGAGCGACCCCAACAACTGCTCGTACGGGGCGACTGGGTATGCCTCCATGATGAGCGCACGGATGGCCGAGGCGGCGTCGTCGCTCACGGACGCCAAGGTATCGTTCCAGTACGCGTCCTCGGGGTCCTCGATGTCGGCAAGGAACAGCCGGCGACGCCCGTCTTCGCCCACCGGCGCATAGTCGTTCAGCAAGCGGCCTGCGTCGCCGCGTTTACGCGCCTTCTTCAAGAGCTCATCGGCGAAGTGACCGTGGGTGGCGCCTTCGCGGATGCCGCTGCCTGAAGGCCCCGCGATGGTGAGCGCGTACGAGAGCCCGGCGTCTCGCGCGAGCGTTCCGGCCGCGGCACCCACCTCGGTCCCGATGAGCTCTAGACTCACCGCGAGCCGCCAGACGTCGACGTGATAGGGACCGTAGCAAGCGGCGTCGAAGTCGTTCCAGTCGACGACGAGCTTACCGTCGGCGCCCAGGTAGCTCCCTGCGTTTTCGACGTGAGGATCGCCCACGATCGGCACTAAGGCAGTCGCCGCGCTCCCGAACCGCGTCTGTGGGGCGAGAGGCGACCACGGCGTCGAGACGTCACGAGCGAAGAGATCGGCCGAGCCTCGGAGGAACGCGTAGGCGCCAGAGCGCATCAAGGCGTACTTCTGGCCTACTGGGCCGGGATCCCGTGACAAGAGGACCCGATCGGTCTGAAAGAAGGACGAGAGGAGCCAGGCGCTGCGTTCGTCCACGGTCTCGCTGCATGCGCTCACGAGAGATAGGGCGAACCAGATGAGGACCGTGGGCTTCACGGGCGCCCTCTTCGCCCCTCGATGTGGCGCTCACGTGACGCTGCTGTAGCGTTTCGGCCAGGCTCTCAGAGCGGCGTCTTCACGGCGCGGGCTTTCGATCGGGCGCGCTGGGTGCTTCGGCCTCGAGGAGCGCTTGGGCGTCCTTGGAAAGCCAGTATCGTTTGATGCTCAGCTCGTGAGACGAGCAGTGGCCTCCGTCGTGGTAGCTGGCGCTCACGAGCAAGCCCTTGCGGTCAGCCGTGAGAGCCACGTGAACGATGGAGCCGAAGCAGTCCCAAAGTAGCTCTCCAGCCGGCGCGTCAGGGTAGGCTTCGGTCTGAGAACACGCACGGTGACCGATGGCGATGGCCTTCTCGTTCTGGGGGTCCACCAGCAGGACCTTGCTGCGGTGGCTCTCGTCCTTCAAGTAGAGCATCCACCCTTTGAACGGGGCGCCGAGCACTGCAGCGGGCTGGGCAGACTGAATTCCAGCCTGAGATGACGAGGTGTTCGCATGTGGGTATCCTAACGCACGAGCGATGTTGCCTCATCCGAGGAGCCGCCAACATGACGCACTCTGCGGGTGTTCGTGTCCGGACCCACCACCACCGTCTTCGTGTACGGCACTCTTCGGCAGGGGGAGCACAACCACGCTCTACTCGGAGGACGTGTCCCTCAGCGCTTCGCCCGAACACGGCCTACATGGGAGCTCGTCGATCTCGGCAGCTATCCGGCCCTCCTCCCCGGCGGCACCACGGCGGTCCTCGGGGAGGTCTACGAGGTCGACGACGAGACACTCCTGGCGCTCGACGCGCTCGAAGAGCACCCGACCTTCTACGAGCGGACCGTCATCTCACTCGACGACGGTAGTGTCGTCCATGCTTACGTGATGGCACGCGAAAGAGTCAGCGATTACGAGAGCTTGTCTTCCGGTGATTGGCTGGCGCCGCGTCGGTGATCGGGCGCATGGCATCGCTGCCGGTGTCGCTCGACGCTTGGTTCACGCTCGAGTCAAAGCGCCGATCACCATCCCGACGCGACCTCCGCCTGCACCACGGATCCCCGCCGGATGGTGACCAAAACCCTGAGGGGTCGACAGCACACATCGCAATCCGCCTCTATCGAGATACGACGCGACGCGCGCTCCGCCTCCTCGCCGAGGCTCACGCCCACGGCCGTAGGCTCCCCGCAACTGGGACAATCAACCGTCACTACGTCGTCCATGGCGTTCCCTCCTTCGCGGTGCCGCCGCGTCGCCTTTGATCAAGCGCGCAGCATCGCTGCCGGCGCCTGGAGGCGAGTGTCGCCCATGAGCCACTGATCGATTGCTCTTGCCGCCCCTCGCCCTTCGGCGATCGCGGTGACCACCAGCGACTGACCACGTCTACAGTCCCCGGCTGCGAAGACGCCGTCGACATTCGTCAGGAAAGTCGGGATCTTGGCGGCGACGTTGGACCGTGCGTCAGTACGAACGCCGAACGCATCGAGGAGTGCGCTCTCGGGGCCCGTGAAGCCCATCGCGAGGAGAACGAGATCAGCGGGGAGCACAGCGTCCGAGACCTCGCTCGAATCGGCAAACGATCGCAGCGCAACGCCGGTCACGTGACCGCCCTGACCCTCGAAGTGGGTCGTGGCCACAGAGAACTGACGCGGACCGGAGCCGAACGCGGCGGCGACTTCGTCATGGCCATAGTCGACCCGGAAGACGTTGGGCCACTCTGGCCAGGAGTTCCCCGGAGCGCGGGTCTTTGTTGGACGCGGGCGTATCTCGAGGTTTACGACCGACGTCGCGCCCTGCCGAAGCGCGGTGCCGATACAGTCGGTGCCGGTATCGCCGCCGCCGATGACGATCACGCGCTTTCCGGCAGCGTCGATGAGGGGTTGGGGACCGCCGAGCACGTGCTTCGTGGCCGCCGTGAGGTAGGTCATCGCGGGCTCGATGCCGGCGAACTCCCGCCCCGCCACGTCGAGGTCTCGCGCTCGGGTGGCACCAGCCACGATGAGGCCCACGCGCGTGCGCTTACCCGTGCGGACTAGGTGGCTATGAACCGCCCCGACGGCTAACAGCGCAGAGATCGGCACGCGCGTCTCGGACGTGGCGCGGTCCGAGAGGATGAGGAAGCTCGCGCCGTCGTCGACCGCACGCTCTGCTTCGGCAGCCAAGCTCGTGAGCGAGACGTCGAGGCCGGCCGCGCCGCGAGAGCGAGGCCAAGTGATGTCGATGGTGACTGACCGGAAGCCGGCAGCGTTGGCGTCACGGCCCGTCGTAGTGGTCCCGGCGGTGCCGCTCAGGCCAGCGAGCTTCCGAAGCTCGGAGTCCGACAAGATCGGGTGCTTCAGCACGATCCGGCGAGCGTGTTCCGGCGTCGCGGTAAGGAGGTTCTGCTCAGGCCCAATAGGGCACTCGAGCGACATGACCACCGCTTCTCGGATGGGATCGATGGGTGGGTTCGTAACCTGAGCGAAGAGCTGCTTGAAATAGTCGTAGACGAGGCGTGGCTCGCTCGACAGGCACGCGAGCGCGGCGTCGTTGCCCATCGAACCGAGTGGGTCGGTCTGGGTCTCGGCGAGCGGCAACAGCGTGAACTGCATCGTCTCGGACGTGTAGCCGAAGGCCGTGAGCCGCGGGAGCAGCGGCGGCGTTGACGTCGCGGGAGAGGCATTAGGAGATACCGTCGGATCCGGCAGGTCCGTGAGGAACATTCGGCTCTCGCCCAGCCAACGTGCCCACGGTTGTGAGCCCGCGAGGACGTCCTTGAGCTCGGCGTCGGGGATGAGTCTACGTTGGCGGAAGTCGACCAAGAAGAGGCGCCCGGGCTGAAGGCGGCCCTTCTCTCGGATGAGCTCCGGATCGAGCTCGAGGACGCCGACCTCGGAGGCCATGATCACGCGGTCATCGTGTGTCAGGATGTAGCGGCTCGGGCGCAGGCCATTGCGGTCGAGGACCGCGCCAATGCGGTCGCCGTCGGTGAAGACCATCGACGCGGGCCCATCCCAGGGCTCCATCAAGCAGGAGTGATACTCGTAGAACGCGCGTTTGTCGGCGGACATCTCGGAGTCGGACTGCCAAGCCTCCGGGATCATCATGGTCATCGCGTGGGCGATGTCGCGACCGCCCATGACCAGGAACTCGAGCACGTTGTCGAAGTTGCCCGAGTCGGAGCAATCCGGTTCGGCAACGGGCAGCAACCGCTCGAGGTCGGCTCCAAAGGCGGCGCTGTCGAGCGCCCGCTCGCGGCTGCGCATCGCGTTCACGTTGCCGCTGACCGTGTTGATCTCGCCGTTGTGCGAGAGCATCCGGAGCGGCTGCGCCCGGTCCCACGACGGGAAGGTGTTGGTCGAGAAGCGCGAGTGGATTATGGCGAGGTGCGTCTTGAAGCGCCAGTCTGCCAGATCGGGGAAGAAGGGCATGAGCTGCTCGGCCGTCAACATCCCCTTGTAGACGAGCGTGCGCGCCGACAGCGAGCAGAAGTAGACCAGCTTGCGCTCGCGGAGGCGCGCGTCGTTACGCAGCGCAGTCCCGGCGCGCTTCCGTACGAGATAGAGCTGCCTCTCGAAGCTGGCTTCGTCCATTGCCTCCGGTGCGGCGACGAAGAGCTGCTCGATAGCGGGCATGCTCGCGCGGGCCGTGGGGCCGATGTCGGCGCCGTCTGGATCAATGGGGACGAAGCGCCATCCGATGACGTGGAGCCCCTGCTCCCCGAGCATGCGCCCAATCGTCATCTTGCAGTGCGCACGCTCCGAGGCGTCCGTGGGCAGGAACACGTTCCCGGCGGCAAAGCGTCCGGGTTCGGGCAACGCCACACCGAAGGTGGCGTGCGCCACGGCCGCCAGGAACTCGTGAGGCAGACCGGTGAGCATGCCGGCGCCGTCGCCGGTGTTGACCTCGCAACCACACGCGCCGCGGTGCGACATGTTGGCGAGAACATGCGCGGCGTCGAGCACGATCTGGTGCGACGCTCGGCCCTTGATGTTCGCGACGAACCCAATCCCGCAGGCGTCTTTTTCAGTGCGCGGGTCGTAAAGTGGTGCCGCGGCCACCAGCGCGTCCACACGCTCCGGCCAGTTCAAGGTGTGCGGTAAGCCAGTCGGTGCTGGGACTTGTTCTGAATGGGGGACCGCGTCGCTCATGGCGCCCTGTGATTCCCGCCAGGGAGCGCAATTGTCAAACTCCTCTTGGCGATTGTCGTGCTTCGGGCTCTTTCCGAGCGCCGGCCCGGTCATGGTAGCCTGTGCGAGTGAAGCGATTGCCGCCTAGTCTCGTGCTCGCGCTGCGTGTCGTCCTCGGTCTGCTCGGGGGCGTTGCGATTATCCTCGCCATTCCGGCGCTGACCGTCACGCCCACGCCTCTGCTCTATGTGTACGGCGCGGTCGCGTTCGGCCTGCTCGCCGCCTTTGGTGCAGGCCTGCGTTGGCGTGGGCTATTTGCCTTGGCGCTTCCTCTCGCGCTGGCGCCGCTCTACCGCCGCTACGCTCTCGACGTGCCGGTCTATGAGGCCGGGACCAAACGACCAACGCTCGCGGCCGGGCAGTACACTGCCAAGAGCGACGATCCGCTGCGTCTCGTGACCGCGCGAGTCGTCATTCGCGAGAACGGCGCACTCATCTTCGCCGAGGCGTGGGGCGCCCCCTTTGCGGGGCTCGCGCGTGAGACGCTCTGGCATGAACCCCATCGAGCCCTCTTCTACCAGACCCTCCCACCGGAGCCGGATCCGCGCTCCGATCCCGTGACCATCACCTTGCTCTACAACGCACTCTCGAAAGCGCTCTCGGGCGAGGTCCCTCGTGAGGAGCCAGCCATCCCAGAAGGCGCCCGCATCGAAGGCGGCAGCGACACCTATTGGGGCATGTTCCCAGACGAGTTCGACCACCGCTGCGACCTCAGCCGAGCCAAAGACGGCAAGTACCGCGGCGTGAGCACCAACCCGCTCTACCCAGTGACGGTCGATCTCGCGATAGAGCGTGGGCGCATCGCGGGTTTGAACGTCATCGAAGGCTGGTCGAGCTGGCGGGGTGAAGCGGGCCTTCGCGACATGCCGAAGAAGATCGTTCGGGCAAACGAGATCAACGTCGACGCCGTCTCCGGCGCGACCCGCTCCAGCCTCATCGTCCGAAGCGCCGCTTGGAAGGCCTGTCAGGACGCGACAGGGGTCAGAAAGTGACGTCACGTCGGATGCTTCGCCACGTCCTACTCCCTGTCGCTGCATCCTGTGGCTTGGCGGCATGCGACGGGGGACGACGCGCCTATCGGATGTCACGGACGTGGCTGCCCTCCCCGACGCTGCGACATCTGTTGATACAGCATCTACCGGAGACACAGGGGTCGTTCTGGATGCCGAGGACCTCCCCGAGACTGACACGCTGCCCTCAGAGCGCGGCCTCCCGGTAGTCCATCAGGTCGATGCGGCCGCGGCCGCCCGCGGCGAGGCCGTCTTCGGCGATGGCTGGCCCGGCCCCGGGATCGTCCCGCAGCTTGCGCTCCGCCACCTCTACCTCTCCTGGACGGACGACCTCCTCGAGATCTACGGCTTCTACACGGGCGCGTCGAAGTACTGGGCGGCCTTTCGCGACCGCTACGGCTTCGTTGCCGATCCCGACGCACCCGACGGCCTCCCTATCGGCTTTCGGAGCGTCACCGCAGCGACGGCGACCGTCACGTGCCTCCTGTGCCACGCTGGCGAGAGCCCGGCCGGCGGCCCCCTCATCGGCCTGCCCAACTCTCGCTTGGACCTGCAAGGCTTCACTCCAAAGCTCGCCCGGTTCGCTGGCGACGCGCGACGGGGGAGGGGGCCTACGACCGCGCGCACGTCGGCTGGCGCTACGAAATCGACTCGGGCGAGCCGGGTCCCGACTCGCCGCCAGCCACCATCGAGGCACGCCGGACCATCGACACGCGCCACCCTGGCCTCGCGAACACCGGCCTCGCGAACACCGGCCACACCTTCGGTGACGCGTTCACGGATGCAGAGCGAGGCGCTGTCGTGGCTTACTTGAAGACGTTGTAGCGGGACTGGGAGGCTAGGCCGACTCGGGCGGCGGCGACGGCTCAGTCCCTTCGGGGCGGCTTCCGTCCGCGTTTCGGGGCGCGATCGGGCGGAACGTGAGCGACTGAATGCGGAAGCCTTGCGCCGACTCGACCGTCGCGAGCCACCGACCGATCTCCACGCGATCGCCACGCGCCGGTTGGCGAGCGAGCTGCTTCAAGACGAGCCCGCCGAC
Source organism: Pseudomonadota bacterium (assembly GCA_947498315.1). Classification (GTDB taxonomy): domain Bacteria; phylum Myxococcota_A; class UBA9042; genus SXOO01. The sequence goes on along the minus strand of CANMLD010000031.1, from coordinate 19,629 downwards.
CGTGTCCACGTCGGTCGGGAGCTCGTCCTCGTCGATCTCGAGTGCACGCGCAGCGACTTCGACCAACGTCGAGCCTTCGACTCGGAAGCTGCCGTCGTTGCCACTCTGAACGCCAGTGACGTCGATGTCGTCGGTCTCGTCGTAGATCTCGCCCACGATCTGTTCGATGACGTCTTCCGCGGTCAACAGGCCAGAGAAGCTGTCGTGCTCATCGTAGCAGGCGACGAGCGGCGTGCCCTTGAACAGGTTCAGTAGAGCGAGCGGCGCCGACTCCGGGCGACGCTCGATGTGGTGAAGGATGGCGCGGAGGTCGCGTCGCCCACCGAGCTCGCTCTTCAACATCTCAGCGCGTCGCACATAGCCGACGACTTCGTGCGGGCTACGGTCGATGACCGGAAAGCGGCTGTAACCGTGCTCTTCAGCAAGGTTCAGGTTCTCTTCCCACGAACGGCTGAGGTCGAGGCAGACCACGACCCGGGCCGGCGTCATGACCTCTCGCGCTGTGCGCTCGGAAAAGTCGAGTACATTCCGCATGATCTGGAGCTGACGCGGTGCGATCTGGCCCTGGGTGTGCGCCGCCATTAGCGCCTCATCGATCTCGACGGTCTCATCCTCGTGAGCATCCGTGTCCGGATCCTTTCCGGTCATCTGGCGCACAGCGAAGTTGGCGATCGAGTTGCACGTCTTGATGAACGGAACAGCCAGCCACCGGAAGAGCTGCATGAACGGCGACAGGAGGTAGAGCACCTGACGCGGCACCACGAGCGCGAGGCCTTTCGGGATGAGCTCACCAAAGGTGACGTGGAAGAAAGCACCGATGGACATCGCGAGCGCAGTCGAAGCCGCCTCTGACGCGACGGTGGTGTGCTCCACGAGGAGATGATGGATGGCCGGTTCGAGCGCCAGCGTCAGGCCGAGGCTCGTGAGGGTGATGCCGAATTGGCAGGCTGCGAGCAGAGAGTTCAGGTCGCGCTTGAGCTTCAGGACCAGGTCGGCCCCCTTGATCTTCTTCTCGTCGTCGCGCTCGAGCTCACGCAGCGATGTCTTGACGAGCGCGAACTCGAAGGCCACGAAGACGCCGCAGAAACCGATGAGGCCGATGGACAAGGTCCACGGACTGAGAGCGAGCACAGGTATCAGGAGCAGGATGAAGATGACGGTGGTCAATTCGACTCGCTTCGGGACCCATCGTGGCCTGGAAGAGCCGTTGGCCCGTCCGGCACGGTCGACGAAGCGACCGTCTCGATGTCCCGCGGGGGTGGGCAGTCTGGACCGTGCGACGCTGAAGCGGTCGCCCCTCTGTCCGATTTGACCCTCGCTGTTACGCCCACACCGGAACGCTAGCACATCCAAGGAGCGAGGCTAACTTGTTTTCTCGCTGAAGCTGAGTTCGGACCTCGATGCCGGCAGGCCCCGCCCAAATGCTGAGAACGATCGGGGTCGCCGTCAGCCTGCATATCACCCCTGAACGAGGCGTGATAACGTCGTCAAAGGTGCCGATGGACTACTTCCGCTGCGGCGGAGACAGCGAAACGAACCGGGGTAATGGCCCCGCTCTTGCAGGAGCCAGACCGTGGCTAGCGCCAACAACGACCGTAAACGGAGAGATCGCAGCATCGTGGGCACTTCGCAGTCAGGACGGGGACGGATGACCCGGGCTTTAGTGACCCCGGCGGGGGTCGCATGACCGCAGTTCGCCCACCTGGCGTCTACGCCGCAAACCGCGAGATTCGCTACACGCCCATCCAATTGGTTCGTAGTGGCGTAGTGGGGTTTGTTGGCCTCACCCAGAAGGGGCCCACGAACACCCCGGTACGTCTCACTGAGCCGGCGCATTTCCGCGAGGTCTTCGGTCGTTTGCCGGTGGAGACCCCGCTCGAAGCATCGGTAAAGGGCTTCTTCGACAACGGCGGCAGCGAGTGTTTCGTCCTCCGCGTCTGCCACTTGTCCGACAAGGGCCGCGGCGAGATCGCGAAGCCCGCGCAAACCCGGCTCCGCGACCAGAATGGTCGCCTCACCGTGCTCGTCGACGCCCTGAACGAAGGCACCTGGGGCAACGAGATCCGCGTCGCAGTCAAGCGACCCGAACCGCGCGTACAGACCTTCTTGACCCTCGATCTCCACGACGGCGACCTGAGCGCGACCATCCGGTCGACGCACGGTCTCCGGCGCGGCACCGTCGTGAAGATCCACGATGACGACCAGTCCGAGCACCGCGTCATCACCGAGCTCGACGGCAAGACCATCCACTGGCGCATCGACAGCCCGGTGCAGCGCAAGTTCCTGTCGGGCGCCCCGACGTACATCGAGCCCGTCGAGTTCGAGCTCGAAGTGGCGACACTCGCACGAAAGGAGCACTTCAAAGAGCTCTCGTTCGCGCCCAACGCCGACAACTACTTCGTTCGCGTCATCAATCAGCAGTCCAAGCTCATCCGCGTCACCGACATGCGGAACGAGTCGCCGCTTCACGAGCGTTACCCGGTCGCGTCCGAGCCGCAGCTCCTCGTCGGCGGCACTGACGGCGTCTACAACGTCGCGCCCGACGACTTCGTCGGCATGAACATCGGCCCGAACGAGCGGTACGGCATCGCGGCGCTCGAAGCGGTCGAAGAGATCGACCTGCTGGCGGTGCCGGACCTCTTCTGGGCGCTGGAGAACAGCCAGGGTTTCCGCACCATGAAAGACGTCGAGGTCGTCCAGCAAGCGCTGGTCAGCCAAGCGGAGCGCATGCGCAACCGCTTCGCCATCCTCGACTTCCCGAACCACAAGCACTACGTCCAAGCGCTGCAGTGGCGCCTGATGTTCGACTCCCAGTACGCGGCGTTCTACTACCCGTGGGTCAAGGTCGAGATGAATGGCCACCTCGTCGAGGTACCACCATCCGGTCACGTCGCCGGCATCTACGCTCGTTGTGACGCCAAGCAAGGCGTGCACCGTGCGCCGGCCAACGAAGAGCTCGAGGGCATCCTCGATCTCTCGGTGCTCCTCACCGACGACGACATCGGCACGCTGAACGCGCAGGGCGTCAACACGATCAAGTCGTTCGCCAAACGGGGCATGCGGATCTGGGGGGCGCGAACCGCGTCGTCCGAGCCGAGCTCTCGCTACATCAACGTTCGGCGCACGATCTCGGCCATCATCCGCTCCATGGATCGCAACCTTCAATGGGTGGTCTTCGAGCCGAATGACCAGCGCCTCTGGAAGACGATCACGCACAGCGTGTCCTTCTTCCTCAATGAGCTTTGGCGCTCGGGTTACTTCAAGGGCCGCACGCCCGAAGAGGCGTTCTACGTGAAGTGTGACGCCGAGACGAACCCACCCGAAGTCCGGGAAGCCGGACAGGTGGTGGTCGAGGTCGGCGTGGCTCCGGTGCGACCGGCTGAGTTCATCATCTTCCGAGTGGCGGAGGAGACGGCCGAGTTCGGACCGGTGTCCGACTGACGCAAACACGCGGGGGCTCGCCTCCGCATCCGGCTACGGCCGGCACGAACAGCCGGTCAGGCGACGCGCGGGAAGGCGCGGGCGCCGCCGAGACCGGAAACGACGCTGCTCCAAATGGCGCAGCAGGAGGCAGGGCGATGGCATCGATCGGATTGGGTCTCGGTAACAAGGCGATCTCGGCGGTGGCGGGCACGATCGGCGGCGCGGCTGGTGCGATCGTAGGCACGGTCGGCAAGACTGCGCTCGGGGCGGCCTTCAGCGCGATCTTCGGCGGCGGCCGTCGCGACCCGTCGGTGGCGTTCAACTACATGGTCGAGATCGACGGCATGTCGCTCGGCATGTTCACGGCCGTCGAGGGCATGAAGGTCTCGGTGCGCGTCGACGAGGTCAATCAGGTCGGCGTCAACGACCAACAGAAGTACCTCATCGGGCCGGCCAAGTTCGAGCCGATGACCCTGAAGCGCGGCTTCGTCGCTGGCGACGGCATGCTCTTCGACATGATGAAGTCGACCTACGACGAGACCTCGCCTTCGCTCCGCAAGATGATCCACGTCGTGGCGCTGCAGCGCGGTTCGAACAGTGGCGTCGGCGGCGCGCTCGGCATGAACGAGGCCGGTCGAGTGACCTTCTACAACTCCTTCATCTCGACCTGGACGGGCCCCAACTTCGCGACGCAGTCGAACGAAGTGGCCGTCGAGTCGCTGACGTTCCACTACGAGCGCTTCGAGTTCCACCCGGGTGGTCTCCTCGACCAGATCATGGGTGCGGCCGGCGGCGCGGCGATGGGCATGGTGACCGGCGCGATGACCGGCAACATGCCGAAGATGAGCATCTGAGCGGTCTAAGGCGGCACGCTGGGGTCCTTCCACCCCGGTCGTGACGGCACCTCGGGTCCACGCGCAAGATGGAGAGCAGACGATGAGCGAGACGACGAAGACGGCACCAGAGATGCCCTTGCGGGCAGGGGGCGACCCCCGCACCCCCGTGACGGGCGACGCAGCCAACCGGGAAATCCGGGCCGGCGAGCTCGCGTCCTGGTTGCCTCGCCTTTGGCTTTCCGAGTTGGGGACCACGCTCCCCGGCGCTCCTTCCATGGAGGGAGAGAACCGCGGCTACGCCGAAGGTTGGCGCCGTTTCACCGAGTCGGTCCTCGCCACCAAGCTCGACTGTTGCGTGAGCTCTGCATACGACGGCGCGTCCGTCGATGGCCTCAACAAGTCTCTGGCAGACAAGTACCTGTCCGCCGACCCAGCCGCCGCCTTCCTGATGCCCACCTCCATCGGCCAGGGCGATCTCGGTCGCTACGCCAACGGCGTTCGCAGCGTGGACGGCTACGGCGGCGCTGACTTCGATACCGAACACGAGAGCCTCCTCCTCGAAGCCGATGATGTCGTCGAGTCGTCCCTGTTCGCGGAAGCGGCCGAAGGTCGACGTCGCGCGGACTCGCTCTTCGCGCGTTCTCCGCGTCGCACTGGGGCCAAGGCCCCCGCGCGTCGTGCGGGGCCCTCCGCCGTTCGCCCGCTCTCGGCGCCGACCCGCACGGAGGCTCGCCGCCACAGCGACATTCAGGCGAATCCGGATATTCAAGCGTATCCGGCGGCCATGGGCCGTGCCGGCAACATGCCGCGTTCACGTGCGATTCAAGGGCTGCAGACCCTCCGCCTCGCGATGGAGTCTGGGCTGGTCTCGACGCCGGCTACCCTCGCCAGCCTCGGCCAAGCAGTCGCTGGTGGTTCGATCGGGTCGCAGTTCGCCACGACTCTCGCCGCGACTCTCGCCGCGATCAGCGACGCGCCTCGCGCCAGCGAGCGTCAGGCGAGTGCGGCCGGTACGTCGGCACCTGGGCGCCTCGGCGGCCTGCGTGCCGTCCGGGCAGTCGCTTCGGCTCGCCAACGCATTGGAACGGACACCGTTCGTCGCACCGCCACCTCCCTGCCGGCGCTGGCCGCCGCCATGTCCGTCTCGGATGTCGCGTGGCCACGACCGTCGGCGACCGTTCAGGGATCGTCGCCGCAACTCGATGGGCGCTCACCGCAATCGGGTGGCCGCGCCCCCCGATCGGCTGGCGTCTTCTCGCCCGGTCGCATCGCCAGTGCGCTTCAGGTCGCGACCCTCGACGGGACGCCGGTGCGCCTGCTCGGCCGCGCTCAGCCACTTGAGTCCACGCCTGGTTACCGCTCCGTCGAGTTCGATGCCTCGGAGCAGTCGTGGCTTCAGCTCGAGACCGACGCCCCCGCACGCTTCGACGCCTCCACGGAGAGCGCGACCGTGCGACGTCCCGGCCGCGCCATTCCGGCAGCGAGCGCTGCAGCGGCTCAGATCGCTCGTCGCCTCCCGGCGGTCGAATCGGCGCGTCTGACCCGCGCCGCTGCTTTCAACTCCGCGCAAGCGTCAGCGCCAACAGCCGCTCGCCTCACGCCGCGCGACTCGGCGCCGCTCCCGAGCGTCATCGCCGCCCCGGTCGCCGAGCTTGGCGGCTGGACCCCCGAGCGCATCAACGCCGAAGTCACCCGTCAACTGGCAGTCGCCCGCGGCGGCGCTTCGGTACCTCACCGCTTCGCCGGCGCGACGTCGCCGATGGCTCGCGTGCTTTCGGCCACGCCTTCTTCACCTCGTGCTGCTTCGCGCAGCGTCACGGTCCCCGAGATCGCGCATCTCGTGCCGGCCGCAGCGCGTCTCGGCAACGTCGCCGATTCCGAGGCCCCTGGTACTGCTCGCGCCCAGCGCGCCTTCACGACCGGCCTGCGTGTCGGTCGGGTTGCGGTGTCCGGAACCACCACGCCCGCCGAGGTCTTCGCCGAGCAGCAGCGTCAGTCCGCCGGTGCGTCGCTCTCCACGAACCTCGACGCGGCTCGCTCGCCGACCTCGCGTCCCGGAGAAGTCCGAGTCAGTGCGGGCGCTTACGCCGGTGGCTTCGACGATCCGGTCATCTATCTGGCGCTCAATGAGCTCGCTGGTCCGTCGCGCGTCGACTCGAGCATGCCGCCATCGGTCGCGCGTGCTCACCGCATGTCGGGCGCCGTCCGAGCCTCCCTCGACGCCGTCACGGCGCCGCTGAGCCAGGTCGTCGCCGCCGGAACGAGAGCGTTCGGCAGCCGCTCGACCGCACCGCAGGCGAGCGTCGGATCGCCACGAGTGGGCCTCTCGACGCCAGTGCCCTCGTCGGCGATGGCTTCTGCTGAGCGAGCCGGCGCCACAGGCTCGCGCGTCGCGTCGCCCGCAGGCGACATCGCCGCAACGGTGGCCGGCCTTCCAGCGCCGTACGCCCGCGGTATCACCGTGACCGCGCTTGACGCCGGCCGAGCGGCTCTGCGGCCGTCCGAGGGTGGCATCGCCGCCTTCACGGACCGCATGTCGCCACTCTCCGCTCGCCGTGCCCACGCCACCGACCTCGGCGGCAGCGCCCAAACCGAGCCGTCTTACTACGCCGTCGGCGGCGATCTCGAGTCGGCCTTCCTCCGTCTCGACGTCGATCACGCGGCTCCCATCGCCGGTTCGCACGTCGAGTTGCGTCAGGGTCGCGTCATCAAGATGGTCCCAGCCAGCGCGTCGGCTGCTCGCGACAGCCGCGTTCAGCCGGCCCTGTCGGCGGAGCGACGCGTGGGACTCACTCCCGCCTCGGCTCCTCAGGGTTCCGCCCTCGCCGAGTCCGGCATTCGTCCGGGTGCCGTCCGCACCCTCTCAGTGGGCGCGTCGCGCGTCGAGCGACCGACCATCGGCTCGCCAGCCACCCTCAGCGCCCCGATGGCCGACCACCGCCCCGCGTCGCTGCGTGCGGCCACGGCGCTGGGTGACGCGTCGGCGCTCCCCGGAACCGGGGCTCGGTCGTCTGACCCGCTGGCCGTCATGATCAACCGCCTCGGCGGCCCCGCGGCGTTCACGACCATCGCCTCGTCGTCGCCTCAGAGCGCGACGCTCGACCGGCTCGCGTCACTCGTCGAGGCCGGCGGCGCGTCGGCTCGGACGGCGGTCGCCGCTCGCTTGACTGCGCTCGGGGTCGATGTCCCGGAGCTGCTTCGCGTCACGCGAGAGGCGGCGTCGCGAGACGCCGTCAGCAGCGAGACCATCGGGGCAGTTCGAAGCCCACGTTCGGCGGCCAGCCGCCCCATCGGCGTCGCCGCGTCGCAACCGGCCACGGCGCCGTCCGCCGAACGTCGGGTGGGGACGGCCCGCACGGCGGAGACACTCGCGGCGAGCGCGCTCGCTCGTTTGAGCGGGCTCCCGTCCTTCGGCCGCTCGACGTCCGTCGTCGAAAGCGACCGCTACTTCGGAACCTTCGCACCGGCGCGCCTCGAGCAGGGGTCAGCCGCAGGCCGGCTCGCCAGCTTGCTCTCGGGCGAGGCAGCACCGGCCCGTGAGAGCCGACTCTCGGTCACGGCTGAGCTCGGCGACATGCTCCGGCTCCGTGAAGCGGGTGGCCCCTCGGCCGAGCGACTCGCTGACAGTCTCACGACTGCGGATCGCGTCGCAGGACGCTCCAAGCAGACCCTCGGCGCCGGCATGCGTGTGTCGAGCAAGGGGACCCCACGCTTCGACGCCGCGATGAAATCCGCTTCCGCGCCCATGGCAGCCCCGTCCGTCGCCGCGGGCCGCGTCGCCGGCCTCCCGGCGCTCGGGCTCGAGCGGCCGTCGGTCGCTCAGCTCACCCGTGAGCTGCAGTCGCTCCCGGCGGGCAGCCTCTCGTCGCTCGTCGACCGTCTCGGCGTGGCGCCGGAGCCCTGGCAGCCTCGCCTCGGCCAGGCGGCGGAAGCCGAAACGACCCCGTCGCGAGTCGCTCACCTCAGCCCGGAGATGCCGGCCCTCGGGCTGCGTGCCTTCGACGGCGTCGGCGCCACGGACACGTCTTCCCCAGCGAGCCCACGCTCTCCCGCGGGTCGTGCTGCCGCGGCGGCCGCGACCTCCGGGCGAGCCGGCGCGTCGGCGACCGATGGTTCACGCTGGTTCCGCGCGCTCGGGCCGGAGGCGGCGCGCCAGCTCCTCTCATCAATGCCGGGTCGGCGTGCGCTCTCGAGCGCCATCCCGGGCGGCCTCGACCTCTCGGCGACGGTCATCGACCGCGCCAATGGCTCGTTCGCAAACCTCGACGCCGGCATCGTGGAGTTCCTCCAGTCGACGGCGGCACGGCTCGCGGCTGGTGAGGCGCGAGACATGCGCCCGGGCCTCGACGAGTGGCCGGAAGAGACTCTCGAGATCCTGCAGGCGGCTGGCTGGGGCCAGGGCGCCGCGTCGCGCACGCCGGACTCAGTCCCGGGCGCATCGATGTCGGAGAACACCGTCTCGCGGCTCGAACGGCGAGTGGACGCAGCACGCCAGGCCTGGGCGCGCGTCCAAGACAGCCGGTCGCGTGGCAGCCAGTCTCGCGGTGTGGACAACTTGAACTGGGACCTCGTCAAGGCGGGCACCACGCGCGAGGCACCGGCATCGGCCGACCTCGGGCGGCTCGCCTCCACGATGGTCAGGCAGCGCGACCTCCCAGCGGCTGACATGGCCTACGTCGCGCCGGCCGTGAAGGTCGTGGCGGCTCAGGCTCAGCTCTCGGAGCGCCCGAGCGGCACGGGTTCGAGTGGTCCAGCGCAACAGGCGCCGGCAGCAGGTGGCGAGAGTGGCAGCGAGCCGCAGAAGGTGGACTACATGGCGCTGGCTCGTCGAGTGCTCCCGCTTCTCGGTCGTCTCAAGGCCATTGAACGCGACCGTCGCGGTGGCTAAGCACTGCGGCTGAACGACTCACACGGGTGACCGCGCCGTAAGGGCAGGCCACTGAAGATAAACACCTCGGTCGCTACGGCGCCGGAGACGGATTCGAACAGGGAGGGGGCTCCTGAACGCCCCCGACGGAGGATGCGATGAGCCTTGCCAGCACGTTGACCGGGATGATCACGGGCGGTCTCGACATGGCCTTCGGTGGTGAGCCGACCAAGATCATGCTCACTCCCGATGACGTGCGAGCCACCATGCCGAAGATCCCCTTCGAGCTGCAGTTCAACCCCGAGTCGTTGAAGATCACCCGCGCACAGGCCCGTACGTCGACGCCCGTCATGGGGTCTCAGGACCGGCCGGCGGACCAGAACGCGGCGCCGCAGCGGTCTTCGACCATGCAGTTCACGGTGTACTTCGACACCTACGAAGAGCGGTCGAGCGTGTACACCAAGTACATCAAGACGCTCGAGTCCTTCGTCGGATACGATGAGGGCAAACACGCGCCAGTCATGTTGGTCATGACCTACGGTAACTTCACGGGCGAGCTCACCGCGATGTCGGCGCTCAAGTGCAAGCTCGACAACCTCGACGTCGAGTACACGATGTTCCTGAAGAACGGCACCCCGGTCCGGGCCAAGGTCGGCATGACCTTCCGCCTCGGCCTCACGCCGGAAGAACAGAACGCGCTCGGCCAGCCGAACTCGCCCGATCACGCCAAGCTCGTGACCCTCAAGCGGGGCCACACGCTCGCGGACGTCGCTGCTGAGGAGTATGACAACCCCGCCGAGTGGCGCCGTATCGCACGAGCCAACAACATCGACGATCCGATGGACCTGGAGCCCGGGGCCAAGCTCATCGTACCGCCGATCCTGACCGGCGTTCGCTGAGCCGAGGGGGAAGCAGATGCCGACCAGTGCAAACACAGAGAGCGTACGTCTCCTCGTCAAGATCGACGGAAAAGAGGAGATCAAGGCGACCGGCACCGGCTCTACGTGGAAAACCACGTCCGGTGCAAACGTCGTGACCCTCGTCGTCGACCAAAAGCTCGACGCGCCTGACGCGTTCATGCTCCAGTTCCTGTCGACCCACGAAGGTCAACGGACTGTCTTCGACAACGTCAAGGAAGGCTCCCAGATCGAGCTCGGCTTTGGCTATGACACACCTGAAGTGCTCTTCAAAGGTGAGGTCGTATACGTCGACGCCGAATATTCGGCCGACGGTGACACGCCGTCTCTCGTGACGATCCGGGGCTACGACAAGACGCACCGGCTCACGCGTGGTCACTCCGCCAAGAGCTTCGGCGATGGCGCTGCGGATATGGACGCCGGCGGCCCTGTCGGGGACATCTTCTCAGGTTCTCAGGCAGGATTGGGAAATGTCTCCGACGCGCTCTCGGCGCCGGAGAACGCGTCCAACCCGACGTACAAGACCCGCTGGGTGCCGCGTCCGACCAGTACGTCCTACGACTTCCTCAAGGGGCAGGGCGCAGGCCGCAAGCTGGACATCAACTCCAGCCCAGTCGCGACGCTTTGTTTCGACCGTTTCGAGGGCAACAACCCGCTCAAAGCGGTGAAGATCCGCTTCTCGGTCTCGACCTTCCCGTCCTATTCCAAAGTCCGCGTTCGTGGCTGGAATCCGAACACCAAGAAGGGCTTCATCGCCGAAGTCGACAAGTGCTCATCCGAGATCGATTGCGGCGCTGCAAACAGCTGGACCCCAGGTTGGCAGCGGACGGGCACGGCCATGTACGGCAGCTCGAGCTCGGGCTCGGTCTACGATCGAAACGCCGAGTTCTGCGAGAGCAAGGAAGAAGCTCAGCAGATCGCGCAGAGCATCTTCGACCAGATGAGCCTCAAACACCTGACCGGTGAGTGCGAGGTCCAAGGTGATCCGAAGCTCATCCCGGGTGCCGTCGTCGAGGTCAAGGGCTTCGGTCCGCGTGTGAGTGGCAAGGTCCTCATCACCGAAGCCACGCACACCATCTCCGCCCTGGGGCAACCCTACCTCTGTAGTCTCAAGTTCGCTTCGAACGCGTCCGGCAACGGTCAATAGTCTCAGCGGGTTGGGCCCCCGGCCCTCGGCCCTGATCACGGCCAATGTCTGTCGACTCACCCACTTTCGACGAACCGTCGCTCTTCCCACCCCAGCACTTGGACTACGCGACGCTGGAGGCGCGCATTCGGGCGCTGTCGCCCTCGACCGACGAGGCTCGAGTCGAGCGCGTGGTGGTGCGTCTGTCGAACAATCGCCGTCGGATGCCGGGGCGGGTCCGTCTCGATGTTGATGCGGGTGTCGTGGGCGACCGGTGGATCGACGGCCGCAATCCCAAGCGTCACTCTCAGGTGACGTTGATGCGCTACGACGTCGCCCGGGTCATGACGGGCGGCAACGAAGTCGCGATCCTCGGCGACAACCTCTTCGCGTCCATCGACACATCAGCTGAGAACCTCCCGCCGGGCTCACTTCTGAGGGTTGGCACCGCCCTCTGTGAAGTGACCCACAAACCCCACGAAGGCTGCAGCAAGTTCGCTGCCCGCCTTGGAGAAGACGCCTGGAATCTGACGCTCTCGGACGACTTCAAGGTAACCCAGTTGCGCGGCGTGCATCTCTCGGTCGTCGAGTCCGGCGAGGTTGGTGAAGGGGATACGATCTCGCTGCTTCGCCGCGTGTGAAGGGTCCTCACTGCCACATTCGATGATGTCGCGCCCGAGGGGCGGTCGGGGTAGAAGGTCCCCCGTACCCATCCAGGAGCGCGCATGTCCACGACCTCTGAACCCACCGTCCACGCCGGCCGAATCGCTCAGGAGCTGAACCTCCCTGTCCGTGGGGTGGTCGCGGCGCTCGAGCTGCTCTTGGCGGGCGCGACCGTCCCCTTCGTGGCTCGGTACCGCAAGGAGGTCACGGGTGGACTCGACGAGGTTCAGCTTCGTGCCCTCTTCGAGCGCGCCCAGGAGTTGAAGGAGCTCGAGGAGCGCCGTGCCGTCATCGTGGAGTCGATTCGGGAGCAGGGGCTCCTGACGCCGAAGCTCGAGGCGGCGCTGCTCGCGGCGCAGACTAGGGTCGTACTTGAAGACCTGTATCTCCCCTACAAGCCGAAGCGGCGCACACGGGCCTCTGACGCGCGTGATCGGGGGCTGCTCCCGCTCGCGGAGGCGCTCGCTCGTCAAGAGTCTGGGAAGCGGCCAAACGACCTCGCCGCTGCCTTCGTGGGGCCCGAGGTGCCAGACGCCACGGCCGCCCTCGCCGGGGCGCGCGACATCCTGGCCGAACGCTTCTCGGACGACGCTCGCATGCGGGCGCGCGTTCGGGACATCGCCTGGCGTTTCGGCGTCTTCGGCTCCAAACGATCGCGCTCGTCGAAGAAGGACTCCAAGGAGGCTGGGCCGGGTCAGGCCGACCCCGCCGAGACCTATCGCGACTACTTCGACTTCGTGGAGCCGGTCCGAAAGATCCCATCACATCGGGTGCTTGCGCTACGCCGTGGTGCCGCCGAGAAGATCCTCACGACCTCGGTTGAGCTCGAGCTCCCCGCCCTCGTGGCTGAGCTCGCGCCGCTGGTCCCGGTTGGGCGGGCGCCTTGTTCGGACGAGGTCCGCACGGCACTCGAAGACGGGATCGCGCGCCTACTCCTGCCCAGCATCGAACGCGAGGTCATCGCCGACCTCGAGTCGCGCGCCGACGTGTCGGCCGCCCAGGTCTTCGCTCGGAATCTCGAAGCCGTCCTCCTGGCCGCTCCCCTGGGCATGAAGCGCGTCGTGGCCATCGATCCCGGCCTCCGCACCGGCATGAAGTGCGTCGGCCTCGACGACACCGGCCGCTACCTCGGCACCGTCACCGTCTACGGTCACAGCGAGTCGGGCCGCGCGCGGGCTCAGGGCGAGCTCCTGGCCTTCGTGAAGCGCCACCGCCCGGACGCCATCGCCGTGGGGAACGGCACGGGCGGACGGGAAGCCATGGCGCTGGCCCGCGCGGTGAGCAAACAGCTTCGAGACGCGACAGGGCAGGGGCTCCCCGTCCTCGAAGTCGCCGAGACCGGCGCTAGCGTCTACAGCGCGTCCGACGTCGCACGGCAAGAGTTCCCCGACCTCGACCTGACCATCCGCGGCGCCATCTCCATCGGCCGGCGGCTGCAGGACCCCTTGGCCGAGCTCGTGAAGATCGAACCCCGCTCGCTCGGGCTCGGCCAGTATCAACACGACGTGGATGAGAAGTTGCTCGACGCCAGCCTCTCTGCCGTCGTCGAAGACTGCGTGAATCGCGTCGGCGTGCTCCTGAACAGCGCCAGCCCGTCGCTCCTCAGCTACGTCGCGGGGATCGGGCCGGGGCTCGCCCGTAAAATCGTGGCGCACCGCGATGAGCGCGGGTCCTTCAAATCACGCAAGGCGCTGCTCGAGGTCGCCGGCATCGGGCCCAAGACCTTCGAACAATGCGCCGGATTCCTAAGAGTTCCTGAGAGTTCCCAACCCCTCGACGCATCCGGCGTGCACCCCGAACGCTACGCCCTGGTCGAGACCATGGCCAGGGACTCTGGCACCTCGGTCGCTGCGCTGGTTGGCAAGCCCTGGCAAGGACCGCCCGTCGACGGCTACTTGAGCGCCGAGGTCGGGCGCCCGACGCTCGAGCACATCCTCACCGAGCTCGCGAGACCCGGTCGCGATCCGCGTCCAGCCTTCGAGGCTCCCGCGTGGCGAGAGGACATCACGACGCTCGATGACGTGAAGCCCGGCATGGTCCTGCCGGGCGTGGTCACCAACGTCACGCAGTTTGGTGCCTTCGTGGACGTCGGCGTGCATCAGGATGGGCTCGTCCATGTCTCGCAGCTCGCTGACCGCTTCGTCCGCGATGCCAGCGAAGTGGTCCGACCCGGCGACCGCGTCACGGTAACGGTCCTCGAAGTCGACCGAGCACGGCGGCGGCTCAGCCTCAGTATGAAGAAGGGCTGACCCTCACTCGCGTCTCGCGTTTGTGCCCGTGGTTGCCGTAATGTCGCACTGACGTCACGGAGCCGCCATGAACCCCAACTTCGCTCGATTCGCATTCCCCAACGCCCTGCTCGCTGCCGCTGTCGGGATTGCGTGTAGCGCGGACGACGCCGCGCCGGCAGCCGACACCGCGCCTGCCGTCGATAGCGTGACGCCTACCGACACAGTAGCGGATGGTGGCGACGACGCGACTGAGCCCGAAGACATAGCTGATCTCGAAGACGCGCCCGTTGACGGCGACGACACCGCCGATACGGAGGATCCGCCCGACACGGGTCCAGCCACGCCGACCACCGGCGCCCGCGCCTTCGTCATTGCGTCGGAGTCGGAAATCGTCCCCGGCGACTACGTCCAGGCTCGACCGGGCGACGTGGTCATCCAGAACGACCACGTGCGCTTCGTTATTCACGCGGGCCCCGAGTCGCTCTATCTCACTGGCCTTGGGCCAGGACTCATCGTCGACGCTGGGCCCGCGGACGATCCGTCCGTCGACCTCCTGCAGGAGACCATCCCCATCGCCGGTTTCAACTCGTTCGGTGAGGGGACGGTCGAGGTCACCAGCAACGGGCACGACGGCACCGCGGTCGTCACCGTCAAGAGCAAACCGCGTCAGGTGCCCCTCGTCGCGGAGTACGTGGGCGAGCTCCCTATTCAGGGCAACATCGAGCAGCGATATCGCCTCGGACCGGATGATCGGGCAGTCGAGATGTTGCTCGACGTCGAGGGACCCGGCGAGGTCGTGCTCGGAGAGCTCGCCTTCTTTGGTGGCCCCGCGGTCATCAACGACCCGGAAGGGATCGGGTTCCTCGCCGCGGAAGGCCCAAAGGTCAGCTACGCGCTCGTGTCCGAGACCGACGTTACTCTCACCGAGATCGACGCCCTGATCCTCCTCCTCGGCCCCACCGTCGAGACGCCCCTCTCGTGGCGCCGCTGGCTCGCCATCGGTGACGGGTCGCTCTCCAGCGTCACCGATCAAGCGCTCGTCCTTCGAGGCGAGTCCACAGTCGCCGTGTCGGGTGTCATCGACGGTGGAACCGCCGCAGCCGGCCTGAGCGTCACGGTCCGCGATTCGGACGACGTCGTCATGACCCGCTTCCGCGCGGGCGTCGACAGCACTTTCTCGGGCCTCGTCCCACCCGGCTTCTACTCGCTGCGTGTCGAAGGCCCAGGTCGCGCGCCCGGCGCGCCAGTCGATGTCGACGCCGTCTTCGGCGCTCCGGTCGACGATCTCGCGCTGTCCGCCTCACCCGCGGGCAAGCTCATCATCACGCTCGACATGCCCATGCGCCTCGATGTCGAGACCCCGGGCGGCGGTAGCCGAGTCGTCCCGCTCCCGCCGGGGACGACCGAGGTCCCGGTCCCGCCGGGCGACTACTCGTTGATCGCTTCCCGCGGCTTCGAGTGGGAGATCGCCACCACGAACGTTACCGTCGCGGCCGACGGTTCCGCGACGTGGGCCCCCACGCTCGTTCGGTCCGTCGACACCACCGGCTGGGTCGCCAGCGAGTTCCACATCCACAGCGAGTGGTCGACCGATTCGGGTGTGCCACTCCGCGATCGCGTCCTGTCGTGTGCCGCCGAAGGCATCGAGTACGTCGTCGCGACCGATCATGACGTCGTCACCGACTACGGCCCCTTCTTGCTCCCCTCCCTGAACGGCTTCCTACAGGTCGCCTCGGGCGTCGAGACCTCGACCGCCAAGTTCGGCCACATCAACTCGTGGCCTTGGGTGCTCGACAAGGACAAGGGCGGCCGTGGTGCCCCTCGGTGGTTTGGCCTCGACTTCCCCGAGATCATGCAGGCCGTGAAAGCCGGCACGCCGGGCCACGTCGTCCAGATCAACCATCCGCGCGACGGCATCAGCGCCAACTTCGACCGCATCGGGCTCAACCCGAAGAAGCCGCTCGACCCGACGCTCAAGGCGTCGCTCATCTTCAACGCCGTCGAGATCTTCAACGCCGGCGACCTCGACCTCTTCACCGAAGGGCTCGCCGATTGGCTCTACCTCGTCGAGAACGGCCTCCCCATCGCCGCGACGGGCACGAGCGACGGCCACAGCATCGAATCGCTCTGTGGTCACCCGCGTACGCTAGTCGCCGTCGACAATGACGATCCGGCCACGCTGAAGCCGACCGACGCCGACGCTGGCGTTCTCGCCCAGAAGACGCTCGTGACCTCGGGCCCCTTCGTGACCCTGACGCCGGGCGCTTCCGCCGGCACCGTCCACTTGAAGGTCGCGGCCCCGTCTTGGATGCCGGCCGAGACTTGGGAACTCTGGGTCGACAGCAAGCTCGACGCCACCGGTTCCATCGAGCCCTACGACGGCAACGTCGTGAGGCTGGACTCGGACGTCGCCGTCATCAACACGGCCGGTAAACGCGTCGTCGCCATCGTGCGTGCACAGGCGAGACCGAAGCCGCTGAAGAAGGCGGTATTGGCCGTCACGCCGGTGTTGAAGCTCTGACTTACGGCTCGTGACTGACTCGACGACCACGGATCCTGCCGGCGGTGCCGGCGGGTCGCTCAGAGCTGCTTACGGGGGGGCTTTCAGCTTTCAGCCCCGGCGTCAGCTCCGGCTGAAGCCGGCGGTGCCGGCGCTGGGCTGAACGCTGAGCGCTGATAGCCCGGTGTCAACTCCGGCTGAAGCCGGCGGCGGCGGCGCTGGGGCTGATAGCCCGGCGTCAGCCTCGGCTGAAGCCGGCGACGCCGGCGCTGGGGCTGCTCTATAAGAACTCATGACGCTCGAAGACGTCGCCGGGCTGCCCGTCTCACTTTGTCGGTCGTGAGGCGGGCTAGGAGCCAGGCCGTCTCCTCGACGGGCTGCCGCCGGCCGCAGGCCACGTCGTAGGCTGATTCGAGTACCGGCCCCGCGAGGCGCGCGTCGTAGCGGCGCGCGACGTTGGGCCCCCAGGCTGCCAGCGCGTCCCGCCGGGCCACATCGTTCACCAGGGTTTCGATGTCGCGTGTGAGCGCACTCGCGTCGAGGCGCTGCGACTCGGAGACATGGCGTCCACCCCAGTTGTGCTCTGCGATCGCGTCGGCGGTCTCCGGGTCGACGACGCCGCCCGAGCCACGATGGCCCACGCTGATGCACGGCACGCCGCACGCGAGACCCTCGATGAGGGTACGTCCGGCCCCGATGAGGATGTCGCTCTCCCGGAGGACCGCGGGCAGGTCGGGCCGGTGGCCGAGAAAGTCGAGCTCCCGTCCGTATCGCTCGCGGAGGCGGGGCAGGGCGTCGCCGTCTCCAGCGACCTGACAGCGTATCCCCAGGCCAGCGAGGGGCCGGAGGGCCTCGCAGACGAGCGTCGCGACGGCCTCGAGCCGGCCGTCGAGGCGACTCGCGAAGGTGAGGGTCGGCACCGTCGCGCGTCCCTGTATTGGCCCTGGAGAGAAGGCCGTCAGATCGAGGCGAGCGGGGCAGGGACGTACGTCGTCGGCGCCCGCCTCGATCGCATCGCGTTCGAAGGCCGGACTCACCGCGAGATAGGGGCCGCCCGCGAAGCGATGGCCGGGCGAGAGCGGGCCGAGGATGGTGTGTACCCACGGGATCCCCGTGAACGCGGTAGCGACTCGGGAGAGGAGGTGGCTGCCGTACTGGACCGTGTGCATGATGTCGGGACGAAGGCGACGCAGAATCCCAAGGAGTCTCAATAGGTTCGGTGGGCTGGCCTGTTCGAGCGTCGCGAGCGCCCAGGGAGCTCGTGGCAGGCGCTCCCAGCCGTAGCCGGCTTGCGATACGGCACGCGCCCAGTCCCCATCGGGACACGCCACCGTCACGTGGTGGCCTCGTGCCGCCAAGACGTCCATCCAGGATCGAACCGAGCGCTGCGCACCGCCGCGGCCGTCACCCCAGGCGTTGAGGAAGAGGACATGGCGCCGAGTGGGCGTTCGGACAGTCACAGACGGACGGTCCAGGGGCAAAGGGGGAACCAAAGCTCCGCATGGAGCGTGGCGACACCGAGCGCGGCCTGCAGGGCTTGTCGCCACGAATCGACAACAGGACGAAGCGCGGACGTGGCGCGTCGTACTCGACCGTCCGTCGCGACGTCGATGAGGCAGACGGCGACCAAGACGTGTGCGCCGCCATCGTCGAGGAGCAAGAACTCGACATCGGCGAGCGCTCGGCGGGATGACGGCGGGAGGCTCGCACCCGGGGGCGTCGTCACGAACGTCGATAGGTCGACGACCACCCGCGACGCTGAGGCGAGTCTGGCCCAGAGAGGCGACTTTTCTAGCCGGCGTAGCCAGACGCGCGTGTCGGCGCTGAGCCCGTCGCAGGGGCGCTCCTGTGGCGCTTCGGCAAGCGCAACGCTCCGAATGGCAGTTCGTCGTTCGGCGCGTCGCGTCGACAGTTCGGGCACGGCACCCACCTCGCCAATCCCGAGCGCGTCGAAGAGCGTCACCTGTTCGGTCGCGCTCTCGTGGACGGGCTCTGGCGTCGGTCTCTCTCGCGGCTTGGGCTCGGTGGTCACTACGGTGCCGCCGGTCGCGGGCGGTAGGAGCAAAGACACGGGGCGATCACGCTGGCCCGCCGCGGTGCGCCCAAACGTAGACGCGACGTCACCCGACGGGCTCCGTAGCGTGATCATTACGCCATCACCCGTGTACTCGGCCGTGGCTAGCGCAGGCTGTCCTCCCCGAGCTGTCGAGGACAGGCGTCTGCCCCGCGCGAGAAGCCGCGCCGCGACGACGCGGGGGGCGGCGGCGCACAGTGCCTCCTCGATGACGTCGAGGTTGACGTGTTCGAGGTCCACGAGCATCGAGCGTAGGGGCGCCCAGATCGCCTCGACGTCGGCCGCGCGAGGGCCAAGCCGCCGCAACACGACCGGTGAAGGCTCGCCGCGCAGCGTCGCCAGAACCGACCACAGCGCTTCCGTGCTCGACGTCGGCAGCCCACGGGGGCTGACGGTGTCGGCGACCGTTCGTAGCGCCGCGATGAAGCGTCGGGTTGCCGTGCGCGAATGGGGATCCAGCGTCGGGCTCACCGCCGCGTAGAGCTCAGCCATCATCTGAAGCCACGACGAGAACTCACACCAGGGCGGGGGCGACGGTAGCTCGGTCGGGCGGCCGTCCGTGAGCAGCTCCGCGTCCAGCGCCAGGAGCGCCTCCACGAGCGCTGGCACCGTAGCGTCCCATGGGTCGGCAGCGGGCTCGGGTTCCGGCCGTTCGGGCCCAGAGAGTGGAGATGCGCGCAGCCCTGGCGACGTTAGTCGTTCCCGAGGCGCAGCCGAGGACCTTGGGCGCATGAATGACTCGGCAGCTTCGGGGGCGTCCATCGCTGTAGGAGATGACCATTTGTTCAGGGGTTCGTCAAGATCGGCCCGGTCCGGTTTTGCCGTCAGGCTGCCTATGCCGCATCATGCAACCCATGTTCGGCCCGCGCTCCAAGGTGCCCCTGGCGATGACCGTGCCCCTGGCGATGACCGTGCCCCTGGCGATGACCGTGCCCCTGGCGATGACCGTGCCCCTGGCGATGACCGTGCCCCTGGCGATGATCGTGCCCCTG
>CANMLD010000030.1 GCA_947498315.1 Pseudomonadota bacterium | reverse complement strand
TTCGTCATCGCCGTGCTCGTGCTCGAGACGGCCATGATCGGCGCCCTACTCGCCATCGACCTCTTCCTCTACTACGTGTTCTGGGAGGCGATGCTCATCCCGATGTACCTCCTCATCGGGATATGGGGTGGTAAGAACCGGCTCTACGCCACGACCAAGTTCTTCATCTACACGATGGCTGGCTCGGTCCTCATGCTCGTCGCCATGGTCTACGTCTACCTGAAGGGCGGTGGTGTCTCGTCGGCGCTCGTCGACGTCGCGACCACGACGTTCACGTTCACTCGCGACGCGCCTTGGAAGAGCGAGCAGACCTACCTCTTCCTCGCCTTCGCGCTCGCGTTCGCCATCAAAGTGCCGCTCTTCCCGCTGCACACCTGGCTACCCGACGCGCACACCGAAGCGCCGACCGCCGGCTCCGTCATCCTGGCCGCGATCATGCTCAAGGTCGGTACCTACGGCTTCCTGCGCTTCGCCTTCCCGCTCTTCCCGTCCGCAGCGGGTTACTTCTCGCCGGTCTTCCTGGTCTTGGCGGTCATCGGCATCGTTTACGGTGCCTTCTGCGCCTACAACCAGACCGACGTGAAGAAGCTGGTCGCCTACTCGTCGGTCAGCCACCTCGGCTTCGTTGTGCTCGGCATGTTCGCCATGACGCGCGCGTCGGTCGAGGGCTCCATCCTTCAGATGGTCAACCACGGCATCTCGACGGGCGGGCTCTTCCTCTGCGTCGGCATCCTCTACGAGCGTCGCCACTCGCGTCTCATCTCTGACTACGGCGGGATCGCGAAGCAGCTCCCGTGGTTTGCGGTCTTCTTCATGGTCATGACGCTCTCGTCCGTGGCGCTACCCGGCACCAACGGCTTCGTCGGTGAGTTCGTCATCCTGATGGGTAGCTTCGAAGAGGCGCTCTCGAGCCACCTCGACCGTACGCTCTCGTGGACCGACTACATCACGAGCTGGCGTGTGCTCATGACCGCTGGCTCGGTCATCGCCGTTTCAGGCGTCATCTTCGGCGCCATTTACATGCTGTCGATGTTCCGCAGGGTCATGTTCGGTGAGATCACGCACGAGGAAAACAAGCACCTCGAAGATCTCACGCCTCGCGAGTTCGGCTACCTCATGCCCCTCGCTATCTTGGTCTTCGTCATGGGCTTCTTCCCGAACGTCTTCTTCGACAAGATGCGCACGTCCGTCGACGCCTTCATCGCTTACACGCGCCCCGCGATGGTCGCGGTCCGGTCGCCCGAGACGGTGAACGCCAACCGCCGCCGCCGCGAGGGTCTGGCCGCCGGCACGCTCCCGGGTGGCCCCGCCGACGCCGCGCCTCCACTCGTCTTCGATGATGCCGCTGATCTCCCGGTGCCAAAGGGAGTGGCCCACTAATGCTGCACGACCTCTTCGTCACGTTCCCGATCTGGTTCGTCGCCATCATTGGGTGCTTCCTCCTCCTCCTTGACACCTTTGGTGACCAGGGTAGCCGCCGCTACCTCGGCCCGCTCTCCGCGGGTGGGGCGCTCGCGGCCGTCGGCGTCATCTGGCTGCTTTGGGGCCGCGCCGATCTCGCGTTCGAGACCCCGATGTTCCGCGGCATGATGGTGATGGGCAACCTCGAGCTCGCGGCCTGCTCGCTCCTCCTCATCATCGCGGCGGTCGTGTCTCTCATGGCGTCTGACCACGCGGAAGAGCAGGGCTTCGCCCACGGCGAGCTTTACGCGCTCATCCACTTTGCGGTCTTCGGCATGATGGTGATGGCGACGGCGACGCACTTCGCGACGCTCTTCGTCGGCCTCGAGATCATGTCGATTGCGGTCTACATCCTCGCTGCGGTGAAACGTTCGAGCCCACTCTCGGCGGAGGCCGGCCTTAAGTACTTCCTGCTCGGCGCCTTCTCGTCCGGCATCCTGCTCTACGGCGCGGCCTTCATCTACGGCGAGACCGCGGCCCTCGAGTACAACGCCATCCGCGAAGCCCTCGCCGCCAAGGCAGAGCACTCTGGCTACCTCGGCCTCGGGCTCGCGATGCTCGGCGTCGCGTTTGCGTTCAAGATCGCACTCGTGCCCTTCCACATGTGGACGCCCGACGTCTACGAAGGCGCACCGCCACCGGTCACCGCGCTCATGGCCACCGGCGTCAAGGCCGCGGCGGTGGTCGCCATGGCGCGCTTCTTCGGTGCAGCCCTACCGGGCACGGTCATCGGTGCAGAGCTCGATCGCGATTTCCTGAACGCGATGTCGCTCTTCGCCATTTTGACCATCCTGGTCGGCAATACCGTGGCGCTGCACCAGACGAGCCTCAAGCGCATGCTCGGCTATTCGTCGATCGCCCACGCCGGCTACCTAGTCATCGGCGTGCTCGCGCTGCACATCGCGCCCTCCACGTCGGGCCTCGGCGCGCTCAACTTCTACCTGTTCACGTACGCGCTCGCGAACCTCGCCGTATTCGCGGTCCTCTCTTGGGTCGTCCGCGGCCGTGACGAAGATGCGACCTTCGACTCCATCGCCGGCCTCGCCAAGACCCGTCCTTTCGCGGCCGTGGTCCTCGCGCTCGGGATGTTGTCGCTCGCAGGCGTTCCGCCCACCGCCGGCTTCTTCGGCAAGCTCGAGCTCTTCCGCGCCGCGCTCGACGCCGAGCCGGAGGGGTCGCGCCGGATTCTGTATCTCGTCATCGCAGCCATGCTCGGCAGCGTCGTCAGCGTCTATTACTACCTTCGCGTCATCGTCTATGCGTACTTCAAGGAGCCGATCGTCGCGCCCGGCACGGACGCTCCCCCCGAAGCGCCGGCCCCGGGTCGCCCGCTCCTCGCTGCGTGGGTCCTCACGGCCGTCGGCATTGTCTACGTGGGCATGTTCCCCGGACGTGCGGTTCGCGTGAGCCAAGGCATCGCGGACAACCGCCCTGCCATCGCCGCGACCTTCAACGCCCCGCCGGCGAACACGCCGGCGCTCGTTCGCCCCGCCGCGCCCGCGCAGCCGCCGGTCCCCACGCCCGCTCATTAGAACAGGTCTTCTCGACGGCTCGGGCCTTGACGCTTCAGCGCCCGAACGCACCCCGCCTCCAGGCGTGGCGCGTCGTCTCGCCGCGTGACTTCACCGACAGCGCGGTGAGCGCGCACGCAGCGTCCTTCTCTGGGGCGACGCGCAAGCCGTTGTCGAGATCGTCGCCGTCATCCTCCGGGTCGAAGCGACCCGCGCTGACGGCGCGCCCCTTCTCGAAGCGAAAGTATTCGACCGGACTCCCGCCGTTGCACGCGTGGTGGTCTACGCGGACGACGCGCGTCCCGTCCAGGAGCCGTTCGAACTCAGCGTCTCCGAGTAGCGGCGCCTCGTCGTCGTTCAGGTCTCACTCGACGGCGACCGCCCTGTGGGGTTTGCCCGGCGTTGGTCGTCGCAGCACCGCGTCGTGGCGGCTAAAGGTGTGCCCGTGGCCGTCGCCGCCTTCGGTCCACTCCGTGGGTCGCACAAAACTCCGATTGGCGTCCACCGGCAATTTTCTAGCATCGAGTTGCTCTCGCTCCTTGACGGGCGATGCAGCCCGCCTTCGTCGATCGAGTACGCGCCTATCGGCGCCAACTCGCTGCGTCGAAAATTGCGCGGTGTACGCTCAATCTCCATTTTGTCCGACCCACTCCGTCGACACGAACACGTCGAGGTGCCCATCGAGGTCGAGGTCGACCTCGTCGAAGTTCATCTCGCCAGGCCGCGCTGCAATCCGGCCAAGTCTTGCCGCCAGCCCCGGCACGGAACGCGAGCTGCTCCGCCTCCGACGCGATCGCAACCTGCATGGACCAGGTGAGGACCTCGCCGCCGGACGACCGGGCTTCGAACGTCACCAAGAACGTGTCGCTCGCCTTTCCGGCCACCAGCCACGTGAACTTGCCCGTCTTCGCGTCCAGCGTCGCGCCGGCGGGCCATCCAGACGCCCCATAGGTGATCTCGCCCGACTTGCTGCCCTTGGACTCGATTCGAAACGCCAGGTCGTGCCCTGGAGGCACAGTCAACGTGAATGGATTTGAGAAGCTGCGACCCTTCACGGTGTCGGGATACCGGCCTTTGCCGCGCTCCCAGTCAGGCCCGAAGCGCGTACACAAGTAGTCGGTCACCGGCAGGCGGGACCACTGCAGCGGTGGCGGCGTCTTCACCTTCGCAGGTGGCGCTTCTGCAGGAGGCGGTGCCATCGCATACGCACCGCAGGGCAGAGATGAGGCCCCAAAACCCTACCGCCCACCAGGGTCGTCGCATGGGCTCTCGCGTCTACTTGATTACGTGGAACTCGACGCGTCGGTTGGCAGCGCGGCCCTCTTCCGTGTCGTTCTCGTCGATGGGGATCAGCTCGCCTTTGCCCTCTACCGTGAGGCGGCCGCCGGAGATGCCCTTGGCCACGAGCGCCTTCTTCACATTGTCGGCGACCTTCTTCGAGATGGAGAGGTTTACGTCGTCGGGGCCCTCGGCGTCGGTGTGCCCTTCGATGCGGAGCTTCACGCTCCCATTGGCTTTCAAGAGCTTCACGAGCTCGTCGATGACGGCTGTCGCTTGCGGTAACAAGTTGCCCGTCGCCTTCTGGAACGACACCGGCTGCCGGAGCTCGATGACGTCCTCACGGAAGACGAGCAGCCGGTAGTCGTCGGGGCAGCCGCCAGTCTCTTTGGTACCGGCCTTGGTTGGGCAGCGGTCTTCGGCATCCGGGACGTCGTCGCCGTCGTTGTCGAGGTCGGGGCACCCGTCTTGATCCTGATTCTGGTCGTGATCTTCCGGCTGGTTTGGACATTGGTCCATCATGTCAGGCAGGCCGTCCTTGTCGTTGTCGAACTCGGGGCAGCCGTCTTGGTCTTCGAAGGCGTCGATGTCCTCGGGTTGCGACGGGCACTTGTCGCGGTCGTCGGGGACCTTGTCGCGGTCACGATCGATGTCTGGGCAGCCGTCCTGGTCTTCTTCGCCGTCGAAGTCTTCTGGGATGTCCGGGCACTGGTCGATGGCGTCGGAGATGCCGTCGCCGTCACGGTCGCCCTCGCAGCGTTCACCGCTCGACTTCTGACGGGCCAGCTCGAGACTCGCGCTGGCGGCGTCGAGATGCTGGCGAGCTTGGAGCGTCCGACCTCGGCTCGAGTCGTAACGAGCGAAGACGATTCGCGTTTCCGCGTCCGCGATCTCAGTGGGAGCACACGCGAGCGCGTTTGCCTTCAGTGGCTTCAGCGCGGCTTCGAGCTCTGCGCTCTCCGTCGTGACGGTCGATGATGTGGCACACCCGAACGCGATCAGGACCAGTGCGACAGCGGACGTCCGGCTCATTGCCCGCCTCCCATGCCTGGCGGGAGCAGCTTCTTCTTCGGTGCTGTTGGCTCCGCGGGCGGGACTGGCACCGCTTCGGGCGGTGTCACCTGAGCCGGAATCACCGTCGAACCACTTGTTGGCGTGACGGGTGGCGTCACCTCGGCTGGCGGCGCTGCCGCGGGGACCACGGGCGTCGTCGGGAGCGCCGGGACGAGCGGCTCGTTGCGCTTGCGCCGGCGCTCGAGGTCCCGGCGCTGCTTCGCCGTCTGTAACGCCGTGCGTGCGAGCTCGGTGCCCTCGGTGGCGTAGACCTCGGCGGTCGCATAGTCACCGTAGCCGTTCTTGGCGCGCGCCTCGTCGAGATAGAGGCTGGCCTTGGCAAACTCGTATCGAGCGTACTTCTCGGCCTCTTCGCGTTGGGCCTCACCGAGGATCGACGTGAGCTCGCTCAGTCGGTCGTGAGCCGCCAAGGGCGCGCATGCGGTGAACAACGCCAGGGGCAGGAGCAAAAATGACCGAAGCAGCATGCCAGCGAGCATTGGCGACCGGGCCGGGAGTGTCAAGCGTCGGGAGTCGCTGCAGATCCTACATTGGCCTGCGATCTGGGGGCCGCGAGGTGACATCGTCCGATTCTCCGGGATACTAAGGGGCCCTGCGGCTTCGGTACCGCCGTGGGTTGGCTTTCTGCCGTGACTCCGCCACCGCGACCTGATTCGCGCAATTGAAAGACCACTCCCTTGAGCACAGGCCCAAATACCTTCGCCGCCCATCCCAGGGGTTCCGCCGCCGACGCCGCTGACGCCGCCCGTCTCGCTCGTGACGCCGTGCGCGAGCAAATCGCGCGCGTCTGGGTCGGACCGACCGAGATCATCGATCTGCTCTTCACTGCCTTGCTCGCCCGTGGGCACGTTTTGCTCGAAGGCGTGCCCGGGATCGCCAAGACGACGCTGGTCAAAGCGTTCGCGGCGACGCTCGGCTGCGCGATGCGCCGTATTCAGTTCACGCCCGACCTCCTCCCCGCAGACATCACCGGCACGACCATCCTCGATCAGCGCACTCAAGAGTTCGTCATGCGGCAGGGGCCACTCTTCTCCAACGTCGTGTTGGGCGATGAGATCAACCGCGCGCCGGCCAAGACGCAGAGCGCGCTCCTCGAAGCCATGCAGGAGCTTCAGGTCACCGTCGACGGTCGCTCCATGCCGCTCAGCCGCCCATTCATCGTGCTCGCCACCCAGAACCCGATCGAACACGAAGGCGTCTATCTGCTCCCCGAAGCGCAACTCGACCGCTTCATGTTCAAGATTACGCTCGGTTACCCAACGCCCGACGCAGAACGTCGCTTCCTGGCTGCGTACTCCCGTCCCGTGCCCGACGTCACCCCCGTGCTCGACCCGGTCACCATCCTGCACCTGCAGGCGGCGGCCGAGCAGGTCTTCATCGACGCTGAACTGCTCGACTACATCGTGCGCCTCGCCGGAGCGACGCGAGCACATCCGCGCGTGCGAGTCGGCGCGTCTCCCCGCGCCGGGCTGCTCCTCATGATGGCGGCCAAGGTCTACGCCTTCGTGAGTGGCCGCGACTTCGTCTTGCCGGACGACATCCGCGCGCTCCTCCCTTTCGTCTTCGCGCATCGCATGCTGCTTCACCCGGAGGCCGAGCTCGAAGGGCAGTCACCTGACGCCGTCCTGAACGAGCTCGTGGCTCGGATCCCCTTCACCACGTCGGTCGGCGCCCCGCAGTGACCACCCGGCTCAGCGCCGTGGGCGTGGCCGTCTTGATCGCGGCGTTGGGTCTCGGCGTCACTGGCGTTCTGGCCGAGAATCCGTTCGTTTCGCTTTGGGGGCAGTCCATGGGCGCAGGGTTGCTGCTCGCCTGGCTCCATGCGCTCCGGACGAGCGCGGCGTCGTCCCGTGAACTGGGTCTTCGATTCACCGGCGCCGAAGCGTCGGGCGGCGCGGTGGTCGCCCGTGAACCGGTCTCCCTCCACTTCGCCCTTGACGGTGGCGTGGAGCCCGGGCTCTCCCTCGAACTCGAGCTGGTCGCGAGCGCTGCATTGGGAGCGCGTAGTGGCCTTCCCACGCCCGGTGGCACCCATGCTGACTTCGGGCCTGCGTCTCTCCACTACGTCGTCCCGGCCTCCGGCGACGAGCTTGGGGTCAGGCTGGACGCGTTGGCGCCGCCGAGCGCTCAAGGCGGTCCGGTCTTCGAAGTGACTGCCCGACGCATCGGGCTTGCGGCCATTCACGGGCTGCGAGTTCGACGCCCCGTTTCGGGTGGGCTCTTTCTCTCCGAGGCGTTCGTCGCTGCGCCAGGGCGAGTCTCCATCGTGCCGAGACTCGCTCGCGCTGGCCTCTCTCGTGCTTTTCTCGGCTCCGACATCCGCGAGGCCGTCGTCGCCGCGAGCCGCCGTGTGCGAGGGCTCGGGGTCGACGTCCGCGAGATTCGCGATCACGTCGCCGGCGATCCGTTCAAGCATATCGCTTGGACGGCGTCGGCTCGGCGCGGGAAATGGATGGTGAAGGAGTTCGAGACCGACGCGTCGCTCTCCGTTTACGTGGTGGCCGACATGGGCCCTCGGATGCGCGCGGGCGCGGTCGGTGAACGGCTCATCGACGCCGCGTTCGACACGACCTTCGCGCTCGCGTCCGAAGTGTTACGCGGGGGCGACCGCGTGGGCCTCGTCACGGTAGACCGGCGTATTCACGGCTTCGTCCGCGGACAGCGGGGCTCGCACGCTCTCGAGCCCATCCTGGCCGAACTCTCGGCCGCAATCGCGCCGCATCGAGCTGGCTTCGCCACGCCAGATACGGACGAGGTCGCCATCGTGGTCGCGGGGCACCTCGCCGATCATGGCTATCCGGATCTCCTCGGAGGCGCCACCGCCCACCTTGCCGCGTCATCTCAAACCTTGCCACTCGACATCGACCTCCTTCGCGTCGAAGAGCGAGCGCGAATCGAGCTCGAGAGACGTGGGCGCGAACCCGCGCTGAACCTCGAGCTCGACTCCGTTCTTCGCGCCTACGCAGCGGACGTGGGCGCTGAGCTACCCTACCGCGTGGCCGGTGCGTCAGACGACCGTGGAGGCGGGTTTGCCGAGGCGGTGGAGCGCGTCATCACCGACCGATCCGCGTCACACGTCATCGTCCTCATCACGGAAGTATCCCGCGCCGTCACCGAGCTCGAGCCGGCGATAAGGCTTGCGATGGCACATCGGCACCGGATCGTCCTGCTGTGCCCTCGCCGTCCGGTCGGTAGCGCCGTCGCCGAGCAGGCGCCGCCCCTAGAACAGCTCGACGGCTCCGCGTTGCGCGACCACCTCGAGGCCGCGTTTCAGACGCGTTCTGAGCTCGAAGTAGCTGCAGCCATGGCCCGCCTCCGCGGGCTCGGCATCAAAGTGGCCTATTTCGAACCGCGGCGCTGATGCGGCCAATGATGAAGTCTTGGTGCGCTCGCTGGGTAAGTTTTCCTGAATAATCATGGCATTATGGAAGGTTGTTGCAGAACGGCCACATGAGCCGATTCGATCGGCCCCTGTGAAAAGTGCGATGGCGACGCACTTTTTGTGGATCGCCAGCTTGCCGTGCCCCACCTTCAGTTGCATATTCCTCCCCGCGTTCTGGATGCGTGGGTCAGCCACGTGTCAGGGCCCGACGCCCTCGTAGACAGGCAGACGCACGCTTCGAACCTGAATCCCGCTCGGGAGTCCAAACACTTCCGGCACGCGGGCCGCTACGCCGAAAGAAGGTACACGATGAACAAGAAAGAACTCGCCGTCGCTCTCGCGTCCAAGACCGGTATTCCCCAAGGCAAGGCGTCGGAAGTCCTCACCGCCCTTTTCGGTGCGGAAGAAGGCCAGGGCATCATCGCCGAGGCGCTCTCCAAGGACGACAAGGTCGCCATCCCGGGCTTCGGCACGTTCGGCACCCGCAAGCGTGCTGCGCGCACGGGCATCAACCCGGCCACGCAGAAGAAGATCGAGATCGCGGCCAAGACCGCCGTCTTCTTCAAGGTTGGCAAGACCCTGAAGGAGCGCTTCGAGAAGTGATCCGGCAAATCGCAGCAAGCGACGTGGCAAGGCAGTAGCCACAGCCACGTCGGGAGCGGCGATTTGTCCCACTTCCGAGAGCGATCTCAGGCGAAGCGTCGCAGGGCAACCTGCGGCGCTTTTGTCGTTTCTGGGGCCAGCAGCAGCCGTGCTGCATCGACCGCGTTTAGCGCGCTCCACGTCCCATCGGCACCGGCAATGTCTCTCCATCCAAGGCAAGCACGTGCTCACCATCGCGCTCGCCGAGTAGCGGCTGGAGATCGAGCTGAGCGAGACGCTGGAAGCGTGCGCGCCTACCGTCCGGCAAGTTGGCGTAGACGCACCCAGCGTACGGGCCGGTCGGTGCAATCTCGAACGCGGCCTCTCGAAGTGCCACCGGTTCATCCTGCCGGAGCACCAGCGCACCCGCCGTCACCCGCTCGACGAACCAGGCGACGTCGTCGATCTCCTCGACATAGGCCCACTGCTCGCCCACGTGGAGCGAGACGCGCCGCCCGTCCCACCTCAGCCCGCGGTGGAAGAGCCGCTCGACTCGGTCGTTCTCGACGCGCCTTCCGCGTAGCCAGAAGTGGCCCTCCCCGTCGATGCGGAGGCCGCTCTTTTCGCGGAGGGCCTCTAGAGCTTCTGGGGTGAGCTGCATCTTGGGAGCGTACCTTGTTGCATGCGGGGATTGCCAGGGCGCGCGCTGTCCCTTAGTCTGCGCCGCTCGCGGTACGCCCGCGAACCAGCTCGGGGCGCGAGGGCACTCCTCCCGCTAGCCCGGGCTCAGGCTCTATCCATCAAGGAGACTGAAAGTCCATGCCGCTCAACGCCATGCGCCGGGTCGACCCGCTGCTCGACCGAATCATGAAGCCCTTGAAGCCCTCGAAGATCATTCAGGAAATCGCCAAGAGTGATCGGCCCAGCTTCTACCGCAACTTCAAAGGCTACCGCATCGAGAAGTTCGGTCGGCCGCAGCTCGTCGCGATCGCGCGGAAAGAGATGCAAGAGCGTCAGAACGAGCTCTGGGCGCAGCTCCTCATCGTTCTCTGGAACGAGACCCAGAAGGACCTCTACATCGCTTTCCGAGACCGGGTCGCGACGCTATCGGACGACGTCGAGAAGGTGCTTCGCATCAGCGACGAGCTGGGCGCGAAGTGGATCGATGAGCTAGTGGAGAAGTGGGCGCTCGAGGACATCCTCATCTGCGTCCATATGAACGAAGTTCGCTTCTCGGACGCCTTCATCCGCAGCCGCCTCGAGGCCCCTCTCGGCATTACGCGTGACGCCGGCGACCTCGCTCATGGCGGTGCGGCCGAGGACGTCGAGATCGACCCTACCCTTGGCGCTGCCATCGACAAGAGCGCGGCCAAAGCCGCCTGATGAAACCACTGCCAGGGCGTGGCGTCTCCGTGGGTCGGCCAGAACTCCGATCGGCGTCCACCGGCAATTTTCGGTAGTGACCCCATTTTCGGGGCACCCACTCTTCTGAGGCGGCGAGAGCAACGGGACCGTGCTAAGCGGTGCTGATACTGTCGCGGTCATGGAAGCCGGCTACGATACAGCGGCCAAGGACGTCGCACGCGCGCCGACGCCGCGATGAACGTGCGCCTAGGGTCGACTGCGCTTGATATCTAACCGGACAATCTGACGCCGGTGGCACCGAGCACTCCGGCAGGAACCTCGGACAACCTTCCGGACTCTCGCCGCGTGGAGATAAACCAACCGTAGTAGGGCCCGTCCCTACGCGATCCTCGGCGACCTGACTGGTTGGTCCTTCTCCATCTGTTGTCTCCGGCCTTTTTTTGGCCGAGGTTCCTGTCCGAGCGTTTCCGAGGTGACCCTGGGCGGCGGGTCTTCGATAGGGACGACGGGCGCTGCACCTTCGTTGGCCAGGGCGGTCACGTGTGCGGATCTCGCTACGCCGTCCAGCTCCATCACCGGACTGCGTGGGCGCACGGCGGCTCGAACACGGCCGACAACCTCACCCAGCACTGCGGCCCGCACAATCGGCTCGTGGCCAAGCGGGAGGGGCTCGGGAGGCGACCGCGCCGTGGGTTCGGAGCAGGTCCGAGGTCATCGGTCACTTGCATGGGAGGTAGTGCGAGCTCCAAGTATCAACCCTCGCCCTGCCTGCCGTCGAACGCAGGGCCGGTCAAGCGTCGAGTGGAGCCATCTTCTCCGACCCACTCCGCCCCGCCGGGGACGTCGCGGTCCCGGCGGTGGCGTGCGCTTCGTCTTCGATCAGCGGACCAAGATGCTCCCCTTCTGCCCCCAGGCTGTCGACCACATCCCTTTATAGTTCAACGCGGCGCAAGCCGCGCTTTGTACGAAGGTACCGGTTTGCTGGGCCCCGAGCCCCAGGAACGGGGAAAAGCCCACTGACAGTTTGCCGCCGAGTAGTGCGGCGCCCTTCTGGCCCGACGCGACGGGTGTCGACTGCAAGGTCTGGTTTGCCGCACCGTTCTTCGTGACTGACACCTGATAGCTGCCGATGTTCGCCGAGTTGATCGTGCCATTGGCCACGTTGTTCCAGGTGAAGGCCGAGTTGCCCGACGTGAACATCCAGAGCCCGGACGCGGTGTTGACTTGGATCTCGCGATAGACGAAGGGCAGGTCACCGACGAGATCGGTCGGCCAGACCGCGGTGCTAGCGCTGCTGGCAGCCACCTGGTCAGTCGTGCCGACTCCGGTCGAATAAGAGCACAGTGAGATGTCGGCGCCGATGACGGCGATCCGCGTGAAGCCACCGCCCTGCGTGGTCATGTCACAGAAGGCCTCGAAGGGTACGCCGGAGCTCGCCGTCGAGAGCCAATACTTGCCGTCTTTGCTCGATGGCTGCGTCTGCTTGATGGGAAGACAGCTGGGTGCCGGATTGTCGATGGTCCCGAGCGCGCAGACGATTGGACCGCCAACGCATGCACCGACGAAGCACGCGTCATCGCCGGTGCACTTGTCACCGTCATCACAGGGCGTGCCCGTCGCGGGCGGGAACGAGCACCCGA
Organism: Pseudomonadota bacterium; assembly: GCA_947498315.1. GTDB lineage: Bacteria > Myxococcota_A > UBA9042 > SXOO01. The sequence continues at coordinate 18,505 of CANMLD010000030.1, read as the reverse complement.
CGCCAGCGACGCACATGTCATCCGTGCACGGATCACCGTCGAAGCAGGGCAGGGGGGCCGTCTGGCAGGTACCGCATGGGCCCGAGCACGTGTTGATGGTGCACGGGTCGGCGTCGGCGCAGTCGCTGTCCGTCTTGCAAGCGCCCGCAGGCGGGGTGGACTTGCAGCCCGTCTTCGGGTCGCACGTGTCAGTGGTGCAGGCGTTGGCGTCATCGCAACTCCCGGGCGCGTTTTGGCAGCCGGCGATGGCGTTGCACGAGTCTTTGGTGCAGGCGTTCTGATCGTCACACGAGAGCGCCTGTCCGACGCACTGACCGCCAAGGCAACTATCGACGGTACAGACGCTCCCGTCGTCACAGACGACGTCGTAACTTTCGCATCCGCTCGCGGGCGAGCATGACTCGGTCGTGCACGCGCTGCCGTCGTCGCAGTCGATCGGCGTAGTCACGCAGTTGCCTCCACTGCATACGTCCTTGGTGCAGGCGTCGCCGTCACTGCACACGCCGCCCGTGGGGATATTGGCGCACGCCTTCGTCACCGGGTCGCAGGCGTCAGTCGTGCATGGATTGTCGTCGTCGCAGTCGATGGCGGAGGCCCCCGTGCAGGTCCCCGCGACGCACACGTCCTTCTCGGTGCACGGGTTGCTGTCGTCACACGTCGCGCCACTCTCCGGTTTGCCAACGCACCCAATCGCCGTGTCGCACACGTCGCTCGTGCACGGGTTTCCGTCGTCGCAGACGATCGCTGGCCCTTGGCACTTGCCGCCAGCGCAAACGCCCGACGTCTGGCAAGGCGACGACGGCACACATGCGCTCCCGTCCGGCCCGGCGACCAGCTCGCACATCCCAGTCGCGGGGTTGCACGCCGCTGACTTGCAAGCCTCCACGATGACCTGACTACAGTCGACCAAAGAGCCGGTGACGAGCCCGCATGTGCCGTCATTGCAGCCGACCATGCCGTTGCACGCATTGCCGTCGTCGAGTGCGATGCAGTCCTCGGCATCTTCGCAGCTTGGACACGACGCCGGCGTCGTCGTGCAAACACCACCCTCGCAGAGGTCCGGCCCACTACAGACATCGCTGTCGTCGCAGGTGTCGCCTGTGACAGGCTCGTTTACACACTCGCCGGAGAACGCGTCGCATTGGTCGCTGGTACACTCGTTCTCGTCCGCGCAGTCGACTGGGGTGCCAATGCAGGCACCCTGCGCGCAGCGGTCCGTGACGGTGCAGATGTCCCCATCGTTACAATCGGCGCCGTTCGGGACCCCATCAGCGAAACACTCGCCATCCTCACACAGCGGGACTTCGCACGGGCCAAGCCCGCCCAGCACCGCGATGCAATCCTGGTCCGCAGTACACTCCACGGCGACCGTAGTATCAGAGGCGTCTTGCGCTGCCGTCGTGTCCGGCGGGTCTCCCTCTATGTCGGGACTAGCGTCGGGTTCACTGCCAACGTCTGGGTTGGCTCCATCGACGCCGTCTGTCCCAGCGCTATCGCCGCCACTCACGTCGGCTGTCACTGTCGTGTCCGATGGCGAGTCCACAATGTCCGCCAGGAGCGGAGTCAGGGCCTCGCTCTCTGGGCATCCAAGTAACGTGGTTGTGGCGAAGGTCATGAGAAGACGTTGGGCGTAGATGCGGCTCATCGGAACAGTCTAGCCGGTTGCTCGGATGGTTGCGAATGGTCTCCACATGGCCCACGCCAAGGCTCCTCGTGGACGACGTGGGTACCCATCGAGCGCGGTCAACCGACGACGTTGACAGCCCGGTCGTTGACAGCCCGGTGCTGCCGCGTAACGTGGCCGCAATGCCGACACGCGACGACCGCCGATCACCGCATGGGCCACCGCTAGGCAAGCCCGTGTCCGGCCCCCACTCGGCAGAGGTTGACGTGAGGGAGTTCCACGGTGCCGGCTGGACCTACTTGGCTCTACGCGGCACGGTTGATGGCGTCCTCCCGCCGTTACGGCGATTGCCACAGCCGTTGGTCCTCGTCGATCTGGCCGACGTCCGTCGCGTTACCTCTTCGGGCGGACGTGAGCTCGGGCGTCTCTTCGCGACTCTCGGCGGCCACGGCCGCCATGTCGTCATCATCGATGCGCCGCCGCCTGTCGTCGGGCTCATGAACCTCATGCGAGGCTTCCTCGGCCCAGCCGTGATCTTGTCCTTCAAGGCTCCCTACTTCTGCGAGCGCTGCTCTCGGGAACAAACGCTCACCATCCCGGTCGAGGCCGTCGCCGGCATCGCGGTGTCCGAAGCGCCACCGCTCCTGTGCGAAGAAGACGGGACGCCGCTCTCGTTCGACGATATCGAGAAGTCCTACTTCGCCTTCGCCACTCGCGTGAACTTCGCGCGCGTCACCCCCGAGCTCTCGTCGCTCATCGACGTCGCTCGCCGCGCCGGGCTTCTCGCAGAAGAGACGGACGTCGCTCCTGTCCCCAACTTGCAAGTCGAGCCGGAACACGCCTTCGAACCCCGGGTCCCTGTGCTCGCTGTGGAGCTGCCCTCCGCCGACCGGGCCTTCTGGGTGGTGATAGGTGCGCTGGCCGCAGTACTGGCACTGGTCGCGCTCAGCTTCACCTACCCGTGAGCAAGCCGGCTGCCGCCACCCTCGCCGCCGCCTGCGCCCGGTAAGCTGCAGCCGACAAGAGCCCAAGCGACTTTGCCTATGGAAGGCTATTCGAACGCGGGTCATCCACCCCCTTTGCTGTTCAGCGTCTCGACGGATGGGTAGCGAGAAGGTCGGCTCACATCTCGTGGCAATCGGCTAGGAGACTCCGACGGGTACGCGTTCGTCGAACACAAGCTCTCGACGGTCTCCGGCGACCTCCTCTGCTTTTACGCGGATGGTCTGACAGAAGCCGAGGACTCCGAAGAACGGCCTTTCTGCGCGCGTTGGCTCCGAACCGCCGCCTCCGCCGTCGTCGAGGCCCCACCGCGTGAGGCCGTTGCGGCGCTCTTCGGCGCGCTGAAGCGGCACACGACCGGCGCGCCTCTTCGCGATGACGTCAGTATCGTGGTGGCGCGGCTGTCAGGCTGACCGCGCTACTCCCCAAGCATCGATGTTTTGGGTCACGCCACGCGACGGTCCGATCACGGGCCCGAAGCTTCACGGGCCCGAAGCTTCACGGGCTCGAAGCTTCACGGGCTCTATAGGAGACGCCGTCGACCATGACGTGCCCGGTGTGATGGAGAAGGAAGCTGATTCGGAGTGCCGTGTTGAGGTCGTCGTCGTTTTTGCAATGGTTTCGCAGCAGGTCCCGCACCCGAATCGGGCGCGCAGCGATGAGGTTTGCGAAGCGGAGTTCCCTCGGTGACAGCCGCAGACGTTCGAGCGGGAAGGGGGCGTTGGCGGCGCGACTCACCTCAGGGTTGGCGAGCTTCGTGAAGTAGGCGCCCAGCGAGCTCGTACTCATGTGCGCGGCGATCCCGCGTCCGAGCAGGCCGAGCGCGTCGACATCGAGACGCAACGCGTCCTTCGGGGGCGCGTTGTCGGCGTACCAGCCGTAATGGCCGTTCCGCCACCGGAAGAGCTCCGTGAGCCGGCGTTCGAGCTGCAGGTGCAGGGCGCCGACCAGGGCCGGTGTGTCGATGAGCCCAAGGCTAACGGCGATCGCTTCGATGGGCAGGTCGCGCTCTCGCGCCTGCTTGGCGACGACAGCCAACTGCCCCTCGTCCATGATCTTTTGGGAGATGAAGATCCCAGCGAGTTGTTCTTCATCGAGGTTGGAGCGACCGAACACGATTTGGCCCTTCTGGAAGAAGAGCTCCTTTCGGACCGGGGTACGCGTCAGCAGTAAGCTGCCGGACTGCCGCTCGAGCGCAAGGCGCGATATGAGGGGCGCGACCCGGTCGGCGTCGAAGAAGCCACCCTCCGTCGGCACCGCTCGCTGAGCCTCCGACAAAGCGTCCCCCGCTCCGGACATGCTCCGCCAAGAACGCGCCTGTTTTGGGCTCCCCACCTGTGCCCGCGTGTCGGCCAGCTTTGCTGTTCCTGCGAGCTGATGACCTGGTGTCGGCTGGCCCTCGAAGAGGTCCACCAAGAAGTCCGCGACTTCGCGGGAGGTCACTCGAACCCGGTTATCGAAGAGGAAGCCTTCGAGATCGCTGGCCATGTCTCCGGCAGTCGCGAAGCGGTCCTCAGGGTTGCGGGCGAGGGACCGACGCAAGATGTCCCTGACCGGCGTTGGGATCTCCGGGTGGCGTTCGAGTCGATGCTCTACGGCCGCTTGCCGAACGGCGTCCAGCGTCTCGGCGTCCGTGTTCGCGCGAAAGAGCCGCTTCAGAGTCAGCGTCTCGTAGAGGCAGATCCCGGCTGAGAAGATGTCACTGCGGCGATCGACAGCGCGATTGTCGAGCTGCTCCGGGGACATGTAGGCGATCTTGCCGCGGAACCGGTCGGAGGCCGACCCTTCGCCCTGGTCCATCGCCGCGCGAGCCACGCCGAAATCGGAGACCTTCACCGCGCCGGTGACCCCGACGAGGATGTTCGAAGGTGAGCAGTCGAAGTGCACGATTCGGAGCGGTTCGCCGCGGTCGTCTTTCGCGCAATGCGCGTAGTCGAGCCCTCGACAGACGTCAGCCACGATACGAATGGCGACGCCGGCTGGGATGGGCCGCTTTTGCGACGCCGCGCGTTGAAGCACCCTCAGCAGGTCCCAACCGGGCACGTACTCCATTGCGATGTAGTGCTCGCCGTCGATCGCGCCGAGCTCGTAGATCTGTACGATATTCTGATGGGTTAGGCGGCTCGTGAGCTTGGCTTCGTCGATGAACATCTCGACGAAGGCCTTCTTGACGGTGTGCTCGGTCAGGATCTTCTTGAGAGCGAGCGGTTTCTCGAAGCCTCGAACGCCGCCGCGTTTGGCCAGCCAGATCTCGGCCATGCCGCCCTGACCGATCTTCTCAACCAAAGTGTAGTCGCCGAATCTCCCCACCTCCTCATGGGTACCAGAACCAACCGCCGGTGTCACGGCAGCGAGGGCTCAGCTTCTCTCCCGAAATGTGGCAAGTGACGGAGCGGGCTGCCGCTTTCGACAGCAAAAGGCACCGAAGTTGCGCGCGCCCGTGAGTTCGCTGGTAAGTTGCAGCCGATGCGACAATCACGCCACGTAACTCACCGCGCGCCTCACCTTCATGATGTCGGTGCCGGAGAGAACAGCCATTCCGCGCCACATGCGGCCCTTCACCCCATCTCCGCACGCGTCCGCCCCATGCCGGAGCGTCACATCCTGGGGAGCGGCCGGGACCGCCGCTTCGAGCTCCCTCAATACTTCATCGATATCGATGGTATTCGAACCGCCTTCGCAGATTCGGGCGCGCCGCCGGGGGGCTCTGCTCAGACGCCATTGCTCTTCGTGCATGGCCTCGCCGGCAACGTGTCCCACTGGGTGGAAGTAGCGCCCGCCTTCACGGCTAGTCGACGTGTGCTCGCCGTCGACCTGCCTGGGCACGGCGAGACGGAACGAACCCCAGGGCGCTACTCGATCGATAACTACGTCCGCCACGTCACCGGGCTGTTGGACTCACTCCAGATCGAGCGAGCCCACATCGTCGGCCACTCGATGGGCGGTATGGTCTCGCTCGCTTCAGCGATCAGCGCGCCCGACCGCATCGCGTCGGCCGTGCTCGTGAACCCAGCCGGCATGGGGCGCTTGCCCGCGTGGGCGCGCGTCGGCGGGCGATTCGTCATCCGAAAGAGCGTCCTCGACCGCATCCTCCCGCGCGTTTGGAAACACGGCATCTTGGCCAACGTCTTCTTTCAGAAGAACGCGCAAACGCGCGCCTTCATCAACACGGTGGAGTCCACCCACGACATGAGCCAGGCTCACGAGCTCGTGAAGGACATCTCCACCCTCATGCACGACCTCCGCCACGACCTGCTCGAGCGCGATTACGCGACGTTGCTCGGCTCCATTGGGGTGCCCATCGGCGTCATTTGGGGCGAAAAAGACAGGCTCGTGCCGGCGCCGCTGTTGCGAGATGCGGCGCGCCGGTTGCCGAACGTGCAAGTCGAAGAGATCCCACGTTGCGGGCACATGCCCAACATCGAGCGCCCGGAACGGGTGCGTGCGTTCATCGAGGCTCACCTCGCCCGGGTCGCTCGCCTCGACGCGGAGCGCTGATACGGGATCAAACCCGTCCTGTACGCAGCCGCAGCTCGAAGGTAGTGCCTTTCGGCCCCGTCTGGGAGAGCACCAGAACACCACCTGCGCTCGTGACGATGCCGTAGCAGATGGGCAGCCCAAGCCCAGTGCCGTGGCCAGGGTCTTTCGTCGAGAAGAAGGGGTCGAAGATCCGCGGCTCGATGTCACTCGGGATCCCAGGTCCGTTGTCCGTGATTCGGATAGCGACCAAGTCCAACGCAATGCGACCGATCGCCAGGGTGATGGTCCCAGCGCCGCGCTCGCAGGTGGCGTCAGCCGCGTTCAGCACGAGGTTCACGAGCACCTGAACGAGTCGCCGCTCGGAGATCGCTACCGGCACCCGGTCGTCCGGGAGCGACGCCGTGAGGGTGACGTGGCGAAGCCGCGGCTGCGGAGTCAATAGTTGGACGCAATGTGAGATCGCTTCCCGAGCGTCGCACTCGGACTCGCCATCGTACTCCGGCCGCGAGAACTCCAGGAGGTCGCGGAGGATCTCGCTCACTCGCTGCGTCGCGTCGATCGCGCGGGCGATGTACTCCCGCTGCTCTTCTGGGCTCGTGTCGGCCCGGCGCGTCATCTCGAGATAACCGAGCGCGATCCCGATGGGGTTACCGATCTCGTGAGCGACACCCGCGGCGAGCTGGCCGACCGACGCCAGCTTCTCCGAGCGTACGAGGCTCGCTTGCGTCTGATTCAAGCGTTCGTTGACGAGTCGCAGCTCCGACATCTGATGCGCGATCCGCTTCTCCTCCGTCGCGAGCGTGTGCGACAGGCGATTGAAGGCGCGTCCGAGCTCCTGAATCTCGCGTCCGCCACTCACCGGCACCTGGGCTGACCGTTCCCCACCCAGGAGGCGCTCGATGGCGCGGCCGAGGCGTGCAATCGGCGCGACGATGAGCCGAGTCAGGCTCGCGTAGCCGATGAGGATGGTAAGCAGGATCGCCATCCCGAAGAAGAGCAACAGGAGAACGCGCACCGCACCGATGCGGGCCCTGATCCCACCCGCATCCGAGATGACGATGACCCGGCTCGCCTCGCCCGGTCCGTAGTCGAGCGCTTCGAGCGAGACAGGGACCAGCGCAGCGAGGCGCTCGCGGCCTCCCGTGCCCGCTGAACTGAGCCAGCGGTATGACGTACTGGCCAAGATGCCCGGCAACTCGTCGTCCGACGCGCACTGCCGCAGCCGCAGTTGACTACGCGATGATAGCGCCCCCCTCGCGTCAGCGAGCCCAAGGCAGCCACCGTCGCTGAAGCGGTCGAGGGTGTCCTCGAGCCCATCGGGCGACGATGTGCCTTCGAGGGCGGCGGCCACCGAAGACGCGAACCCGAGCACCCGCTCCCGATGTTCGTCGCGCAACGCGCCTTCGAGTAGCGGCGTGGCGACGAGGTAGACCAGCATGAACCCGAGGACTACGACGCCGACGACCGCGATGAGGATCTGAGCGCGGATGCCGATGCCTTTAGTCTGGGGTGAGTTCACCGCGCCATTGTGGACGCTGGCGCTTTGGGGGTCTAGGACGGCTAACCGCGCGCTAATCCCTTGCGGACCGGAAAGGTCCGATTTATTGTCTCCGGACAATGGATCCCACACGACGACAAGCTCTGCAGCGCTTGGCCGGCTTCGGTGCCACGGCGGCCGCGCTCGGTGGTTCGGGCCATTGGCTTCACGATCGAGCTCGTCATGTCGACGACGAGTCGGATGTCTTGCCGAGCTTCGAGGTGGAGCGCAGCACCACCTACTCGGACTTCGCGGTTGGCCGCGGCGGAGACGCCAGAGCGAACACGCGCGCGGCGGTCGAAGCGCTCGGCGGCATGGGGCTGTTCGTGAAGCCCGGCGACCGCGTCATGATCAAGCCGAACGTCGCATGGAAGCGCATCCCCGAGCAGGCAGCGACCACCAACCCAGACGTCATCGCCGAGCTCGTCGTGCTCTGCCGCGACGCGGGCGCTGGCGAGGTCGTCGTCTTCGACAGCCCATGCGACGCCGGCCCGGCCACCTTCCGCACTAGCGGCATTCAGTCCGCCGTCGAGGCGGTCGGCGGTAAAGTCGCCTGGCCCGACAAGACCGACTACGTGAAGGTGGCCTTCGGAGGGTCGCTCATCAAGCAGTGGACCATCTGGAACCAGCTCCCGAAGTTCGACAAGGTCATCAACGCCGCCATCGCCAAGCACCACGTTCAGTCGCGAGTCACCTGCGGCATGAAGAACTGGTACGGCATCCTCGGCGGCGACCGCGGCCTCCTGCACCAGAACATCCACGGCTCCATCGTGGACCTCGCGGCGGCCGTGAAGCCAACCCTGACCGTCCTCGATGCCCAACGCGTCCTCATGCGCAACGGACCGACCGGCGGCAGCCTCGGCGACGTGAAAGAGGTGCGTGCCGTCGCGGCTGGGCTCGACCCCGTCGCGATTGACGCCTGGGGCATCGAACAGCTCGACCAACGCGTTGAGGACGTGCTCTTCATCTCGCAGGCCGTCGCTCGCGGGCTCGGCCAAGCCGAGTGGCGAAAGCTCAAGTACAAGGAAGTCCAGGTCGGATGAGCGCATCGGTCCCGGGCACGCCATTGAGGGCGCGGGCGCAGAAGGCCATCAAGCGAGTGATGCAGCGCTTGAACCAAGATGGGCGCACGCTCAAGCGCATCCGGCTCGCCTACCAGGTCTTCTTCCTCACCCTCTTCTTTCTGCTCCTCGCCATCACGACCCAGTCGCTCATCGGCGGCTTCGAGGTGAACCTCTTCCTCGAGATGAGCCCACTCGTCGCGCTCGGGACGATGCTCTCGAGCGGTACGCTCTACATGGGGCTCGCGTGGGCCGGTGTCATCACCGCCATCACGCTCGTCTTCGGCCGCATCTTTTGTTCGTGGATCTGCCCGCTCGGCATCATGAACCAGATCTCGGCGCTCATCTTTCCAAAGAAACGCAGTGAAGAAGAGCAGATCGCGGTCAACCGCCCTCGGCCGCTCTACAACCTCAAGTACTACATCCTCATCTTCATGCTGGTGACAGCCGCGTGCGGCTCCCTACAGGTCGGCCTCATGGACCCGATCTGCCTCGTCGTGCGCTCGTTCTCGACCAGCCTCTTCCCCGCGGCCCACGAGCTCTGGCCGGGCCTCTACCCGCAGGTGAACTTCAACTGGGGCTGGGTCATCGGCGGTCTCATGATCGCCATCCTCATCGCCAACCGCGTCATCCCCCGCTTCTGGTGCCGAGCGCTCTGCCCGCTGGGCGCGTTGCTCGGCGTGTTCTCGCGTTTCAGCCTCTTTCGCATCCACAGAAACCTCGACAACTGCACGAACTGCAACAAGTGTGTCGAGGCGTGTGACGGCGCCGCCGAGCCCCAGGCCACGACCAAGCAGTCCGAGTGCCTCATGTGCATGAACTGCATCGCCGAGTGCCCCCACGACGCCCTCAGCTATGCCTTCATGCCGCCCAAGGAGGGCAGCGAAGACTTCATTCAGCTCGACCGCCGTGCCGCTCTCGGCTCCGTCATCGCGGGGGCGGCGTGGTTGCCGCTCAACCGCGCGAGCCACTTGAACACCCGAGAAGAAGGGCTCCCGAAAGCTTACGATCCGAAGCTCATCCGCCCGCCGGGCAGCCTCCCCGAGGAACAGTTCCTCGCGTCCTGCATCAAGTGCGACGAGTGCATCAAGGTGTGCCCGACCAACGTGCTCCAGCCGGCCGGCTTCGAAGCGGGCCTCGAGGGCCTCTGGACGCCCATCGCGGTCTACCGCCTCGGCAACTGCCTCCAGCGCTGCAACCTATGCGGCGACGTGTGTCCGACCGGCGCCATCTCCAAGTTCTCCATCAAAGACCGCATCGGCTCCGAGGAAGAAGAGCAGCGCCCTATCCGCGCAGGGACGGCGTTCTACGATCATGGTCGCTGCTTGCCCTGGTCGATGGACACGCACTGCGTCAAATGCGAAGAGTTCTGCCCCACGTCACCGAAGGCGATCTGGTCGCTCGAAGTGACGAAAGTGGACCGCCACGGCAACACCATCACGCTTCAACAGCCGCGCGTCGACATCGACAAGTGTATCGGGTGTGGATCCTGCGAGTGGGCCTGCCCCGTCAGCGAGCCGGCCGTCTACGTGACCAACGCGCACGAATCGCGCGCCGAGAACAAGCGGCTGAAACTCGTCGGTTGAGACTACTGCCGCGCGTCCGATATCCGGGCGATGAAAAACGCGACTTATCCACAGGGCCGCACTAGTCTCTCTCCCATGCTCGTCGTCTATGTCGGAGAGAACGAAGAAGAGTGCGGTGTGGTGGCCGATAAGCTCACCCTGTCTTGCACGCCATTGAAGCTGCTCTGGGCGCCACGTGCGGGTGACGCCGTGACCTTCGACGGTCCGAAGGACGTCGTCGTCGTCGTCGGTTCGGACCTAGCGCCCTACGAGCGTCTCCGCCTCATGACCTGGCTCGCGCTCGAGCCGACCGTCTCGGTCATCGCTCTTGGCGACGTGACGACCCGTAGCCTCGGCGCGCCCGTCTGCACCATCTCGAACTTCGGCCCTCGTATACTCATCGAGGTCGCTCGGCCCGTGCCCCCACCCAAGCTGGCTTTCGCCGCATAGCCCTTGAAGGCTACAGCCGCTCGAGCGACGGCCCGAACTGCCGCGAGAGACCCCTATGAATGACCTCAACCCCTTCTCGAGCGGGCCTCCGGACGACTGGAGCGCCTACCGTCGCTTCCCGTACCTGCTGGCGCGGCTCGCGTTCATCGTCGCCATACTCTTCCTGGTCTATGTGGCCCTTCAGAAGGCCGCCGGTGTCCTCTCGATGGTCTTCGCGAGCACGCTCCTCGCCTACGTCTTTGACCCCGTGGTCGACCGCATGGAGCGCTGGCGCATCCCCCGCACTACCGCCATCGTCCTCCTCATGGTGGGCGCTGTGCTCTTCACGGTCGTCTTCGCCTTTTGGATGATCCCGACCATCGTGAGGGAGTTCTCTGAGGTCGGAGCGCGCGTGCGCTTGGCCTTGAAGGGTGACCCGATGACCTGGGTGCGCTGGGCCGAACAGCAGATCGGCATCTCGCTCGACAAGGAGCTCGTCGCCGATCTCAAAGGCCGACTCGAAGAGGCGCTGCCGACGATCCTGAGCCACGTCGGCGAGTTTCTGAAAGGCGCCGCCGAGAAGACGATGGGCGTCGTCGGCTGGCTTCTGAACATCGTGATGATCCCGATCTTCACCTTCTATTTCCTGAGGGACTTCGACGTGTTCCGCGCGTGGATCGTCGACATAATCCCTCTCAAGCACAAGGAGGCCGTCGTCGGTCGCGGCCGACGCATCGACGGTGTCGTCGGTGACTGGCTTCGCGGGCAAGTACAGGTCGCGCTTCTTCTCGCCATCATCTATGCGACTGGGCTCGCCATCGTTGGCATCCCCATCGCCATCCCCATCGGCATCCTGGCTGGTATCCTCAGCGTGGTCCCGTACCTTGGCTTTGCCTTCGGCTTCGGGCTCGCGCTCCTCATGGCGCTGCTCGACTGGACCGGCATGGGTCGGGTCGTCGGCGTGTCGGTGGTCTTCGTTGTCGCTCAGATCCTCGAAGGCTACGTCCTCACGCCGAAGATCGTCGGCGAGAAGGTGGGCCTCTCCGCCGTGGCCGTCATCCTCGTACTGCTCCTCGGGGGCGAACTCTTCGGGCTCCTCGGCTTCATGTTGGCCGTCCCTATCGCCGGCGTCGTGAAGACCATCCTGGTGGAGCTCCTGGACTGGTATCGTTCGAGTGAGGCCTATCTTGGCTGGCATAAACAGACGGAAGATGGGAGCCAGCCTTGAGAGTTCTTAGTGAGAGATTGACGGTTCTAGTCGCGATGGCCGCTTGCGCTGTCGCCGCAGTGGGCTGTGCTGAAGCGTCCTCGGGGTCAGTGTCCTCGGCTGACACGGGTGCGCCGCCCTCCGGCGATGTCGTCGAGCCCACCGATACGCTAAGCAGCAGCGACCTCGTCGAGGCGGTCGATGTCGTCCAAGGTTCGGATAACAATACGGCTCTAGCCCAGCCTCTCGATGTCGCTGGGCCCGACGCCCGGGCCGAGCTCGACGTCCCCGACTTTCCGAAGGCGCCGGGGAGCCTCGGCGGCGACCGCCCCGCCAGCTACGTGCTGCCGGACGACTACGATCCCAAAAAGAGCTGGCCCGTGATGCTCGTGCTGCACGGGTACGGCGCGAGCGGCTTCATACAGGACGCCTACCTCGGCATCAGTGCCGAGGCCCGGACCCGCGGCGTCATCGTCATCCTGCCCGACGGGACCGTCGACACCGAAGGGAGCCAGTTCTGGAACGGGACCGACGCCTGCTGCGACTTCGGCAAGACCGGCGTCGACGACGTCGCCTACTTGACCGGGCTGCTCGACGAAGCCGCCACCTACTTCAACATCGATGCGTCCCGGACCTATTCGCTCGGCCACTCGAACGGCGCCTTCATGTCCTACCGGCTGGCCTGCGAACACGGGGATCGCTTCGCAGGCATCGTCGCGCTCGCCGGCTTGATGTGGAAGGACGGCGGTAAGTGCCCGGACACCGGCAAAGTCGGCGTCCTTCAGGTCCACGGCACGGACGACGACACCATCCCTTACCTCGGCAAGCTGAACATGCCGACGGCGCTCGACTCCGCCGCGTTCTGGGCAACGCGAAACGGCTGTGCGGCCGGTGTCACGGCTCTCGAGACGCTCGACCTCGACACCCAAGTCGCGGGAAACGAGACGAAGGTCGAGGTCTTCGACGGTTGCCCCGATGGCGCCGCAGCGGCCCTTTGGACCCTCCAAGGAGGCTCACACATCCCTTCGTTCTCTGGCCTCTTCGCCGAGAAGGCGCTCGACTTTCTGCTAGCCCAGAGGCAGGAGTAGCCGCGCTTCCGGCTCGTCGAAGTCTTGCCCCGGCCTTCGGGCCGTGATACCGCTCCCGCAGCCCGAGGGACCAGGAAGCCGGTGAGATGCCGGCGCTGCCCCCGCAACTGTATTCGGTCACGAGCTTACGCGGCTCCCCCTTCTTCTGGAGAGGGAGCGACCACTGGCGGCAAAGTCGCTGGGAAGGTGCGTGAGTGAGGTTATGAGCCGATAGCCAGGATACTGCTCCTCGGGTTGGGCGCGGAGCGATTCACCGCTGTGGTGCATCGTCTTCTGCGCTTGGTTTTCCCGGCTTCGGGTGGAAGCTGACGGCTCTCTTCGCCGCGTCTCGTCCTACCAGCCGTTCGACTCGTCTAGCCTCACTCGTCGTGCACGATTCCGTGTTCGACATCGAGACGACGCGTGGAGCTGCCATGGGCCTCGCGGACCGTCTTCTCCGCCCCTCGTGTCGCCAGCCTCATGCGGCCGGCCCACCGAGGAGCTCTCCTTTGCGACTTCGACCTTACTGGATCTCTCCCGCCCTCGCGGCGCTCACCTTCTCCTGCGCCGATGACGGCGCGACCGACATCCCCACTACCGACGTGTCCGACGCGACGGACTCCTCTGACGCGGCCGACGCCACCGACCAGAGTGACGTCACCGACGGCACGGACGTCACCGACGGCACGGACGTCACGGACGGCACGGACGTCACGGACGGCACGGACGGTACGGACGTCACGGACGGCACGGACGACACGGACGGCACGGACGCCGACGGCACCGACGGCACGGATGAGCCGGATGGCACCGACGGCACCGACGTCACCGACGGCACGGACGGCACCGATAACACCCCGGTCATTGGGTGCGAGAACAGCCCGACGGAGCTCTGGGCCCTCATCGACCCGAGCGACACCGTCGACGCCTTCGCCATCTCGCGTCACCTGTGTACGTTCACCACCGGCTTTGTCACCGTGGCGCCTTTCGGAGCCGACTCCGTCATCGAGCTTACGACCGACGGCAGCATCCTCGACCTTTCGCGCCGAAGCCTGCTCACCGGGGAGACGGAGCATCTTCGGACCGTGATGGTCGAGGAAGAGCAGACGTGGTACCCCAGCGGCTTCCTCGCCGTCGCGCCGTCTGGGGCGTGGGCCGCCATCGGCTATACGCTCCCGGTCGATGGGGCGCCAGGCGAGCTACTCATCGTGGACCTCTCGGCCGATGCGCCCGTCCGCCGTATCTCGGCCCCAGGCAACTACGCGGCCGTCGCCATCGACGACACGCATGTGCTCGTGAACGGCCTCGGCCTCGGCGACCTCGAGGAAGGGCAAGGACTCTACCTCGCTACGGTAACTGAGGGAGGGCTCGAGGCTCGCCACGTCGGCACCGAGATCGGCGCCTTCAGCGGACCACTCGTGCACTCCGGAGACTGGATCCTCGCGGGCGGCTTCGCCGGTTTTGGGGTCCCCTGGCCCGATGGGCTCGAGGGCAACCGCGCCTTCGCCATCCTCGCCAGCACGCTCCTCGACGCCGAAGGCCCGGTCGAGGTCTTTCACCGCGGCGATGAGCTGGCTATGGGCTCCGAACTGACCGGCATCTCCTCACAGCACGTTCACGGGCTCCTTCGTAACGAGAACTACGTCGTCACCGGGGTCGAACTCCGGAGTTGGACCCTCGATGCCGTGGGGAACTTCAAGGTCGACGCGCAGCTCCGGCTTACGGACGGGAGCCCCTACACCGCCCTCATCCCGGTGGGTGACGAGTGGGCGCTTCTCGCGCCGGGCATCGGCTACACGGTTGGCTCCCTCGTGTGGGAGCCCGCTGAGAGCGAGTGCCTTGGCGGCTGCAGCGACACGGCGGCATGTGTCGCTGGAGTCTGCGTGACCGGCACCCTGCCGTCCGGGCAGTCCGTGGCGGACCTGAAGGCCTCTCTCGGCGAGAACACGCTCCTCGAGCAGATCGCCGTCATGCCGCCCTTCGAAGCGGTTCGGCCGATGAACAAGTCGACGATGCTGGCCCTCGCCGCGACCCCCTCAGCCGACGCGACCGAGCTGCGGCTGACGAAGCTCACTCAGGGACAGCCGGTCATCGACCTCACGACGGTCTCGGCGCCAGCGTCCATCTACGTCGGCTCCTACATCGCGGCGGGACCAACGGCCGTCACCGCCTTTGGCTACACCGCCCTCGACGGCTCCGGTGAGCTCTATGTGCTCGATCGCACGAACGCGTCCGAGACCTTCAAGACCTTCACTGCGCCCGGCAACTATGACGCCGTCGCGATCTCCGACACCGAGCTGCTCATCAACGGCACGGGGCTGGCCGACAAGGCAGCCGGACAAGGGCTCTACCTGCACGATAGTGCTACTGGGACGTCGACCCTCGTGGCCGACAACCTCGGCGTCTACAGTGGGTGGGTTACCGTGCACGGCGATCTCGTCCTTGCCGGTGGTTTCGCCGGCTTCGGCGACACCTGGCCCGATGCGACTGAAGGCAACAAAGTCTTCGCGCTGTCTCTCTCTGCGCTCTATGCCGCCGCCGCGTCCGGCGAGGCCGTGGACGTCTTCGCGACCGCGGAGCTGTTCATGGGCCCAGCCAACGTCCAGTTCACCCAGCAGGGGGAGCTGATCACGGCGGAGACGAACTGGGACACTGGTTCGACGACGATCGCCGTTCATGCCCTCTCGGGCGGCGCTGCGCCAACCGTTGCGACGACCTGGGTGCTCTCAGACGGCGCCGTTTACACGTCGGCTCGCGAGATCCCAGGGACTCATGGCTTCTTGCTCGGCTTCTCGGACGGGTATTCCGTCGTGACGCGCTGAGTCAGGGCGTCGTTACACGCCTTTGCGGCGCGGCGGCTTCTTGCGAGTCGCCGCGCTGGCTGGTGAGGACGCCGGAGCCGTCGCTCGCCGCAGCACCGCTGGCTCGTTTGACGGCCCCTCGCCTGACGGCTCGACCGGCCTCGCGGGCACCGGTCGCGTTCTCTTCGACCTGAGCAGTCGCTGCCAACGGCGCGACGTCATGCGCTACCAGCCACTTGTGAATCACCGGCCAGAGCCGACCCGCGGCGGCCTTCGAGACCACGGCACCGACGTGCCCGCCGGGGAGCTCGAGCTCTGTCTTGTCCGTGCTCTTCGCCTGCTGAACGAGCGCCTGCGCTGACGCGAGCGGCACGATGTTGTCGTGGGTGAAGGTGACCGACAGGATGGGACACGCGAGCGCGTCCAGCCGGGCAGGGCGGCCCGAGAGCCGAAACTGGCCGCGCGCGAACTCGTCATGGCGGTACAGCGCGTCGATGTAGCGCGCATAGGCCTGGCCGGGAAAGGACACGTTGTCGTTCGCCCAGGTCTCGAGCGCCAAGAAGCCATCGAGGAAGGGATCGTCCCAGGCCTTGTCGATGACGTGGACGGCCTTCGACAGGTTCAGGGTCGGGCGCAGCATCTGAAACGAGGCCTGCATGAGTTGCCAGGGGACGAGCCCCGTCGCTTCGGCCACCGCGTTCACGTCGAACTGCGGCGACCGTGTCCAGGACGCGAGCAGGCCGTCTTCACCGAAGCTGACGGGTGCCGCCAGCCCGATGAGACCGGCGATGTGCTCCGGGCGCGCGGAGGCGTGGATTGCGGCCAGCGTTCCGCCCAGGCAATAGCCGAGGACGTGGGTCTTGCCGCTCGGCGACGTGGCCGCGACCTTCCGAACCGCGCGACCGATGGCGCCGTCGCAGATCTCGTCGAAGGTGACGTAGCGGTCTTCGTCGCCCGGAGTGCCCCAGTCGATGATCCACACGTCGTGGCCCTGATCGACCAGCCACTCCACGAAGCTCTTCCCGGGCATGAGGTCGAGGACGTAGTGCCTGTTGATGAGCGACGGGATGAGCAGCAACGGCGTGCGGGACGCGCGCGGCAGCTCTGGGATCGGCCGGTAGCGCAGGAGCTTCCACTTGTTCTCGTGGTGCATCACGTCGGCTGGCGTGGCGCCGACCGGAACGCGTCTCCGCGTAGGCAGGGTCAGGAGGTTCAGTAGGCGCTTCAACGGGTGGGCTCCGGCTCGTAGAGGGCTTCGAACTCCGCCTTGAAGGCGGCGTATACGGCCTTCCGCTTCACTTTGAGCGTGGGCGTGAGGAGGGCGTTGTCTATCGTGAGTGGGCGCTCCATGACCCCGAAACGTTTGATGGTCTCGTAGCTGGCGAGCTGGCCGTTCACCTTCTCGAAGCGTGCCTTGACGACGCTCTCGAGGTCCGTGTGGCCGTCATCGATTCGCGCCGACTCGGCCAGGGTGGGATCCAGCCAGACCCCGGCCACCAGGTACTTCTGGCCGTCGCCGTAGACCACGACGTGAAGGAAGATCGGGTCGTCCTTGAATCGGATCTCGATATTGGCCGGCGGGACGTTCTTACCGCCTGCCGTGACCAAGATGTCCTTCTTGCGGTCGACGATCTGGAGAAAACCGTCGTCCGTGAAGCGCCCGATGTCTCCCGTCTTAAGCCAGCCGTCGTCCGTGAACGCCTCCGCCGTAGCGGCAGGGTCCTTGTGGTAGCCCGAGAAGACGTTGGGTCCACGTGCCAGGATCTCGCCGTCATCTGCCAGCCGGAGCTCGACGCTCGGCAGGGGGCGACCGACGCTGTCAAAGCGGTAGGCATCGGGACGATTGAGGGTGAGCGTCGGAGACGACTCGGTGAGACCATAACCCTCGATGATGAGGATGCCACAGTCCTTGAAGAACTGCTTCACTTCGAGCTTCAGGCCCGCCCCACCGGACAAGCAGAAGGTGAAGCGCCCCCCGGTGAGCGCGTCGAGCTCGGCCTTGCGCTCGGCCGGGCTCGCCTTCGCAGCGGCCAGAGTCGCGAGCTTCTCCCAGACCGACGGCACCGACATGAAGACGGTCGGCCGCACCATGGGCAAAAAACGGAAGATATCGAGCGGCGTGCACATCCACGTCGTGAACCCGAGCGTGTTGCCGAGACACATCTCGCCGAAACCGAAGATGTGGCTCATCGGGAGCCACAAGAGGTCGACGGCACCTTCATGCAGCAGGGGTGCGTTGCACTCGAGCCAGTCGAGGCCGTTCATCGCGACGTTTCGGTGCGTGAGCGGCACCCCCTTGGGGCGGCCCGACGTTCCACTCGTGTAGAGCATCAGCCCTACTTGATCGAGTGATACTCCGTCCATGACCTCGTCGAAGACCCCAGGGTCCGCCGCTTCGACGGCGGCGCCGCGTGCGCGCACCTCCGCGAGCGCGACTGTGCCGGGTGGCGCGGCGTCGTGCCCCAGCCAGATCACGTGAATCGGCGTAGGGAGCGCCGCGCGCCGTTCGAGGACCTTGTTCACGAGTCCAGCGGTCGCCACGAAGACCACCGTCGCGTCGCAGTGCCCGAGTACGTACTCGATGTCGTCGGCGGTGCTCGACGGATAGATGGGGACGAGCGCGGCGCCTCGCGCTTGAATCGCGAGAGACGCGGCGCCCCACTCGACCGAGTTGGGAGCGAGGATGGCGACACGGTCGCCATCCATGACCCCGAGCGTCGACAGGCCGAGCG
>CANMLD010000029.1 GCA_947498315.1 Pseudomonadota bacterium | reverse complement strand
GTAGTCACCGCAGACGTCTTTGCAACCAGGCGCCACGCAGTCATCGGGACAATCCTCACCGTCGGCGCACTCGCCGTCGCCGCAGACGATCTCCAGCGGGCAGTCGTCGACGCACGTCGCGGAGGTCTCGCCCTCGCCGCAGATCCCGTCACCGCATTCGGGCGCCGTGCACGCAAGGACCTTGTCCGGGCAGCAGTCGCCGTACATCTCGCACTCGGCGTCGCATTGACAGGGCGCTTGATCGTCGAAGACGCCGCACTTGCCCACGCAGGACTTGGGCAAGCAGTCTGCGGGGCACGACTCGATGTCTTCGCCGCTGCCGCAGTCACCGTCGCCGCAACCGGGCTCGCCGCAGTCCTGCGGGCACGAGCGTGCATCTTCGCCGGCGTCACACGTCCGGTCGCCGCAGCCATCACGGCAATCGGCCGGGCAGGTCTCATTCGTCTCGTCGCCGTTGCAGGCACCGTCGCCACAGCGCGGGCCGCAATCGCTCGGGCACGACTCGGGCGTCTCTCCATCGCTGCACTCGCCATCATCGCAGACAGACGCGCTCGCAAAACAATCGGCGCCGAGCCCGCAGTTCAGAACGATCAGGACTGTCTCTACCGCGTCGATGGGCGCTGCCGCCATGCAGGCGTCGGCGCAAAAGTCGCTGCCGCAGGCGAGCAAGCAGTCATAGACGGTGGCGCACTCGGGCGCCGCGCCGCAGCCGTCGAGCGCGGGGCCGCAGGCGCTCTCGAGGCAGGCCACGGCGGCACTCTTGCTGCAGTCGTCCGCGCAGGAGGTGTAGCTCTCGCCATCGTCGCACGACCCGTCGCCGCAGCTCGGGCCTGCCGGGCCGTCGTCGGGAGGGTCGCTGACGTCGAGGGCGAGCGTGTCGGGCTCGTCGACGTCTGGCGCCACGGACGCGTCCCCGAGGGGCGTCAGGTCGGTGTCGTCGACGTTCGCGTCATCCCCACGGGATGCGCCCGATGAGCCACATGCCGCGAGTGCGATGGCTGCCACCAAAGCGCAGACGGCGGCGTAGCGCCTCGAACGGCGCGAGGCGCCAACAGAGCTGAATGAGATGAGGAAGGGAGGGCACCGTAGCACGTCAGCAGCCTACTTGGAGCGACTGCTGAAGGCTAGCGCGAGGGCCGAACGGCGTGGCGTGCGGCTCAGCTTCTCGCGAAGAACTGGTCGAGCTCGTCGATCATGGTCTTCGTCGCCTTCATGGAGACGTCGAAGGCCTCCTTCTCGGACGGCGTGAGCGGGATCTCGACGGCCTTGGCGCCGGCGCGGGAGATCTCGGTCGGGACGCCTCCGTAGATGCCGCTATAGCCGTACTCGCCGTTGAGGCGGGTGCAGCAGGCCATCACTTCACGCGTGTCGTTGATGTACGCCTTTACCATGCGGATGGCCGCGATGGCGGTGCTGAAGGTGGCGGATCGGCCCTGACGCTGAATGATCGTGCGACCGCGATCCCGCACTTCCTTCGTGATCGTGGCCAGCTTGTCGGCCGGCACGATGTCCGTCAGTGGCTTATACGCGATCTTCGCGGTCGAGTAGATGGGGACCATCTCGGGTCCGTGGCCGCCCATGACGATGCAGTCGACCTGCGAGGCCGGCTTGTCGGCAGCGAGAGCGGCCTGGATGTTGAACCGGCCCGTGTCGAGCACGCCCGCTTGGCCAATGACGTGCGTCTCAGGCAGGTTGAGGTTGCGGAACGCGAGCTCGACCATGGCGTCGAGAGGGTTCGTCACCATGACGACGAAGGCGCCACCCGCGACGTCGCCGATCTGCTTGGCGAGGTCCCCCACGATGGGGACGTTCACGCCGATGAGATCGGCGCGCGTCTGATCTGCACGGCGCGGGAGGCCCGCGGTGAAGATGA
Organism: Pseudomonadota bacterium; assembly: GCA_947498315.1. Lineage (GTDB taxonomy): Bacteria > Myxococcota_A > UBA9042 > SXOO01. The sequence goes on along the minus strand of CANMLD010000029.1, from coordinate 29,156 downwards.
TGGCGTCGCAACCAGCGAGGTCTTTCACCTGGCTCGTGAGCTGGATGGTGTGGCCCGACTGCAGGATGCCGATGGTGTCGAGGATCTCCTCGTAAGCCCCGACCTGCGGGCCCGGGACCTGACTGAGCGCGTCGGGGCGGTCGAACGCCACGATGTCGCAGGTGAACGTGGAGTCGAGGACGAGGGCCTTCGCCGCCTCGATGCCGATACCGCCGAAACCAACCAGACCGATCTTCGCCATGGGATCCTGCCTTTAGCCTGCAATGGAATGCCCGAATGCCCGGGCGACGGCGGCGTTAGAACCGATGGTTTCTGGCATGTCAAGCTTGCCCGTCGCGGGACGCTCGATGAGCGCGCTCGCGTGCTGATTCGGCATCAAGAGCCGATCGCAGGTCACCCGAAAACTCGTCGATCGCGAAGAAGTGTTTCTGAGGACGGCCCCATCGTTGCACATGGCCCTCCCTCGGTTAAGCTGCAGTCGCCGCGGTGGAGCGGCAGGAGGTTCTGTGCGCTACGGCTTTTACAGCGTCGTGTTCACCGTCGGTATCGCTCTGCTCTACTTCGCCCATCGTTATGCATGGCGTCGTCTCGTCAAGGACACCGGTGTGACTGGAGCCGTTCGGCGCCTCACCGCCGCGATCCTGATCGCGGGCTGCGCGTCCATCCCGCTAGGCATGATCATCGGGCGTTATGTGGACCGTACGGTCTCCCAACCTTTCGCCATCGTCGCGTTCTCGTGGGCTGGCTTCATGGCCTTCCTGATCACCATCCTCTTCGCCCTCGATGCGGGGGTACTCGGGGCTAGGCTCGTGGCTCGTCTACGCGGCAGGAACGTCGAGGTGCCGTCGAGTGAGCCTAACCCTGCTGCTCCCACCATAGTGACAGGTCCAACTCCCTCTGCACCTCCGAGCACGGTCGTTCACCCGGCGCAAACTCCACCCGCCCCGAGCGGGCTCATCTTGCCGGCTCGCCGCGCCTTTCTCGCTCGCGCGTCTGCCGGTGCCGCGCTCGGGACTGCGGGGGGGCTCTTCGTCATAGGCGCCCGCAACGCGTTCGGCGAGGTCGCGGTCAAGGAGGTGCCCGTTGGGCTCGCACGGCTCCCCAAGGCGCTCGATGGGTTCAAGATCGTTCAGCTCACCGATGTCCACATCGGCGCCATGCTCGATGGACGATTCCTCGACGGCGTCGTCGAGACCGTGAACCGGCAGAAGCCCGACCTCGTCGTCATCACGGGCGATCTCGTCGACGGCTCGACCCGGCTCATCGGCGCTGACGTCGCGCGTCTCGGCGGGATTCAGTCGCGCCACGGGACGTGGTTCATCACCGGCAATCACGAGTACTACTCGGGGGCCGGTGACTGGATCCCCTTCCTCGACAAGCTTCGCATCCCGACCCTCGTCAACTCGCGCGTCGTCATTGGCGACAAGGGCCCCGGCGGCGCGTCGTTCGACCTCGCTGGGATCCCAGATCGCCAAGGGACGCTCTTCGTACCAGAGCATGAACCGAACCTGGGCCGCGCGCTCGAAGGCCGCGATCCAGAACGCGAATTGGTCCTCCTCGCGCATCGCCCGAACCCCATCACCGAAGCCGCCGCACACGGCGTTGGACTGCAGCTCTCCGGCCACACCCACGGCGGCCAATTCTTTCCAATCACGGCCATCGGCGAGCTGGTTCATCCTTACAACGCAGGTTTGCACCGCCACGGCGACCTCACTCAGATCTACGTCTCATGCGGCACTGGTTTCTGGGGCCCTCCCATCCGAATCTTGGCGCCGAGTGAAGTGACCTCGATTCGACTCTACGCAGCCTGAGGCGCCGTGCTGGTAAACCTCGCCGCCGCTGCCTGCCTCTCTCTATGCGAAGGGCCACCCGAGAACTCGACTGCCAAGTCCGACGCGGACTGGCCTGACGGCGAGCCTCGCTGGTTCGCCGCTGGACGCTTCGACGCGGGGCTGATCCTGAAGGCGAGTGGCTACTTCGGCTACGGGCAGCCCTTTTGGATGTGGGCTGGCCTGCAAGCGGCCGCGACCGGCGCCACCGACTTCTTCACCATCAGTACCGGCGTCAGGCTCTCGCTGCCGGTGATTGAGTTCACAGCCGAGTACCGCCGCACCGAGCCCTACCTCCGCGGACCTCTCCCCGCCCAGGACCAATACGACTCCGACGACCTTGGCGCCACTCGCCGGGAAGGCTACGACGCCCTCGACCTCGACCTCTGGGGCGTCATCCCACTCCCGTACAGCTTCATCTTCGCCGAGGTCACCGCGACCTGGCTGCCCGATCGACGCCGGCGCTACGAGGAGTCCTTGAGGGCAGTCGTCGAAGGCTGGTGCGGCTCCGCACGTGGCGGGGTAGGGGCCCGCGTCGGTGACGACGGGTGGATCCGAATCGGTGTACTGGCTGAAGTCGTCGTGTCGGAGCGTCCCACGACGCCCGGATTCCGTGTCGGGCCATCGATTCAGCTGGTCTTTGGTCCGAGCACCGACCTGGTGCTTGCCGGCCTCTGGCCCGTCTCAGGAGAGGACGACTTCGAGCCCATCGACGCCCTTACCGGCGCGGTGGCGCTGCGGTGGCGGATGACGACGGGGGGGCCGCCGCTCTCGTTTCCGTAGGCGCGCGCTCAGCTCGGCTTGACCCAAGCCGTTATCTCACCGGCGGTGAGAGTCTTTTGCTCGCCGGTCGAGAGCATCTTCACGGTCAAGTTGCCCGTCGCGGCCTCGGTCGAGCCGATGACGACCGCGGCGGTGGCTCCCGTTCGGGCGGCGAGCTTGAACTGCTTGCCCATCTTGGCGCCGGGCTCGAGGCTAGTCTGAACGTTCAGCCCAGCCGAGCGGAGCTGCTTGGCGACGCCGAGGGCGTAGGCCGTCTCCCCCGCTTCCACGATGACCACGAACACGTCCGGGGCTCCTACGCCAGGGGGGACGAGGCCGAGCTCGGTGAGGCCGGCGAGGAGTCGATCGACGCCGAGGCTGATGCCAACGGCCGGGATGGACTCGCCAGTGAACATGCCCAGCAGCTTGTCGTAGCGTCCGCCGCTCATCACGCTGCCGAGCGACGGAAGGTCGAGCAGGAAGGTCTCGTAGATGGTCGATGTGTAGTAGTCGAGGCCGCGCGCGATGCTGAGGTCGACGTCGAGGTAGCGCCGGATCCCGAGCGCTTCGGCGTAGGCGAGGAGCTGATTGAGCGAGTCGATGCCCGGCTGTGCGACCGACAGGTCCACGACGTTCCCGTCGAGGGCCTGAAGCCCCCCTTCGAGGAAGGTCTTTAGGGCGACTTCGCCGTGTTCCGGAAGAGTCACCTTCTGGCGCAGCTCGGCCATCATCGCGTCCCACCCGATCTTGGGCAGCTTGTCGACGACGCGGAGGACGTCCGTCTGCTCGCCCTGCTCGGTGATCCCGAGGTGGCGCATGAGCCCGTCGAGGATGCGGCGGTCGTTGATCCGAATGACGAAACGATCGACGCCGAGCGCACGCAGCACTTCGGCGCCGACCTGAATGCACTCGAAGTCAGCGAGGAGGCCCTCGGAGCCGACGATGTCGACGTCGCACTGGACGAACTCGCGGAAACGACCGCGTGCCGGGTTCTCGGCGCGCCATACCGGTGCGATCTGGAATCGCTTGAAGGGCCGGGCGATGGCGCCGCCGTGTTGGGCCATGACGCGGGCCAGTGGGACGGTCAGGTCATAGCGCAGACTGACGTCGCGATCGCCGTTGTCCCGGAAGCGGTAGAGCAGCTTGTCGCCTTCGTCGCCGTACTTGCCGAGCAGGACGCCCGTGTACTCTAGCGCGGGTGTCGCGATCGGCTGAAACCCGAAGCTCCGGAAGACCGAAGCCACCTTCTGAAGCATGGCCTCTCTCGGCACCATGACGTCGGGGAGGTAGTCGCGAAAGCCGCGGAGGGTACGAGGTTCGAAGTCGCTCATCGGGGCTCCTGAGTGGCTGCTGTTCTTCTGACCGGGCACGCCGAAGCGATGAAGTTGGGTCAGGACATCGAGCCGCGCGGTTGTAGCACCGGCCGTCCTCGATCGAAAGCGAGCCCTCACTCGACACGCCTCAGCGCAAGGAGGAAGCTCGGCCCATGAACCTGACGCCGATCCGCCTCGCTCAACGTCCGACCCCCCTCGAAGACTGGAGCGCACTCCTCCCTGGGCTGCGCATCAAGCGCGACGACCTCACCGGCTCGACCCTCTCGGGCAACAAGGTCCGCAAGCTCGAGTATCTGATGGCGCACGCCCGCGCGCTCGGGAAGTCCTATGTGGTCACCTGCGGCGGGCTACAGTCGAACCATTGCCGAGCCACGGCCGTCGCGGCCGCCCAGCTCTCCATGGGCTGCAAGCTGCTCCTCCGGACCGCGTCGGTCCCGCAGTCGTGGGACGCTGCCACTGGCAACTACCGTCTCATGCGTGCGGTTGGCGCCGACATCGAGTTCGTGACGCCTGCCGAGTATCAGGACCGCGCACGACTGCTCACGGCGGCAGCCGGCAGTCGGGGCTATGCCATCCCCGAAGGCGGCAGCAACGGGCTCGGTGCTTTCGGGTACATCACGGCTGCGGAAGAGTTGGCGGCGCAATGGGGCGATGATCCGCCGACATCGGTCGTCTGTGCCACCGGCAGCGGAGGGACCCTTGCGGGGCTCGCGATCGGGCTCGCCAAAGTCGCTCCGTCGGTACCGGCGTGGGGTGTCGCCGTCTGCGACGACGCACCGACCTTTCAGCGAATCGCCGAGAGCGCCAGCGCCGAAGCGTGCGGCTGGGATGGCTCATTGCCACGCCTCGTCGCAGCGGACTTCAACGTCCTCGAAGGCTACGTCGGGCGTGGCTACGCGCTGTCGACGTCGGATGAGCAGGCGACGCTCATGAAGGCGGGCAGGCGCGGGCTCGTCCTCGATCCCGTCTACACCGTGAAGGCGTTCCGCGCGGTCCTCGCGCAGGAACCGGTGTTCGGCGCGCGCCCGATCTTCATCCATACGGGAGGCCTGCTTGGCCTCATGACGTGATCGCGTCCTTGGCCCCTGGGCTTCTGGCCTTGCTCACGGCGGCTCCCGACATCGCCGTCGGCATCGTGGCAGTGGCCTGCTTCGCGCCGTCGCTCGCGTGGCTCGGTTACTTCTACTTCAAGGACGACTACCCACGGGCGCCGCTCTCCAAGCTGCTCCTCGCGTTTGGCGGCGGTCTCATCGCCGGGCCGCTCTCGCTAGCGCTCTACGAGGGGATCGCGCACGTCGCCTTCTACCGCGGGCTCGATGCCCTCGAATACGTCCCGGATATCCACAAGCTCATCTACGCGATCTTCGCCATCGGGCTCATCGAAGAGGTCTCGAAGATCCTCGTCTGCACGTGGTTTCTGAGGCGACGGGAGCTGACGACCCGACGGCCCATCGACGGCATCGTCTACTCGTCGGCCGTCGCGCTCGGCTTTGCCACCATCGAGAACTGGTACGCAATGGTAAAATCAGGAGATCCGGAGTGGTCTCGGGTCATTACCTTACCCTTCATGCATGTGCTCTTCTCAGCGCTCTGGGGCGTTGCCGTCGGGCACTCCCTCCCCAAACGCGCGGCGCGCGGCCTCGTGAGCCTCGGGCTCGTCCTCTCCATCGTCTTCCACGGGATCTACGACTACATCCTGCTGTCGAGCGTCGCGAGCGACGCCATGATGCTGCTCTTGGTGCTCTTCCTCTGGGTCTGGATGAGCAGCGCAGCCCGCGAAGCGGCGGTCCTCGCTGCACGCGAGCAGGGCAGCCATTGACCAATGTCGTTGCGCGCACCGAAGGCCGCTTGCCTCGGCCTCTCCAGGACAATATCGTCCTCTCATGCCTTTAGCCCCCTCAGTGACGTCCCTCTCCTCCATCCTGGTCCGCGATCCTCAGTGGGCCCTCATCAGAAGCGCCTTGCTGGCGCTCGTCGTCGCCTGCGGTGACATCAACCCCATCGCCGATCCCGAGAAGGGCGGCGGCGCGACCGACGACACCGCTGGCAATCGGACTGGGGGTGACGTCCAGACGAGCGACGTCGAAGGCGGCGAGCGCGACACCGCGCCCGATGCCATCGAGACGGGCGACGTCGCGGACGACGGTGAAGCCGCCGATGCCGAGGGTGACTCCACGAACGCACCAGCCGGGCCTGGGACGGCGTGCAGTGCGGGCGACGACTGCGCATCGGGGAACTGCGTTGACGGGGTCTGCTGCTATACGGCCTGCGATACCGAGTGCGTTGGTTGCACGACGGCGCTCACCGGGCTCTCGGATGGGAGCTGCGGCCCCGTCGCTGCGAACACCGATCCCAAGGGGACCTGCCCAGACGACGGCGCTCCGAGCTGCGGACGTACCGGGGTCTGCGATGGAAAAGAGGGGTGTGCGCGCTACGGGGCGCAGGCCGAATGTTCACAGCCTTCATGCCAAGACGGAAAGCGCACGGGTGCCGGTACCTGCGACGGTCAGGGCGATTGTTCTCCGGGCGACGTCGTCTCGTGTGGCGACTACGTCTGCAGCGGCAACGTCTGCGCGGGTGAGTGCAGCTCGGACGCTGGGTGCGCTGGCGGCACCTGGTGCGATCTGACCGACGGGACCTGCGTGCCTCAAAAGGCGATCGGACAGCCCTGCCAGACCGGCAAGAACGCTCAATGCGAGACTGGCTACTGCGTCGACGGCGTCTGCTGCGACGCCATCTGTGATGGTGCTTGCTCGGCCTGCTCCGCGGCGCTAACCGGACTGAACGACGGCGTCTGCGCGGCCTCGGCGGCTGGGACCGACCCAGACACCGAGTGTGCCGACCTCGGACCGATGGCCTGCAGCAATGATGGCTTCTGCGACGGTGCCGGCGCTTGCCGACGCTACGGCCCAACCACTGTGTGCGGCGACGGGAGCTGCGCCGACGGCCTCGGCACGTCTCCTCGGTTTTGCGACGGTGCCGGGAGCTGCGGCGCCGCCATGACAGCCGAGTGCGCTCCCTACGTGTGCGCGGGGTCCGCGTGCGCGGCGACGTGCGCATCCGACGCCGGCTGCATCGAGGGTGCCTATTGCGACAGCGGTACCTGCATCTCCGCAGGCGACGTGGGTGAGGCCTGCCAGAGCGATGCCGCGTGCAGCTCTGGATACTGCCGAGACGCTGTGTGTTGCGACACGGGGTGTGAGTCGTCGTGTGCGGCCTGCACGGCCGCGCTCACGGGCGTTTCGGACGGCACGTGCGCGCCGGTTCTCACTGCGACGGACCCAGACGGCGACTGCGCCGACGAAGGCGCAGTGAGCTGTGGACTCGACGGAACGTGCAACGGCACTGGCGGCTGCGCGCGCTATCCCAGTGGCACGGTGTGTGGTCCGAGCTCCTGTACCGGCGGCATGGAGACGAACGAGGCCACCTGCAACGGAGTCGGTCAATGTCAACCCGGTCAAGTCCTCGCCTGTGCCCCCTTCGACTGTGGGCAGGATCGGTGCCTGAACGGCTGCGACCTCGATGATGACTGCCTCTCCGGCTCCTACTGCAAGTCGGGGACATGCACGACGAAGGTGACGCAGGGCGGCGTGTGCAACGCGGCCGGCCAGTGTGCGTCGGGTCATTGCGAAGATGGCGTCTGCTGCGATGGTGCGTGCGACGGCGATTGCCTCTCGTGCAGCGCAGCGAAGAAGGGTGGGGGCCTCGACGGGGTGTGCGGTCCGGTCAGCGCTGGCCAGGATCCCGATGCCGACTGCGACGAGAGTAGCCCCGCCGGTTGCGGCACGGACGGGACCTGCGATGGCGCGGGCGCCTGCCGGCTCCACCCGGCGAGCACCCCTTGCTCGCCCGCGGTCTGCACGGGCGGCTCGGCCGTGGACGGCGGCATCTGCGATGGCGAGGGGACCTGCCAGCCGGGTGCGTCCTCGCCTTGTGCGCCGTACGCCTGTGGCGATTTTGTCTGCAAGAGCACCTGCGCGTCGGCTGCAGACTGCAAGGCTGGAAATCAGTGCGTCGCCGGCGCGTGTATCGGGCTGGTCCCGCAGGGTGGCGCGTGCGGTCAAGCGAGCCAATGCGACTCGGGCTACTGCGTTGACGGGGTCTGTTGCGCTAGCGCGTGCGGCGGGCTCTGTCAGGCGTGCTCCGCGGCGCGGAAGGGAGGCGGCGCGAACGGTACCTGCGGGCCGGTCGGCAATGGACTCGACCCCGACAGCGAGTGCACCGATGCCGGCCAGAGCTCGTGCGGGACGGACGGCGTGTGCAACGGCGCTGGCGCTTGCCGACTCTACGCTGCCGGAAGCGCTTGCACGGCCGCGTCTTGCGCTGCCGGCATCGAGACCAAGGTAGGGTCTTGTAATGGGCTCGGAGTCTGTCAGAGCGGCGCCACGGCGGCGTGCGCACCATTTCAGTGTGGTCCGAGCAGCTGTAAGACCTCGTGCGCGGGCGATGGCGATTGCACGACCGGCAACTGGTGCAACGGCGGGACGTGTGCGCCCCGCCTCGCCGCGGGGACGGTCTGTTCGGTCTCGAACCAGTGCCAGTCCGGCTTCTGCGCGGATGGGTTCTGCTGCAATACCACCTGTCTGGGGAGCTGCCAGGCGTGTTCGGCGGCCAAGAAGGGCGGTGGCGCTGACGGGGTCTGCGGCAACATCGGCGCCGGGTCCGATCCCGAGGGCGAGTGTGCCGATCAGGGCATCGCGTCGTGCGGGAGCGATGGTCAATGCGACGGGTCGGGCGCGTGCCGAAAGTACGGGGCTGGGACGGTCTGCACCGTGGCGAGCTGCACCAGCGGAGTTCAGACGGCGGCGGGGACGTGCAACGGCACTGGGAGTTGCATCGCTGGGGCTTCCAGTGCGTGCGCTCCCTTCGTGTGCGGCAGTGCGGCATGCAAGACGACGTGTTCCGTCGACGCGGACTGCACCTCCGGGTTCTGCTCGGGTGGGCAGTGCTCGGGCAAGGTCGGCAATGGCGGCGCGTGCTCAGCGGCGAGCCAATGCGCCTCGGGCTCCTGCGTCGATGCCGTCTGCTGCGACACCGGCTGCACGGGGCTCTGCCAGGCCTGCACGGCCGCCAAGAAAGGCGCCGGCAGCGACGGCGTCTGCGGCGCCATCTCCGTGTCGATCGACCCAGACAACGAGTGTTCAGCGCAAGCCCCGTCCTCCTGCGGGACTGACGGGACCTGCAACGGCGCGGGATCCTGTCGACTCCATGTGGTCGGCACGAGCTGCGGCGCTGGCGCGTGCAGCGGCGGCGCTCAGACTGCTGGGAGCACTTGCACTGGTACGGGCGCGTGTGTTGTTGGTTCGTCCACGCCGTGCGCGCCGTACACCTGTGGTGGCGCGACCTGCAAGACGACCTGCTCGGTCGACAGCGACTGTGCCGGCGGGAGCTTCTGTTCTGGCGGGGTGTGCGTAGCCGTCAAGTCAGCCGGTGGGAGCTGCACCAAGGCTGAGCAATGCGCCTCGAGCTTTTGCGTCGATGGGGTCTGCTGCAACTCAGCGTGCTCCGCGACGTGTCAAGCATGCATAGCGGCCAAGAAGGGCGCGGGAACAGACGGTACCTGTGGATCCATCTCGAGCGGCGCCGATCCAGACAGCGAGTGCACCGAGCAGAGCGCGAGCTCGTGCGGGACGACAGGCGTCTGTGATGGCGGTGGTGCCTGTCAGCGGTACGGAGCGAACACGACATGTAGCTCGGCCAGCTGCAGTGGTGGCTCCCAGACGAGCGCGGGCACGTGCAACGGAAGCGGCAGCTGCAACGCGGGTGGGACCAGCAGCTGTGGCCTCTACCAGTGCGGTCCGAACGCGTGTCTCGCTTCGTGCAGCGCCGATGCGAACTGCGTAGGCTCGGCCTACTGCGCCGGCGGGACCTGCCAGGCGAAGAAGGGCAACGGGAGCGCCTGCGCTTCGGCCAACCAGTGCACAGCGGGGGCATGCGTTGACGGGGTGTGCTGCGAGACCGCCTGCGGCGGCCTCTGTAACGCGTGCATCGGTTCGAAGACTGGGCTCAGCGACGGCAAGTGTGGTGCGGTCTCCGCGGGCACGGATCCCGACTCCGAGTGCACGGATCAGGGTGTCGCCTCGTGCGGTAACAACGGCGTGTGTGATGGCGCCAGCGCATGCCAGAAGTACCCATCCGGGAGCGTCTGCGTCGGCGCCTCGTGCTCCAGCGGTACGCAGAGCAGCGCTCGCGTCTGCAACGGCTCCGGCACGTGCAATAGCGCCACGACCTCGGGGTGCAGCCCCTATCAGTGTGGGGCATCGGCGTGCGCGACCTTCTGCGTTTCAGACGCGAGCTGCGTTGCGGGTCACTACTGCACGAGCGGGAGCTGCCAACCGCGGAAGTCGGATGGTTCGGCTTGCACCGGGGGGAACCAATGCAGCAGCGGGCAATGCGTCGATGGCTTCTGTTGCAACTCGAGCTGCACCGGCCTCTGTCAGGCGTGCAGCGCCGCCCAGACAGGCGCCGCAAACGGGACCTGCACGTCCATCGGCGCGGGGACCGATCCCGACAACGAGTGCACGGATCAGGGCACCGCGAGCTGCGGCAACAATGGCGCCTGCAGCGGAACGGGGAGCTGCCGCGTCTACGCAGCCGGGACGGTGTGCGCCAGCCCAACGTGCTCGTCTGGGGTCCAGACGACCGCCGGGACCTGTAATGGTGCAGGGACCTGTAGCGCCGGTGGCACATCGACCTGCAGCCCCTATAGCTGTGGATCTAACGCGTGCGTCACGACGTGCGCCAGCGCGCTCGATTGCGACAATGGTTACTACTGCACCGGTGGGACCTGCCAGCCCATCTTGCCGCAGGGCGAGCCGTGCACCACCAACGCCGCGTGCGCCACGGGTATCTGCACGGACGGCTATTGCTGCGACTCAACCTGCGAAGGCACTTGCATGGCCTGCGATGAACAGGGCTGGGGCGGCGTCGGGTACTGCTCGCCCATCACCTACGGCTATGACGGCAACTGCTTTGGTCAATGCTGCAACGGCCAGTGCCAAGGCGGGCCGGAGCTTTGCTTCATTCAGTAAGCGGTACGTCGCGCTGGGGATATTGGCGGCCAGCGCGAGAGGGCTTACGACTCGCTTGGAGTGGGTCGGACAAAATGGAGATCGAGCGATCGCCGCGCACTTCGGGGGTGTGGGGTCGCCCCCACGTCAGCACCGCAGGGCACGTCAAGTGCTAGCCGGAGTCTCCCGGAGGCGGGCATCGCGGAGCGCCCGCCGAGGACGGCGAAATCGATGCTTGAGCGGACCGAGAACGCCGCTACGCTGCCCCGTTGAGGGCTGGCCCTGCCTTGCCCTCCCACGCGGCTTCGCGAGATCCGAGACCATTCCAGAATCCCCGTCTACCTGAACGGGAGACAGTGGGAACTCCAAATTTACTCTACCGACCAATACCAGCGAGCACGAGTCCGTGCCCAGCGATGCTGATATTGGCCCGGCAGGGGATAGACGCATCGAGGTGAAATTGGCCGGAGAATTTACGGGCCCGAGCACGCCGACACGCTAGAGATTGAAGGCCGGCTCGGCCGCGCCTTCCTGATAGATGCGCGGGGCCGCCGCCCGGCTGCCAGTCGCGTGTGTCATGAGCGACCGGCAGTCCGTCCCGATCCTGACCCTGTTCATGGTCTGCGGCGTGAACGGCTCTGACTGCAACACGTGGCGCTGGCTCCTCTAGGAAGGCGCCGGAGGCGCTATTGCGGCCCGCTCGGCGGGCCTTCCGGAAACGTCAGCGACGGGCACCGGACCTGCTCGCGTCGCCGTGCCTCGTCGAGACACCGACGTCTATACGCCCCCGTTAAGAGTCGGCCGGCCGGTTGATCCGGCATCGTTCCGCACATGGGTCGGATTGGGGGATGGACCGTGATAGCACCTACAGTCAAGATGCCGCCCACGGGTTACGTTCACGGTGAGCCGACACACAGTCGACCCGACGCCCACGTTCATCGCGGCAGGTGACATCGCGGTGGGGGGTGCCCACCCAGCAGACGTTCTGTCTTACTCGGCTAGCTTGGTCAGCGCGTCGATCATCTTCTTGCGCGCGATGGGGATGGCTTCGGCGGCGTTACGGAGCGCAGTGACGCGCTCGAAGAGGCGACGGAGGAGCATTTGATCGTAGATGCCCTGCTGCTGGATGACGAGCATCTTCACGTCTTCTTCGATGTCGGGCTTCAGCTCGTACTCCACGAACTTGTCGCTGTCGATCCAGTCCTCTTCTTTGCCAACCATCTTCGGGTCGTCGTACTTGACCTTGATCTGCATGATCGGGGTTGCAGCCGGGTCGGGGACCATGCCCGCCGGGACCACCGGCGCGAGCGTCTGTGTGACGAACTTCGAGTCCTTGTCGAGCACCGGCTTCACGCCGACGAGGTAGCCGCGCGGAGACCCCTTGAGGTCGATGGTCGCCCAGCGGAAGTGACGGGTCTTCGGGGGCACCTCGATACCGGACACCTCGAGCTCCGTCTGTAGCTCCACGAGCACGCCCTTCTCGCCAGCCATCAGGTAAGCGGCGTTATAGAGCTTCTCGAGCGCGTCGTCGTAGCTGAGGACGATGCGCAGGGCAGCGCCGTTGAAGAGCTCCTTCGGGAAGATGTCGCCGAGTCGCGGCGCCTTCTCAACGAAGGTGATCGACGCGACGCGGATGTCCTCGAGCTGATTCTCGATCGACTTCAGCAGTGCCGGCGTGACGACCTCGGCGCTACCAAGGTCGTCGACCTTCTTCGCGACCGTGTTGATGGCCGTAATGAACTCATCCGTCACGTCGTCGAGCGGCTCGGCCTTGGGCCCTGCCTTGATGCCTTTGACGGCGCCCAGCAGGCCGGACGCGTCTTCCTTCTGCTGCAGTTCGATGCGGCGGTCGTACGCCGTGCCTTGGACGACGTAGCCGACACCAAAGGCGCCGCCACACGCCAGCAGAACGAGGAGGCCGAGCGTGATTCGAGTCGTCGAGGACGACTTGATCACCACGTCAGAGTCCTTGATGTCGACCATCGGGACTGGCGCCGAACGCTTGCCACGTTCGAGACCGAGGTCGAAGCCACCCGGCGGCGTGTGGTTCGTGGTGGTCTCGGTCGACGACGGCGCACCCGCCGACGACGCCGGTGAGTCGGCGGCTGCAGGAGCGGCAACCTCACGCTTCTTGATGCCGAGCTTGGCCTTCAGATCCTCGTAGTTCTTGGGGTCCGACACGCTGACTCCTGTGGCATCTTGCCCGATTTCTGGACGACGTCCGGACGAGGCGACTCAAGGTGAGGCACCGGACCCCACTCGAAATCACCCCGCTTCCGCGGACGAACTCGGTGCTGCGCTGCGCACGTCTGGCTCGTTGCTCCCGACGACGGTGGCGAATCACCGGGGGTGAGGATAGAACCGCTGCAACGCAGCGTCAATTGGGCCTGGTGGCCATCGGTCGTCTATCCTGAAAGCGGCGTGTAGCTCGCCCTCAGTCGCCCATCTCGCCAGAAGGTCAACTCGATGAGCCCGGGTCTCTCGCCGACCGCGACGAGCGCTTGAAATCGCACCCGATCGCCGACAGGTTGCACTCTCGGGCTCTCGCGGCGCTCCATGAACGTCTCGACGGCCCCACGTCTCTCCTCGAGTGAGAGCGACGTGGCGCCAAAAGGGGCTAGCGCTGGGGGGCGCGCGTCGGGCTCGGCTATGAGCGTTGGCCACGCCTCACCGAACGTCGCCCCAGTCTCCCGTTCGAGCGGGTGGAGTCGCTCCGTGAGCGAACGGTCGAGCCGGTGGCGCTCGTCGGCGTCGAGGCACCTCGCAGGGAGGGCATGTTGGGCGAGCGGGCCGGTGTCGCTCATGAGGAGCTCGAAGCCAAAACCCGCTGGTGGGTTTCGGCCGAGGCGTGCGAAGCGCGTGGCGAGCTCCGTGCGCTCTGCTGCGCTTCGAGGATCGGTGAAGACGAGCTCGGTGAGGACGCGAAGTTGGTCGTCCTCGACGGCGCTCTCGGAAGTGAGAAGGAGGGTCTCGCAGTCCATCGGCCGGGTCGTCTCGAGAAAGAGAAGGCCGAGGCGGCGCGCCAACCCGACATCGACTGGCGCCTCGCGCTCGGGCGCCTTGATACTCGCCAACGTGGCCCTCTCGAAAGCTGACGCGTCTCCAGTCAAGGTGACGCCGTCGAGGGCGCCCTGGCCCCAAAGGGCAACATAACGCATGACCGGGCTACTCAGCGGTCCGAGTGCCAACCACCAGAGGCTCACGTGGCCAGACCACGCCAGCGCAGGCACCCGCTTTACGCGCAGTGGATCCGGCCCATCGAGCGCCGAAGTGAGCTTCGGGTCACGTCCGAGCACCCGCCTCAGCGCGGAGAGGACCACATCGCCTGAAGGCACAGCCAGGGGGAACAGGAGGCGCCTCCGATCAGGCGTTCGACGTCGGCGTCGATGGCGGGGACGAGCTAGCCATCTGCGTCGCCGGGGCCACCATGTTGATGTAGATGTTGTTATAGAGGCGCTTGAACTCTGCCGCCGTGAGCGGCTGCGGGTGGCGCTTACCCCATGGGTTGTAGAGGTTGATGCGACCGTCATCGGTCACCGACTCGACGACGTAAGCGTGCCACGGGAAGACCGTGCGGTCCGTCGCGAGCTGGTTGAGCTGCGGATCGGCTTTCGCGTCGTCCTTTGAGAGGCTGCCCGCCACGACGGGTTTCTTCTCGGACAGCGCGAGCCGTAGGTCTGAGACGAGCTGTTCGTCACTGCGCGACTTCGTCGTGAAGCCCGTGCTGCGTGTGCCCGTGAGGGCCTCCATCGAGGTTCCTGCGTGACCGCCGGTGTTCAGGCCCTGGTACTTGCCGCCGGCCATGTGGATAGCGTAGGCCTTCTCGTAGAGCGATGGCCAGAGCGCGCCATCTGGACTGCTGGCGTACGTCGGCGTCGACTTGTTCGCCGACGGGAGGGCCGTCGAGACACGGATCTCGCACTTCGTCGCGCCACGTGTCCCCGGGGTCACCACGTTGCGGCCGACCGTATACATGGTCACGGTGGCGGTGCCGTCTTGGTGGTCGAGGATGTTCTGCTCGATGATGTCGGGACGCGTCTTGGCGATCGCGCCGAGCGAGGCGATGAGGTAGCAGTCGGCGATGTAGCCCTGTCGGACCTGGTTCATGGTCGGAGGACCACTGAACAGGGGCGTCGTCTGAGGCAGGTACGCCGCCTCGTGACGCTTCCCGTCATGGACCGTCACTGGATCTGGATCGTTGCGCAGCGGCACCGTCGCCGGGCCGACTCGAGGCGCCGGCATCATTCGGGGCGCGGCTTCAGGTCCGGTCGACTCCGGTGTGGGGCCGCGGCCTGTACGAGCGCCGCCGTTCAGCTTGCCGAAGCTGTCAGCCCAAGTCTCGAGGCCGATGGGGACGCCCCAGGAGTCCGATGAGACGCGCGGCTGTTGTTCGTTCGCGACCGCCGCCTCCGCCTGTGCCCGAGCCTGGCTGCCAGCCCCATGCGCCCGCTCGTTCATGGCGTTGCCGAAGTACTCGCTGTCTGCCGCCGACATGTGTTCTCGCCACTGGTTTGCCGATGCCGCCGGACCGACCACGCGGATGCCGTCGCCGACCTGCACGCCGATGAGGTCGCTCGTCTCTCGGCCATGCTCGTCACGGGCACGAATGGGACGCGCGCCTCCGTCCGTAGCGATGTCACGGAGCAGATGTTCGGCGCCGCCGCGGGCTGAGGCGTCTTGACCGTGTGCCGTCACGACCTTGTGGTACATGCCGGTAGATCCATCACTGAAGCTCACCTCAACCATCCCGGCGTGCGGACCGGACGTGATGGGCTCTCCAATGGCCGTGATGCTCTTCAGGCTACGCTGGCCGCGCGTCGCTTCGAGCGTGGCGGTGTTACGAGGCAGGTTCGACGGGCCGAATGGACCGGCGTTCTGCAACCGGCTCCCGTCGGCACGGGGGGCGCCGTGGACAGCCAATTCTTCGAGCTGCGAGTCGAGCTCTTGAAGCCGTCGTTGCGCCGAAGCCTGATGCTCGGGAGCAATCTCACCTCGTTCGAGCTGGCCGAGTAGTCGCCTCCGCGCGTCGGTCATGGGGCGTAGCAACGCGAGCTCGTCGGTGCCCGGTCGGGCGATCCAGTCGACCTCGGCGCCGTGGGAGCGCGCGTGCGCCGCATCCCAGGCGGCCGTGGCGCCCCCACCGGTCACGAGGACCTTCTCACCCGTACGAGGCGTCGTGCTGAGGTAGCCGTCTCCGCGGACGATGTGCCCCGTCGAGACGAGCTGCGACTCGCGCTCTGGAGCGATGACGCGGTCGCGTGCGAGCGTCCGGTCTGGCCCCGGTCCCATCGCCACGTCGATCTCGTTCGTGAAGAAAGTGCGGCGCTGCGTGCCAGTGCTGCCGTCCGGGTTCCGTATCTGCGTCTCGACGATGACGCGGTACCTCGCCGGCTGGCCGTTCGGGACGGCCTCCACCGAGCTGATGCGGGCGGGGTAGACCGGCATCTGCGTCCGGGCGCGGGTCTCGGCGATGGAGGCGCCGACCGCGTCCGTACGCGCATAGCCGGCCCCCTGAGGCATGAACTGGTCCGGCTGGTGCGTGAGGCCGTTTCCGGGCTTCGATAGCGCTTCGGCCGTTTGGCCAATGAGCCCCTGGCGTGCGGGCCACGGGTCGCCACCTTGGGCGATGGCGAGGACGTCGGGTGCGCCATCGGTCGTTCGGGCGTTCCTGCGTGCGGGGTCGTGCGTCGCGTAGTTCTGAACCGCCGTGCCGCCGGCGCCGAGGATGATCTTCCCGACGACGATGCCGTCCTGGCCGCGTGACTGCGCTTGTTCGAAGGCCGCATCCACCGAGCTGCGAGTGCGCGTCTCGACCTCGGCGATGCGAGCTCGCGACTCTTGGAGAGTGAGCTCGCATCGCCTTTCGGCCTCTGCGGGGGTGCGTGGGCGTTCGCTGTACTGACGTTCGAAGGTGCCGTCCTCGCGCTGAACCAGGCGGGAGCGGCCATCGGGCCCTTCGACCTCGAAGCTGCCGTCGCGTCGCGCGGTGAGCCGATCGCCGGGGCGCTGTGGCGGCGCGATGTCCGGTCGTGGCGCTGCGGTCTCCGTATCTTCGGGGCGGCGGCTCACCGCCTGCGGATCCGTCTCGTTTCGACGCGTCGTCGCTGGCGCGTTTTGATCGACCGCCGGGTGCGTCGTCGAGCCCGATGTGCCGGTCGTGGGCGCACGGGGGTTCGCGGCGTCGTGGTCTTGACCATAGTGCTCGAAGTAGTTGCGAGGTGAGCCCGCCCGAATCCCGCCCGTCTCGTCGATGCTGGTGGACGGGACCGCGCTTCCGAACTCGCCCTGAAGTGCACGCGTGCCGGCTTCGACCGCGAGGCGGTGCGCTTCGGCCGGCGATGGGGCCGGGGTTCGACCGCGCTGAGCGGCGATCTCAGCATAGTACGCGGCGTGGTAGCTCGCGTGGCCGAACTGCCGCGAACCGTCGGAGCCGGACTCTCGGTGATACTCGAGGGCACGTGCCTGCGACTCGGCTTCGTTGCGCAACATCCCGTTTACGTAGGCGTCCCGGGAGGTTTCCGTGCGTCCGGGTGTGGTGCTCGCTGTTGCTGCGTGGTGCGCCTCGTGCGCCAAGATCCCAGCCGTGAAGTGGTGGTCCGGCAGATTGGGGTCGAGGTTGATGCGCGGGCCCTGACTGAAGCTGCCGATCCCGGGCGTCATCGTGACCTGCACTGAGCCGGACTCGATGGCGGCGAGAGCCGCGCGACCGGTCTCGGTGCGTCGCATCGCCGAGATGGTCCGCATCAGGCGACGCGCTTGACTCACAGTCATCTGATTCGGCGCTAGCGGGCCCGTGTGGCCGTCTGGGACGACTCGGGTGTGCGCTGGGAGGCCGGGGACGTTGCCCGGCAGCAGGGTGTTTAGCCGGTCCGCCTGATGGACGTTGATCTCTGCGGGCGTAGGCGCCCGCCGCGGCGCGTCGGGGGCTTCCGTGAGATGCTGCGTCGTGCTCGTCATCTCCTCCGGACGGAGCGGGCGCACGATGGTCGGCTCGGCAGCCGCTTCATCGCCTGGACGTCGCGTCGTCGGGGCAGCGTCGTCCTGGAACTCGGGTCGTATCATCCGCACCGTCTGGTCGGGGTCGACTTGAGGCGGCCTTGCGGTGACCTGCGTAGTCTCGTTGTCCAAATGCGGCGGTCGCGCCGTGACTTGCGTGGTCTCGCCGTCCAAATGCGGCGGTCGCGCCGTCACTTGTGTGGTCTCGCCGTCCAAATGCGGCGGTCGCGCCGTCACTTGCGTGGTCTCGCCGTCCAAATGCGGCGGTCGCGCCGTGACCTGCGTGGCCACTGTGTCTGCCACAGGGCCACGGGGCACTACCACGGTGTCCGCCTGCGTGCGCGGGACCACGGTCGTAGCCGCGTCGGCCTGCATGTGTGGCGTGACAGTCGCTGTGGCGTCGGGCGTCCTTTGCGGCTGCGAGCCCGGCTCGGTCCCCATCGGTCGCCGTGCGGCGACTTCGGTGATCGAGCGGCCGGCCGACGAGCCGACGCCGCCGACGAAGCCCTGGCCGAAGCCTTCGCTGAAGCTGCCACCATTGGCGACGCTCTGGAGACCGGCGCTCACGCCGCCCTGAACGCCGTCTGCGACGCTGCCCGTCACGGAGGCGGCGACGCGTCGCGCCGCGCTCGTCGTCGCCGGATCGCCTGCCGTACCCGTGATGCGCTGTACGGCGCGTTCTTGGAGCGTCTGGCCGGGGCCACGGTGGCTGCCCATGCTCAGCGTCGAGCCGAGCCCGGAGCCAGCCACGCGTGCGCCGATTGATCCCGGGGTGAGCTGCGGCGCCACGCGGCGAGCGTACGCCTCATCCCAGGTGTACGGGCGGCCGTCTGGGTGTCGCCGGAACTGGACGTCGAGCCCCGCGTTGACGTAGCCGGTAGCCACGTCGCCGGCGAGGCCGAGGCCGGCGTCGATCGCGGTACGCGAGGCGAACTCGGCGGCGCGCTGCACGCCTTGACGAGCGATGAACCGAGCGCCTTCGCGCGCTCCGGCCCGGGCGATCCCGCCCGCCACGCGCGTCGCGATGGCACCACCGGCGCCGCCGACGAGCCCGGAGACCGCGCCTTCCACAGCGCCACGTGCGCCTTCGACGGCGCCAGCCCGGAGCGTTCCGCCCCACGTCTCGTCGGCACGAACGCCCGCGTACCATTCAGCGGTGTCACCTCCCGCCGCGTTCATCTCGCCTTCGAAGCGCGCGGCGCGGTTCGGATCGTTGCGGATGGCGACCGCGGCCCGGCGAGCCGCGATCTCGCCACCGGCGCGGAGGGCGGCCGTCGCGCCGGCGCTGATGGCGACGATGGCGATGAGCCCGACGCCACCGGTGGCGACCGTGACGGCAGCGATGAGGACCGCGACCGCGATGCCGATGAGGACGTCGCGCCAGGGGCCGGTCCAGAACTTGACGAAGGCCTCTTGAGCCCACTGCGAGAAGCGCGTCCACTGCTCGCTCAGCCACGAGCCGATCTGCGACATCATGGTCGTGAAGCGGCTCCAGGCTTGCTGAACGAACGCGGTGACGCGCGCCACGATCGCAGTCACGGCGGTCACGACGAAGGTCCGGATGGACTCGTAGGTCTCAGCCACCCACGTCGCGATGGCGTTGATAGTCTGAGCGACCCATTGCCGGGCGGCTTCGATGGCCGTGCGCACGAAGCTCACCACGGCGTCGAGCGCGTTCTGCAGCATCGTCCGCGCCGCCTCGATGAGCGCGACGATGCGCTGGCGGATGCTCTCCACGAAGGAGCGGAGCTGGGCGATGCGCTCTCGTATCCACGTCGCAACCGCGTTGCGAATGGTCGCGATCTGCTCCTGGCACCACGCGACAGCCTGGCTGACGAGGTCCCGGACCCGACTCACGATGCGCCCGACGGCGGCGCGAACTCGCGAGATGATGCCGCCGCAGCGCGCGTCGATGGCGGCGATCGCACGTTGGGCCAGCGCAGCGGCGCGGTCTCGGATGCTGCGAGCCATCGCGACAGCGGAGTCCCACGCGCGACGAGCGAGCGACACGGCGCTGTTCCACGCATCTCGCGCACGGTTCATCAGCGAGCTGAACGCCGAGCTGACGGCGTCCCAGGCTCGCCCGAGCAGTGACTGGTTGTCGCGTTCGCGCTGTGCTTCTGCCTCGAGCCGGCGTTGGCGAGCTCGCCCGTCGGCCTCGATGCGGGTTTGCTCCGCTCGGCCTTGCCGTTCCTGAGAGCTGGCGTCGCGCTCACCTTCGCTGCGATGGCGGGCCGCTTCGGCGTTCTGCTCGCGACGGGCTTGATCCTGGTCCTGCTGACCTCGCGTCTCCTCGGATTGCGTGTCCCGATCGCCCTGCGTCCGCGCTTGGGCTTCACGCTCTTGGCGGCTTGCCTGGGTCGAGGACTCTTCGCGTCGGCCCTGCTCCTCCCGGGTCTGGACCTCGGACTGGCTCTGCTGCTCCGCGGTGGCCACTTGCTGTCGTTCGCTCTCGCGCTGTCGCGCGACCTCGGCCTCGTGCTGAGAGTGGGCCGCGGTCCGCTGCTGCTCGCCTTGCGTGTTGGCTGTGGTCTCGCGCTGTTGGCCTTCAGCGCGCGCGACCGTATCGCGCTGCGCCGCTTCACTGTCGGCCTGAGTGCGTCGCTCAGCGCCGCGCTGGTCTTCCGCTTGCGTCTGGGCGTCGCCTTCCGCTCGGGCCCGCTGCTCTCCGCCATCACGCGTCGCCGTGGCGGTCGTTCGCCGCGTCTCGGCCTCAGACTGCGATTGATCTTGAAGGCGGTGCTCGGCCTGACCGAGCTTGCGCTGGCCCTCACGGCCCACCATCTCCGCCTCGGCCTGCACCTGCGACGGCGACTTTTGGGGCGGCTGATTGGGGTCGCGTCGGTCGGTCTGAGCCGGGCCGTCCGCACCATCGCGTTGGCCGCCGCTCTGCTCCTGAGCACGGACTGGGATCGGCGGCATCTGCATGCGCGACCGCGAGCGCGTGCGCACGGCGTTGATGTCCGGAAGCGCTTGCTCCTGCTGCGTCGGCATGTTCTGGCCGGCGATCGAGATGGGCGCCTGACGCTCCGCCGTCGCCGCCACCGGGGCCTGAGCCTGGTAGGCGTCGGTCGTGTTCTGAGCGACGGACTCCGCGACCTGCGCCGGCGAGTTCATCGGCGCTTTCGGGTCGGTCGGTACCGCCTTGACGCCCGACGGCGGCACCGTGGCGCTCTCCTTCACTTGCTGTTCGACGACCGCAGCGACGGCGCCGGCGTTCTGCGGGGTGGTGAGCTCGCTGCCCGACGCGACCTTGGCATCGGCCGTAGCGGCCGTCTCTTTGCCGGCTTGCTGCGTGACCTGGTCTTGTACCGTCGGCTGGGCGGAAGCGGCAGCGCCGTTCTGCGCCGGGTTGTTCTGGATCGACGAGCTCTGCTCCGGGATTAGCGCCGACGGCGTCGACGTCTGTGGAGGCGTGACTTGCTGTTGCGCCTGATTCTGTTGTTCCACCCCCGGCTGAGCGGGTTGCTGCTGAGACGGCTGTTGTGGCTGAGCCGACGCCTCTCTCTCGCCGTAGTTGAGGCGGTCTCCGAGCTCCCGTAGTGCGTTGCCGTGCGGCGCGAGGCGATCCGAAAGCGCCGTTGCCGACTGGTTCAACTGCGCGTTGTTGTTCGCGATACCAGTGTTCTGCTCAGCGCCGAACGCACGCAGCTGCGTTCCGGCCCGAGCCAGAGGGGCTAGACGCTCTTGGGCGCCCTGGTTGAGCGCCTGGTTCTTCTCGGCGATCCGCGTGTTCTGCTCAGCTCCCGACGCCCGAAGGCGACTCCCGGCGTTCACTACTGGCGCCATCGTCTCCTGAGCGCGCGTGTTGAGACGGTCTTCGGCGCCCGCGATACGGGCGTTCTGCTGGTTGCCCCAGTTACGGAGCCCTTGACCGAGCGCGCCGAGGCCGCCCTGCTCTGGGCCGGGTCGCAGCACTTGCTGGGCGCGCGCGTTGACGTCTTTGTTCGCGGTCGCGATCGACGTATTCTGACGATCGCCCCAAGCTCGGAGGCGGCGCCCGAGCCCCGCCAGCCCACCACCATCTTGCGGCGCCGCGGCCTGCTGGACGCGCTGATTGGCGCGGTTCTCCGTGGTCGCGATCTGCGAGTTGGCACGGTCACCCAGCCCGCGCAGCCCGCCGCCGAAGCCGCGGAGACCGCTGGCCGGCGCCGACTGTTCGAGCGCTGTGTTTACCCGCTGCTCGACGCCATCGATGCCAACGAGGCCGCCACGACGGCCCTGACGACCCTGCAGCTCCGTCTGGGCGCCTGGGGTGGCCTGTCCACCCGCCGCCTGGACGGGTGTAGTACCCGGAGCTGCGCCCGGTGCCGTTGCGTCCTTGGCGGGGTCGGTCGCCGTCTCGACTTTCTGAGGGGTCGCGTCGCTCTGACCCGGCCCGGCCACCGGCTGGACCTGACCAGAACGCTGCTGGACCACATGAGCTGCTTCGTGGGCGACGTGTTGCTCGGGCTCTTTGTTACTCAGAGCGACGTCGCTTCCTTGCTTGAAGACGTCAGCCCCGAGCGCCTGCGGTCCGGTGCCCTGCGGACCTGCCTCCGTCAACGGCGTCGCCGGAGTGCCACCCGGCTGCTGCTGGGTGACGTGTTCGCTCTCGTGTGCAAGGAGCTCCTTGCCCGCCGGCTCTTTGCCCAGGTGAACGTCTTGCCCGTGCGCAAACGCCTTGGCGTTGACGTTCTCAGGCATCTGCTCAGTCTGAGGAGCGGTTTGGACCGACTCCGTACCGACCTGCGCTGATTGGGCGCTTTGGTTTTGGGCGCTTTGGTTTCGGGCGCTTTGGTTTCGGGCGCTTTGGTTTCGTGCGGTGTGGCCGACCGACTCGGGCACTCGCGCGATGGCGGGCGGCGCGGCGATCGAGCGTGGCCCGGGCTCATTGTGATGAGCGGGGGCCGCCGCTGGCGTCTCCTTGGCTGACGACGCGGGGGCTGGGTTCGTGCGGTTCTGGGGGGCCTGCACGGGAGGGGCGTTGCGGCCCTTCGCGGGCGCCGCTGGGGCGGGTGCAGCGGCATTTTTCGGTGCAGCGGCCGTCGGTCCTCTGAGGAGCTGCCCCATCGCCGCGTTGCCCGCGCCTTGCTGAACGAGGGTGGCAAGGCCACGGCCGCCCTGCTGAGCGAGCAGCTCGGCGGCGTTCTGCACGGGGGCGAGGAAGGCCTGCGCGCCCGCACGACGGTTGGCGATGGCGGCCAACTCGGCGGGGGTCGGCGCGCCAATGCGCGCGAGCAGCTCGTTCTCATCGAGGAAACGGCGTTGTGCAGTCATGAGCCTGACTCCTCCCAGGAATCGTTGTCCTGGCTGGCGCGTACGAGGCGCCCAATCTCTTTGCACTCCTGCGCTGCGGCAGCGCGGAGGTCGTCGTGCTTGATGATGTCGTCGCGCTCAGCGGCCACGAAGGCCGCCCGTAGCGCCGCGTTCTTGATGTGACCACCCGACAGCTCATAGTCGAAGGCGAGCTCTTCGTAGCGGATGTCACGTTCGAGCTTGGCGAGCGGCGGCATCATACGACGCCACAGCTCCTCACGGTCTTTCGGGGCCGGAAACGGGAAATCGATGCGGAAGCGCAGACGTCGCTTGAAGGCGTCGTCGATGCCGCCTTCGAAGTTGGTCGTGAGGATGGTCACGCCCTCGAAGTCTTCCATGCGTTGGAGCAGGTAGTTGACCTCGAGGTTGGCGTAGCGGTCGGTGGCCGACTTGACCTCGGTACGTTTGGCGAAGAGCGAGTCGGCCTCGTCGAAGAGAAGGACCGAGTGGCTCTGCCCCGCCTCATCGAAGATCTTCGCCAGGTTCTTCTCGGTCTCACCGACGTACTTCGAGGTGATCTGCGAGAGATCCACGCGGAAGAGATCCATGCCGAGCTCGCCAGCGACGATGCCGGCCACCATTGTCTTCCCCGTTCCCGGTGGCCCGTGAAAGAGCGCCGAGAGTCCGCGTCCGTACGGCAGCAGCGCGCCGAAGCCCCAGTCCTCGAAGACCTTCTTGCGGTGTTTGGCGAAGCCGATGAGGTCCTTCAGCCGCTGCATCCCCTCTTCCGGGAGCACCAGATCGTTCCATGAGAGAGACGTGCCCACGCGCGTTGCGAGCGTCGCGAGCTTGCCCGTGAGCTGCTGTCTCGCCGAGTCGAGCAGGTCGGCGCGGCGCACCACCGGACGGTCTGGGCTGCGGCGGCGCGCCCTGACTGTGGCACCTCGGGCGGCACCGACGATGGCGCCACCGGTGAGCGGGAACTGCTTGGCGAGCTCGTCGAGGCGAGTGCCGGGCGCGAGCCGAGCCGATCGCGAGATGGAGCGCTCCCATAGGGCTTCGCGCTGGCTCGGCTCGGGCATCGGGACCAGCACCTCGGACACGCCGCCTCGGGCGCCGCCGAACAGGGTGGTCATCGAGGTCGCCCCAACGAAGATGGGGCCGGAAAAATCGCGGAAGGCGCGCTCGACCATGAGTTCGAGCCGGCGGCCAACCTCGTCGCCAGCGCCGTAGCCGGAACAGTCGAGGTAGAGCCCCGCCCGAAGGAGCAGAGCTTCCCGCCGAGCCCCGCGGAGGCCGTCCTCGACGCGGCTCGGGTCGCTCGCGAGCGCTTCGAGGTCGACGACTAGGAGCGGTGCGCCGCGGCTCCCCATGAAAGCCTCGGCGAGGAGCTTCTTCCCCGCGCCGGGACCACCACGGACGCAGACTCGGGCGCCGCCACTCTCGAGAGAGACCTCGAGGCCGCGCCATGCCGCGTCGAGTTCGTTCGCTTGAAGCAGAATGTCGGCGCGGGTGGCCTTGGGGTTCACGACGCGCATGAAGGGTTGAACCAGCTCGTCTGGCGTCGGGTCGCCGAGCAGGAAGCCGACCACGCGGCTGGCGAGGCGGAGGGGGCGGGCCAGGAAGCCTCGGCTCGGGTGAGCGGTCCCGGACCCCACGGACTCGAACTCGACGAGGCCGTTCCAACGGAGTGGCTCCGTGGGTGAGAAGAGCAGGGCGGCTTCGCAGCGCTCGCGGAAGTTGCCGAAGATCATGCCGAGCACGAAGCCGACGTCCGCCGTGCGCCGGGTGAAGTCGTTCCACGCAAAGGCGTACGCCCGCTCGAACGCAGGTTCGACCTCGGGAGCGAGCAGGACCAGCACGACCCGCGCTTCGGTCTCGGAGAGGCCGAAGGACTCGAAGAGCTCTGGCAGCGGCAGCCTGGCCCCAGCGGCGCGTGAGCGAGCGATGCGGCCGTCGATGCGGCTGCGGAGCGCGTCTAGGTAGGCTTGGTCGTCGGTGTTTGGCTCGGCCGTCACGCCATCGAGGAATCGTTCGATCTCGTCAGCACCGACGGCGAGTCCCGAGAGCGGGCCGTCGGGCCGCGCTCGGAGGCCCGAGAGCGAGAGGAGGTGCCGATGGAGAAGCGCCCTGATGTAAACAAGCTCGTCGGCGAGGTGGTCGAGACCGTCGCGATACAGCACGACATCGGAGTCAGCGCCTGCTTGCGCTGCTCCCGGGTCGGCCAGGTTAGGGTTGTCCCTGGTCTCCGTCGTGACGTCGGCGTCGCTCTCCACGCGCCTCACTTTCTTGGATCCGGGCTCGTTCGTACGCGCTTTGCAGCATGCCGTCGGGGCCAGATTACGCAATCAGTCGCACACGGACGTGTGCGTCCCCCGGCGATGCATGATTCGAGCCAGCGCCTCCCTCGGGGAGGGCTGCCTCTAGGGACTCGCCATCGCGGGATCAGACCACTTTTGGAGGTGCAGGGGAAGGGGGGCGGCCGTCGAAGGGCCCGGGGTCCGGTCACCCCAGCGGGGCCTCTTGGCCCCGTCGCTCGGCGCGTGACGGCGTTACCCTACGGTACTGGGGGCGCTCCCGAGCCGCAGGTTCCGACGGCGCCAAAGTTCGGGTCGATCTGAACGCACGTCAGGCCGCCCGTGCAGTCTGACTTGCTGCAGCAGAACTTCTCGCACTTCGCGGTCTGCGCATTGCAATGCAGTGTGCCTGTGCAGAAGGGACCTTCGGCGTTGTTACATGCGCCGCCGAGCGGAACGTCGTTCGGCGGCGGGAAACAGCTGGCGATGCCCTCACTGGAGATGTCGCACGCCTCGTCTGCGTTGGCGCAGCCACCGTTGGTGAGCGGATTGCACAGAGCACCCGCGTTGAGACAGCCGGCTGGAATGAAGCCGCCATCGGCGCCATCGGTGCCATCGGTGCCATCTACGCCGTCCGTCGCGTCGGTCGTGCCGTCGACCCCATCGGTGCCGTCGGTCCCATCGGTGCCGTCGACCCCATCGGTGCCGTCGGTCCCATCGGTGCCATCAACCCCGTCGGTCGCGTCGCACTGCAGGGCGTCGATCCAGCTCGCGAACTGGACGATCTCGGCTGGTGTGAGGGTCCCATTGAGGGGCATCTTGCTGCCGCCACCGGTGCCGTTCAGCTTCTGCATCAGGTAGCTCTCGTTCGCGGCGCCAGGGACGATGAGGATCCCGTATCCGCCCTTGGCGGTGACGCCCACCGTGTTCGCGATGGCCACCGCCGGGTCGAACTTGAACCCGCCGCTGCTGCCACCACCCGTGTGACAGCCGCCGCACTTGCTGTTGATTAGCGCCGCGATGTTCTCCGGCACCGTGCAGCCGATAGGTCCGCCATCGACGCCGTCGCTGGTGCCGTCAGTCGCGTCGTCGCTGACGTCGGTGCCGTCGGTCGAGGTCGCACCATCCGAACCGTCGGTCGCGTCAGTGCTGCCATCGCTACCATCGGTGGCGTCGCTGACCGTAAGTCCCGCCCACGGCATCGGTGCCGTCTGTGGCGTCCGCGGCCACAGTGCCGTCTGTGGCGTCCGCGGCCACAGTGCCGTCGCTTCCGTCGGAGGCGTCCGTCGCGTCCGCGGCCGCAGTGCCGTCGGCGCCGTCGTCCGAAGAGCTCCTGCTACGGCGTGCCGACGAACAGGCCATCGCTAACGAGGTCGCGAGGATGAGGAGCGTGGTCTTGGTCGTACGATTCATGGTCTGACTATCCGTGGCGGTGAGCTGCCGGGGTGAGCCGGTCGGGGGTGAGCCGGTCGCAGGTGGAGCCGAGAGGGAGGCTCGGCGCGAAGGTGGCTGGTCTTGGTTGGCCACTTGGTGAGCCGACTGCGAGACGCGCGCCGTAGCTTGCGAATCACGCTCGCTCAATGCGACGCCTCTCGCCGACATCGCGATTCAGGCGTCGGTCATCGCGTTCTCAAAGGCGCGGACGACTATTCCAGAGCGAGCTCGGCAGCGCGTGAATGGCGCCGTGCATGCCGTCACCGGCGATGCAGTGATCCACGTCAGGTTCGGAGAGCTGCGGGCAGCCCGCGACCAGACAGCGGTCCATCGATTGGAGCGCACCCGGCTTGCCGGCCGCCTGGAAGAGACTGATGTGAAGGTGGTGATGGTGGAAGTAGTACCAGCCGAGGCCGCCGTCCGTGACCTCGTAGGCGAGGTAGTTGATCTTCGCGCACCCACCGGCGGGGATCCAGTCGTTCGCGCAGAGCACTTCGAGCGCCTCTGTCACGAGCTGGCCGACCTTGCCGTCGATTCCGATGACTCGGGTCCGTGGGCTGGAGAGGAGCGCACCGAGGAAGAGCGCCGTGCGCCACACGTCGAGGATGTCGGGCTGCGAGACGCAGTGGTACTGGTCCTGGCCGCCAGACATGTGCTCGCAGATGGGCTTCAGGTAGTTGTTGGTACCCGTGTTTTGGTAGTAGGCGATGTCCATGTCGTAGCCGTCGACGTGGGTCCCTGCGGGGTGACCCGGGCTGCCGATGCTGGTGCCGGGGATGTCGCCGTTGGCTTCGCTCATGTCGCCGAGGCCGAGCGGCTTGCCGTTACCGCCGCCCCACGACGCGGCCTTGCAGTCCACCCAGGCGGCTGCGTACTTCACGAGCATCTGCAGATCCTGGCGAGCGAAGCTGCGGTACTGGTTCTGGGCCGTCTCGCCGTTCAGCGGGTAGTTGGTGTAGCCAGGGCCATCGGCCGGGTCGAACTGCGTGACTGCGCCGCACTTCGCTTCGCCACCGGTGCAGTCGCGAGTTGGGAGATTGGGACAGGTGGCGCCAGGGCCGACGCCGGGGCCGCCTTCGAGGTCAGGTACACACTCGCCCGACGCGGCGCAGATGAAGCCCGTCCCGCAGCTATTGACCGTGCAGGGTGGAGCGCCGCACAGGCCACTCGGCTTGCACACCAGGCCGCTAGTGCAGGAGTTGGCCGTGCACGCGGGCTGGCAGGTCTGTTCTTCGGCGTCGCACGCGGTGCCGGTCGGGCAGGTGGCGTCACCGCCGCAGCCGGGGAAGCAGATACCAGGCTCGAAGCAGGAGTAGCCCTCGCTGGCGCGGCAGTCGGCGGTGGACGCGCACGACGCCACGCACGCGGTGCCGCCATCGGCGTCCACTTTGAGGCAGGTTGAGCCGTCCGGACAGGAACTCGCCGTGCAGTCGAAGATGAGGCAGTAGCCGTTCACGAAGCCGGTCGGGCTGCCGTCGGCGAGGTAGGGGTAGCAGACCGCGCCCGCGTCCTTGCAGTCGGCGTTCGTCGTGCAGGCATCGCCTACAGATCCGTCGCCGGTCGGGGCTACCGAGTCCGAGAACCAGCACGTCCCGTCGGCGTCACAAGCTTGGCCTGGCTCGCAGTCGGCGTTCGTGCCGCAGCTCCGGAGGCAGTAGGACGCGCCTCCCTGGAATTGAGCGCACGTCGAACCGGAGGGACACCCCTTGGTGTCGCAGCTCGATTGCGAGCAGTAGCCGTCGCCCATGGGGATGCAGGTCTTGCCGGCACACTCGGTGCCGTTAGTGCAGGGCTCGCCGACTGACGCTCCGCCGTCCTGGCCGTCGCTAGAGTCTTGGCCGTCGGTCACACCGTCGCTGGCGTCTTGGCCGTCGGTCACTCCGTCGCTGGCGTCTAGGCCGTCGGTCACGCCGTCGCTGGCGTCTTGGCCGTCGGTCACGCCGTCGCTGGCGTCTTGGCCGTCGCTCACGCCGTCGCTGGCGTCTTGGCCGTCGGTCACGCCGTCGCTGACGTCTTGGCCGTCGCTGGTGGGACCCGTCGTGCCATCGGTGCCGTCGAGGGCGACGCCATCCTGACCGTCCGTCGCTTCAGCCCCGCCGGTCGCGCTGGTGTCGGCGCGCCCCTTCTTCGGGCCGTCGCTCTCGCAAGCGGATGAGAGGAAGAGAGCGAGGGCACTGGTGAGAAGCAGAGTTCGATTAAGAGACACACACATCGAGGCACCCCGTGGCCGGAGACGTCCGGTCCATACTCGAAGTC
>CANMLD010000028.1 GCA_947498315.1 Pseudomonadota bacterium | reverse complement strand
CGGACGCTCTCACCGTCGGACGCTCTCACCGTCGGACGCTCTCACCGTCCGCAGATCTAACCGTCAGTCATGCTCGAAGGGCCCGTGCCCGAAGTGCCCAACCTCCGGGAGACCGAGCCCCAAGAAACGGCGGGGAAGCCCCGGACCCGGCAGGACTTGGGGACGATCCTCACGGCTCGAGCGCGCCGATCGCCCCCGCGGCCGGGCGCGGTTTCCCGGCTGCGTCTGCGACCGGATTGGCTGGGTGGGCCTTGCCGGCGGCAACCAACGGGCTGGACGCGACGGGCGTCAGGTCGGCCTTCGGGTCCGGGAAGCCGCCTTCGTTTGCCAGACCCGGCGGCTCCGTGAGTGTCGCGCCCGCGTCCGCGAAGCCAAGGATGCTGGTCGGTCCTTCGCCGCAGTTCGGAAGCGGATCGCCGCCGTTGTAGAAGCGGTTGTTCTCGATGGTGAATCGGACCGTGCCCTGGCCGTCGCCGGCCGCGTCGAGTGGGCATGTCGCGTTGCCCGCCGCGGCACCGAAGACGTTGTTGATGATCGTGCAGTCCTGATTGGTGAGGACTTCACCGGCGCGCGTCGCGGCGCCCCACTCGTCGAAGACGCCGCCCTCGAGGACGCTCGGATAGGCCCGGATGAAGTCCCGCGCGTCCGTGATGGTGTATCCCGGCGTGAACCAGATCGAGTTGTGAGTCGCCGTGCAGTTCCAGCAGCCGTAGAAGCCGAGTCCGCCGTCCGACGCGTTCACGATGACGTTGTTGCGCGCGACGACACCGTAGGCCTCGGTCGGAAAGTCGGCCGGCCACATGAAGTTCGAGTTCGTGCCCTCGCCACCCATCATGAGCCCCCGGTGGAACACACGGTCCATGCGGTTGGCTTCGAAGAGGATGTCGTAGCTTCCGCCTTTGGATTCGATCCCCTGTCCCTCTCCGACGAGGTCGTAGAAGATGTTGTTGCATGCGGCGGCGTGGTGGACGCCCACGTTGTCGATGCCGTGCCTCGCCACCCGGCTGATCGTGTTGCCGATGTACCAAATCCACTCGGTCTGATTCGCCTTCGCCCCGTCGCAACAAGCGCTCTCGTAGTGATCGGGATTGGCGTCGCCGTCTGGGCCGCGGTGCAGGTTCCGCATGACGTTGTTGCGTAGAACGAAGTGATGGCTAGCTTCCCACTTTCCGAAGTGCTGGCGATCGTTCGGCATGTAGGGACGGCCGGAGACCTTGATCCCGGTGTCGCCGTAGTGGCTCCCGCCGGCCCCATCGGGACCGAAGGTGAATCCTTCGACGCCAATCCAGCTCGAGTGCACGAACGCAAACGCTTGCCCGTTGCCGTCGCTGCAGTCGATCTGGACCGCCCCCGGCGCGTTTTCGCCCGTTCCACCGCGTATCAGCAGCGGAGCCGCTTCCGAGCGCAAGTGGTCCTCAACGTACAAGCACTGGCCTTGGTACACGCCCGGGGCGGCGGTGATACGCGTTGGCTTCTCTCGATCCGAGCCGTTGATGGCGTCCCGCAAGGCATCCATCCCGGCTTCGGGTGACACGGCGACGTCGGCCCAGGCGAGCGGGGCGTCCACGAAGAGCGGCTGCTGGCAGCTGATGAGCCCCACGGGCGGCGGGAAAGGCACTTTGCCATCCCGCGGACCATCGTCGATCGGGCCCCCTGACGTGTGCGTGTCCGAGTTCGTAGACGTCGCGTCGCCCCCTCCGTCGCTCGATCCGTCGCTCGATCCGTCGCTCGATCCGTCGCTCGATCCGTCGCCAGAGGTCGCGTTGGCGTCGGTCGGACTCGCCGATGCGGCGTCAGAGGAACTGCTGCACCCGATGGCCGAAGCCACTCCGAATGCCGAAACAACCAATCTCACGAACCGGAACGAGAACATCTCACCCTCCTGAATAGGACGCCAATGGGGCGTCGCTCGAGCTTCGTAAAGCGACCTTGGCGGTGCGTGAACGCCGCCCTATCGGGATGTTATCGCTGGCTGATTAGTCGTTTTCGCGCCCGGCGCGACAATGTGAACGTCCGCGTAGACCTTCTTGATGAGGTAGAGAAGGCCACCGCGTGGGCTCGATTCGACCGCGAAGACGCCCCAGTTGCTCGGGTCGGGAGGAACCTCGAGCAACTGGGGCGTTTGGTTACCTTGAGCTCGTTCGTGAGGACCGCGTAAGCCACACCCCTTTCACTCCGTCCCCACGTGCTGCGCGAACACGACCTGTCCCGACGCCGCGTCGAAGAGCGCTGCGCCCAGGCCGTGCGACTTCGTAAGGGCGTCCATGAGCGGCGCGCGGTGCGCCGGGCTCCACCACCAGCCGAGGAAGACGCGTAGCCCCGTGTATTCGACGCCGATGTTCTCGGCGACAATCCCGGTCACGCCTGCGTCGGCTGCGAGGTCGACCACGGTCTTTCCCGTCACGGCGCTCGAATGGGCGAAGTACTTGGCGCTGGCCATCTCGTCGGCCTTGAACTGGGACATCCCAGTGAGCGCCGGGGAGGCGACGAGTGGAACGAAGCCGGCACCGGACCGCCGCTCATTGACCAGCTCGAGGACCTCCGAGGCCATGGCTTCAGCGTCGATGGTCTTGCTCGCCGTGAAGCCGCCGTCGAGCGCCGAGAGAGCGAGCGGGAGCGAAGGCCCTACGTAGATGGGTACGACGGCGGCGGGGAGCCCATTGGCGCCCGTGAGCTCGACGACGTGGACGCCGCTAGCCTCTGCTTCGACCTCGAAGGTGAAGGTGGCGCCAGGGGCGACCATCCCGGCGCTCAGCTCGATGGAGGAGACCGGACCGGACGGACTGCCGATCCAGACGCGCTGTTGTAGCCCCTTCGTGCCCGCGTTGCCCGAGATCGTCACCGTCGCCCCACTCTCGAAGATGGCTGGGGCTCCCGACAACGTAACGCTCACGTCCGCGGTCGCGTCGAAGAACCGGGTGAAGCGTTCCGCGATCTCGACATCGCCCTCCGCCGTTGCCCCACTGGCGTCGCGCAACGTCAGTGTCGCCGGACCCGCCATGAGCG
Organism: Pseudomonadota bacterium; assembly: GCA_947498315.1. Taxonomy (GTDB): domain Bacteria; phylum Myxococcota_A; class UBA9042; genus SXOO01. The sequence continues at coordinate 29,184 of CANMLD010000028.1, read as the reverse complement.
GCGCGAAGGTCGCGAGCGGTACATCGCTCGGGATCCGGAGGGTCGCCGATGCGATCGAGAGCTCAACCTTGGGCGGTGTCGCCGCACCGGCCGCCGACTGCGTGATGGTGAGAGTCCCGCCGACGTAGACGGGGTCGACAGTCAGGACCACGTCGCCACCGCTAATCGAGGCCGAGACGAGCGAGGGAGAGCTGCTGGCAGACGTGTCGGTTCCGCCGCCGCTTCTCGACTCCGCGCAGCCTAGAGCGATTGCGAGCAGCGCGGCGCTTCCGAAGAGCGCGGAGCGGGTGACGGTGAGGGAAGATGGGATCGCTGACATGGTGGAACTCGCGAGGTCGGTTGACGGGTGGCCTCGACTATAGCGAGGACGCGAGGCGGCTGCATCAGAACCACGTCGAAGGTACGCCGCGAGCCGAAAACTCGAGTTGAGAGCCCCCGTCAGCGGTATCCTGCCGCGGTGACTCACTCGACGCTACCACCTCGACCCGTCACGCGAGGGCTCACATGATCGGTCGCCAGCTCGACTTGTTCGGCTCCCCCGCGCGCCCGCCCCTCGTGCCGCTCGCCCCCGGTGCGGCGCTGCTGCCGGGCTATGCGTTGGCCGACGCCGACGCCTTACGCGACGCTGTCGCCGCCGTCGCCGCGGTCTCGCCCTTTCGGCACATGGTCACCCCAGGCGGCTTCACCATGTCCGTCGCCATGACCAACTGCGGCGCCCTCGGATGGGTTACCGACCGCGCCGGATACCGCTACGCCCCTGCGGATCCGCTGACAGGGCGCCCGTGGCCGGTGATCGATGTCCAGCTCCTCGAGCTCGCCGCCGCCGCTGCGGCCACGACCGGGTTCACGGACTTCACGCCCGATGCCTGCCTCGTGAACCTCTACGCCCCCGGAGCCCGGATGACGCTCCACCAAGACAAGAACGAGCGGGACTTCTCAGCCCCCATCGTCTCGATCTCACTCGGACTTCCAGCGACCTTCCTGTTCGGCGGCGACGACCGCGCGGACAAGGCCCAGCGCGTCCCGCTCGTCCACGGCGACGTCGTCGTGTGGGGCGGCCCATCGAGGCGACGCTTCCACGGCGTGCTGCCCCTCCCCTCTGGAGCCGCCGACCGTCAGCCGCCCTCCCTGCCCTCGGCGCCCTTTACGACCCTTCCGGGCCCGGACGACGTTCGAATCAACCTCACCTTGCGACGCGCCGGCTGAGGTCATCGATCCGCCAGCCCCCACACGCCGATTCCCGTCCCCGCCGGGGGGTGTTAGGCTCCGCCGCCCCCGCGGGGGTACGGGGGTCGCCCCCCACCTGCAAGCCCCCGAGGAGCCCCCGTGACCACCCCCACCCCGAACCGCATTACCCGCTTCGAAGCCCTGGTCGCGCAGTTCCCGACGAGCGAGGTGCCGCGGTACTCCCTCGGTCAGGCGCTCATGGACGCCGGCCGCTATGACGAGGCCGCCACGACCTTCGTCGCCTGCACCACGTTGCGCGCCGACTTCCTCATGGCGTGGGTACTCGCCGCGCAGTGCTTCGTACGGCTCGAACGCTGGGCCGACGCCCGCAACTATGCCGTCAAGGGCCTCGCCCTCGCCATCGCCCAAGGCCACTCGGGCCCCCGAGGCGACGCCGAAGCCCTCCTCGAGGAGATCGAGCAGGCCGGCGGGTGACGCACGCCGCATGATCCGCGTCCTCGTCAACCTCGTGTACCTGCGCCCCGGCGCGGTCGGCGGCTCCGAGATCTATTGTCGCGAGCTGCTCACCGCCCTCGCTGCTCGAGACGACCTTCAATTAGAGGTTGCCTGCCTTGCGAGCGCCGCCGAGTCCCTGCAGCCGCTGGGCCTGCGGCTCCATACCGTCCGCGGCGGCGACTACAGCCTCAAGACCAGGCTCCTCGCGGAGAACCGCGACATCGCACGCCTCGCCTCGGGCGCCGACGTGCTCTTCAGCCCCGCCAACTTCGGGCTCCTGCGCCCCATCAGGACCCCTCAAGTCGTCACCATCCACGACCTGCAACACCGCCACCTGCCTGAGTTCTTCACCGCCCGTAAGCGCCTCGAACGCGACCTGATGTTTCGCTGGACCCTCCGCACCGCCCAGCGCGTCATCGCCATCAGCGAGTTCACGCGGCAAGACCTGCTCTCAGCCTACGCCCCACCGGAGGACCGCGTCGCCACCGTCCTCGAAGGGGTACGCCTCGGCGTCCGTCCCACCGCCGCCGCCGTGGAGGACGCCCGGACGCGGTATGGCCTCGTCGGCCCTTTCTTCGTCTTCCCCGCCACCGACAACCGGCACAAGAACCACGCGACCCTCGTACGCGCGCTGGCTCGTCTCGGTCCGGGGCGCGGCGTCACCCTCGTCTTCACCGGCCACCGCACCGGCCTCTACGACGCCATCGAGTCGGAGGCCCGCGCGCTCGGCGTCGGGGACCACGTGCGCCACCTCGGCCTCGTCCCGCACGCCGACGTCTTCAACCTGCTCGCCGGTGCCGATGCCCTCGTCTTCCCATCCCGATTCGAAGGCTTCGGCCTCCCCATCCTCGAAGCGATGTATTGCGGCACGCCCGTCCTGGCGGCCGACGCCGCGTCCATCCCGGAGGTCGCCGGCGGCGCCGCGCTCCTGCTATCGCCCACGGACGAGGGCGCCTGGGCCGACGCCATGCAGCGCGTCCTCGAGGAACCCGCTCTATGCGCGAGGCTCCGAGAGGCCGGCGCCCTCAATCTTCAGCGATTCTCATGGGATCGCTGCGCCGACGAGACCGCCGCCCTCTTGCGGGCCGCCGCGAGGCCGAGGTGACCGTTCTTTCGTCCAATCAAACGAGCGCCCGCTCCCCCGTCGTGGCCGCCTTCGCGCTCGTCGGTGCCGTGTGGCTCTACCTCTTCCCCTACTCCGCCGCGCTCAACAACCCGAACGAGCGCACCCGCGTGCTCCAAGCGCGCACCCTGGTCGCCGCCGGCGATCTCAGCATCGGGGCCGTCGTCCGCGAGCGAGGGCGCCTGCTCTACGTCGACCCGTACGGCAAGCAGTCGCGCCACCCCTTCGTGAACGACGTCGCCGTAACGTGTCAGGACGGCGAACGCGACGGACCCGGCAAGTGCGCCGGCCCCCTCTACCCCGCCAAAGCCCCGGGTACTGCGCTGCTCGGCGTGCCGCTCCTCGCCGCTGCGGACGCCCTTGGTCTCATCCCCGCCGGCCCCGACGGCGAACCGCGCGCGACGTGGGTCCTGCGGCTCGCCGTCGCGCTGTTCTGCTTCGCCGGCCTCTGGGCCGTCTCCCGGCTCCTGACGGACGCCGGCGTGCGGCCCGGGCTCGTGGCGGGCACCGTAGTCGGGCTCGGCCTCGGCTCCTCCGTGCTCCCTTACGGCATCACCTTCGTCGGCCACGCTGCCGCGGGCGCCGCCATCGTGCTCGGCCTGGTCGCGCTCGGGAGCGCTGCACCCAGCACGGTTTGCTACACCGGACGACGCCTCGCCCGCACGGCCCTAGCCGGCGCGCTCGTCGCCAGCGCCGTCCTCTTCGAATACCACGCGCTGGTCATGGCCTTGCCCGTCGCGCTCTTGCCGCTCTTGCGCCGCGACTGGCGCGCCCTGCCCGGCTTCGCGGTCGGCGGCGGCGCCATGGCGGCGCTCCATCTCTGGCTCCACGACGCCATGTTCGGAGGCCCCTTCCGCACAGGCCACCTCGGCCTCGTCACAGCCCATAACCGCGAGAGCCAGGCCGGCGGCTTCCTTGGGCTCGACGGCCTCCACCTCGACTCCCTCGGCGCGCACCTCTTCGACGGCTACATGGGCCTCGGCCCGACGATGCCGTGGATCTTGCTCCTCGGCGGCCTCGGCCTGGTGCGCGCGTTCAGCCGAGATGGCGCGCTCCCCGAGGCTCCCAGCGCGGGCCCCCGGGCGCTCGCCGTCGGCGTCCTCCTCTACCTCGTCTTCGTCAGTAGTCTCGGCAACTTCCGCGTCATGAACGGCTGGTCGTTCGGTCCCCGCTATCTCGTCCCGGCGCTGATGCCGCTGGCCGTCCTCGCCGGCCTCGGGTGGGAGTGGCTCGCGCGCCGCGCGGGCACTTTGGCCGCGTTTGCGGGGGGCACGGTTGGCTTCTCCATCGTCGTCTATCTCGCGCTCACCGCGGCCTACCCGAGCCCACCGAACGACGTCATGAACCCATTCGCCGAGCTCGCCCTGCCCCTCCTGAAGGCCGGCTATGGCGTCCGAAACCTCGGCGCCGTCCTGGGCGGCGCCTGGATCTGGCCCCTCGGCGCGGCGGCCGCCGCGGCGATCGCGCTGGTCACCCGCGGCGCGCCCGCCGGCACCCGCGCGGGAAGGCATTGGGCGCTCGCGGCGATCGTCACCGTCCTCCTCGTCAGCCTTTGGAGCCGCTATCGCCCCACCGCGCCAGACGCCTGTGAGCGCGCCCTTGCGTTCATGAAGTCCACGGTTGAAGGCGTCAGCCCCGACGGCCACCGCCCCTTCTTCTCTCCTTGACCCCGGCCTTCGGAGCACCATGGACCTCAACCCCACTCTCTTCGGGACCGCACTGGCCCGAACGCTCCTGGCGTCGGCCCAAGCGCCGCTCTCCGAAGCCCTCGAACGCCTCGGCCGGGCCACCCTCGCGCGCCCGACATATCGCCAACGGTGGGCCGGCCTCGATCCCGGCTGCGCGGGTCTGTTGATGGCGAAGAAGCTCCTTCGTCAACCTGACCTCGCGACGCTCTCCCCGAAGGCCGCCCGACGGACCCTCCGAGAGCAAACCGCGCTGATCGATGGCCCCGCGCCAGAGGTCGCGACCGTCGAAGCATCGGTCGCTTTGCCAGGACCTGGCGGCGTCGCCGTCCCCGTCCGCATCTATCGCTCACGTGGGCTACGGCCCGGCGGCCCCGCGCTCATCTGGCTACACGGCGGCGGCTTCGTCGTCGGCGACTTCGAGACCCACGACGCCGCGTGCCGCCGGCTCTGTGCCAACCTCGCCCTCACGGTCATCGCCGCAGACTATCGGCTGGCCCCGGAGTTCCCGTTCCCAGCTGCGTGGGACGACGCCCTGACCGTCTTCGACTGGGTGCGGCGAGAAGCCAGAAGCCTCGGCGTGGCGCCAGAGCGCATCGCGATGGGCGGCGACAGCGCTGGTGGCGCCCTCACTGCCAGCGTGGCCAACGCGAGGCGCGGCCAGATGGCGCTGCAAGTGCTCCTCTATCCCGGCACCGACTTCACGCGGTCAATGCCGTCCCACGAGACCCGGCGCCAAGACTTCCTCCTCGACAAGCCGCTCCTCGACTGGTTCGTAAACCACACCTTCCGCCCGAACGAGCTACGCCATCCACGCGCGTCAGTGTACTTCGAACCGGAGCTCTCAGAGGTCGCGCCCGCCATCGTCGTCACGGCCGGCTTCGACCCGCTGCGCGACGAAGGTGACGCCTATGCCGGACGGCTGCGAGCGGCCGGCGTGCCGGTCGAACACTGGTGCGAATCGGCCCTCCTCCACGGGACACACACCATGACCGGCGCCCTGCGGAGCGCGGCCCGCGCAACGACGCGGCTGCATGACGCCGTCGCGCGAAAGCTCGCCGCCCTCTGACTTTGGTCGCCACGCCGTCATCGCTAGCCCTGACCGCTACTCAGGCTCCGATTCCGTCCACCGAGTGAGCGCGTCGTGGAAGTGCGCCAACGCCCAACCATCGCCGTGAAAACGATGGGAGCCGGCGCAGCCTCTGGGCGTCACTCGAAGTCCACCTGGCTCCCGCGCGGCACCGCTTTGGCCGGCTCGGTCCGAAGATCAGCACCCTCCTGGGCGGCTCACGCCCGGGGACGCGTACGGTGGCGTTGTCTCCACTGATTTGCAAGGGAGGGCGAGATTCTGCGGTTCGCTGCGTACGACCCCTACAAAAGGGCAAACGCGATCTGATACTCTGGCGCCACCATGATGAAACGAATCCTCGTCGTCCTTCTCCTGGCGGTCCCAACTTTGGCAGCGGCCGTCCCGCCCTTCCTAACGGTCCAAGGCCGGCTCACGAACCTGGCTGGACAGCCCGTCAACGACAAGGTCACATTGACGGTATCATTGCTCGACGATCCGGATGCCCTCGTGCCGTTCCACACCGAATCGTTCATAGGGGTCAACGTCATCGACGGCGTCTTCAGCACGACGCTCGGAACTCAGCTCCCGCTCGATCCCATGGTCTTCGATGACATCGAGTTCGCCTATGCGCGAATCGACGTCGAAGGCGTTCCAATCGGGCAACCTATCTCCCTGGGGAGCGTGGCGTTCGCCATGAAGGCGGCGGCCGCCGACGTCGCTCACCGCGCGCTAGCGCTACAGGCCCTACCGGCCCCGCCCGTGACCTGCAACAGCGGCGCCCTCGGGCGGACCTACTTGAACACGACCGACTATCGAATCCACTTCTGCACTGGCACGGCCTGGGAGCTCTACATGGGGCCGCCGGGGCCGAAGGGTGACGCGGGCGCGCAGGGCCCGAAAGGCGACGCGGGCACCACAGGGACGCAGGGCCCCAAGGGCGACGCGGGCACCCCAGGCGCGCAGGGCCCGAAAGGCGACGCGGGCACCACAGGGGCGCAGGGCCCGAAAGGCGACGCAGGCGCCACAGGCGTGCAGGGCCCCAAGGGCGACGCGGGCATCCCCGGAGGAGCAGGACCGAAGGGAGACACCGGAACGACCGGTCAACAAGGACCCAAAGGAGACACCGGAGCGACCGGCCCGCAGGGTCCGGCGGGACCGAAGACGGGAATCGTCACCACCGGGTGCTTCTGGACGGGCTACGTCAACGTGATGGACGGGGAAATGGATTACATCTGCCCGAACAACGGCATCATCGCGGGCATGTACAGCTACCACAACAACAACACGGAAGACCGTCAGTTCAAGTTCTATTGCTGCCAGCTCGTGAACCAGTAGTCCGGGTTCGAGAAGGCACAGCTCGGCGAAAGCCGCACGGTCGGCGTCGCACGTGGGGGCGATTACCGACTCGCTCTCGCTATGGACGCGCGTGGGGGCGATTCGTCCGTTGGCCTAGTCAAGGGCGCCGCCGCAGCCGCTGCACCGGTCGGTCACGTTCAAGCTGGGAGACGGCACCGCCAGCAACGAGACGTTGGCTCCTCGAAGGAAGGAAGCCACCAATCAGATGCTAGCAGCGTGGCGCCTATGTACGCTCTCTCTGAACAGGCCATGCGTGCAGCGGCAGGGCCGTCGCTCACGTTGTTCGTCGAAGGTGACGACGAACAGCTCCACGCCGTCATCGCTAGCCCTTACTGCTACTCAGTCAGGCTCCGGTTCCGTCCACCGCGTGAGCGCGTCGTGGAAGTGCGCCAAAGCCCGCTCATCGTCGTGAAAGCGATGGGAGTCGGCCCGCCCGGCGCGGACGCCGTCCTGAAAACGCATCAGGATGGCGAGGTCTTCGCGGAGGATGTAGCGCGACGCGAGCCACGTCGCGCGAACGCGTAGCCACTCGAGACCGCGGGCGCCGCGTCGTTCGTAGAAGCCGTAGAAGAATCGGCAGCGGTCCGGCCCGTCTGGCCACACCTGGAAGATCGTCAGGTGATAAGGGAGCACGTTCATTAGGAAGTTCGGGAAGAGCACGTATTTGTGCAGCTCTGCCTTCTGCTTCGGCGTGTAAGGGCCGCCGCGTCCGGTGGCGGCGTCGAGCCACTCTCGCCAGGGGTAGTCGGCGATCGGCAGCGTGAGTCGGTAGTGGTCGCCGTAGGTTCGAAACCCCGGGCGCGTCGTCACGTGTTTGTCGACCGTCATCCCGTGCACCCGCGTCAGGTGGTAGGACTCCGTCGCGTTGTCGAGCAGCGCCTTCCAGTTGCAAGGCACTGTCGACCATTGTTCGTGGACGGGCGTCATCTCCCCGAGGCCATACGGCGCGACCTCGTCGAAGATGTCGCCAGAGGTCTGTTGCAAGCTTGGCCCTTCCAGCGACGCGTTCACCCAGATGAGCCCGATGGCCTCCGAGACCCGCAGCGGGTGAAGCCCGAGCGACGCCTTGTCGAGCGGCTCGAAGAGCTCTTCACCCGGGACGTGGCGGAGGCGCCCGTCGAGCGCGTACTTCCAGTCGTGATAGGGACAGCGGATGGCTTTCACGTGGCCACGCCCTTCGGCCAGAAGCTGCGTCCCGCGATGGCGGCAGTGATTCCGAAACGCGCGGAGCGTGCCACTCTGGTCCCGAAGGACCATGACGGGGACGTCGCCCACCTTGAACGCGACGTAGTCCCCAGGACCGGCCAGCTCGGCGCTGCGCCCGACCATGAGCCACGCCCGCTCGAAGATCCGGCGCTGCTCGATGGCGAGGAAGTCCACGTCCACATAACGCGAGCCGGGGACTTTACGCACTGGGTCAGACCGGTGGGGGTTTGAAAGGCTGAATGGCCGGAAGCGCCGCTGCGAGGGCCGCTTTGCCTCCTTGTGGGAGGCAGAAGCCGTCGGAGAGCAACAGTACGTCGAAGTCGAGCTCGAGGAGCGACGTCACAGCACGCCGCGCCCCGTCGTGGTCTGAGATCTTCATTGCTGGCACGAAGCGGAGCCCGCGTATCGGGTCACCGACGATGGCGTCGCCCAAAACCAGCACTCGACGGGCTGCGTGGTAGAGCGCGAGCTCGCCGGGCGTCTTCTGATCCGAGAGCGCGATGAGCTCGAAGCCACCCGGCAGGGGCGAGCCGGCGTCTACGGCCTGCACGACCGTCTGACGCAGCAACGCCATGTCGGCGGACGGCGCTAGCACAGGGGCTCCGAGCGCCGCCGCGACGGCCGCCGAGTCCCGTTCGTGGTCGGCGTTGAGAAGCAACACCGTGAAGCGCGAGCCGAGCGCCCTCAGCGCGTCGAACTCCGATGGAAGCAACGCCGGCGGGTCCACGACGAGGACGTGTCCCGAATCGGCGCCATCGCAGACGAGCGCGTGCCCGTTGAAGTCGAAGGACCAACGCGGCTGGAAACGGCCCCAGCCAAAGATGCCAGGGCCGTATTGCCGAAGGGCGTCCTGCCGAAGCGCTTCCTGCCGGGGCGCGTCCTGCCGGGGCAAGTATGTCGTGGTCGCGTCTATCAACCCACGCGCTCGAAGAGCCCCGCGGCGCCCATGCCACCGCCGATGCACATGGTGACGATGCCGTAGCGGACCTTACGACGCTCCATCTCGTAGACGAGCTGGGTCGTGAGCTTGGCGCCAGTCGCGCCGAGCGGGTGGCCGAGCGCGATGGCGCCGCCGTTGACGTTCACCTTGGCCGGGTCGATGCCCAGCTCTCGGATGACCGCCAGCGACTGCGACGCGAAGGCCTCGTTGAGCTCGAAGAGGTCGATGTCCTCGAGCTTCACGCCCGTGCGCTCGAGCAGCTTGGGGATCGCCGCGATGGGGCCGATGCCCATGATCTCGGGCGGCACACCCGCGACTTGGAAGCCGCGGAAGACGGCCATGGGCTTCAGGCCCAACTCTTTCGCCTTGTCCGAGCTCATGAGCACGACGGCGGCGGCGCCGTCGGATAGCGGCGAGGCCGAGCCGGCCGTGACCGAGCCCGTGGCTTTGAAGGCCGGGCGCAGCTTGGCAAGGCTCTCGAGGGTGGTGTCGGGACGCGGCATCTCGTCGCGGTCGAAGACCTTGCCGTTTGGCAGGGCGACCGGAACGATCTCGGCCTTGAAGACGCCGGCTTCGATCGCGGCCGAGGCCTTCTTCTGGCTCTCGAGCGCGAACTTGTCTTGGTCTTCGCGAGACACGTTGTACTTGGTCGCGACCTCTTCCGCCGTGAGGCCCATCGGCATGTACGCCTCGGGCAGCGAGTCGATGAGGCCAGGGTGCGGCGAGGGCTTCCAGCCCGTCATCGGCACCGCGGTCATCGACTCGACGCCGCCGGCGACAATGATGTCCGCGCCACCGGCGAGGATCCGCTCCGCCGACTGCGCGATGGTCTGAAGACCCGACGAGCAGAAGCGGTTGACGGTCATGGCCGAGACGGTGTTCGGGAGGCCGCTCATGAGGGCGATATAGCGAGCGAGGTTGTAGCCTTGCTCGCCTTCGGGCATGGCGCAACCGATGACGACATCGTCGACGTCGGCCGGGTTGAGGCCGGTCGCACGGCTGACCGCCTCGCGGACGACGGTGGCGCCCAGGTCTTCGGGACGAACGTTGGCGAGAGCGCCCTTGTGAGCCCGGCCGACGGCAGTACGAGTAGCGGCGACGATGACGGCTTCACGCATGATGGGACCTCCGGAGAATTGGGCCTTTTGCGGCCGATTCAGAGCCGACCCGCGCGAAGCGGGCCGAAGTGGCAAAGAGTAGTCAGCCGAGCGGTCATGCGCACCGGGGGGCGCGCACGACGCCCAAAATCAGTTACGGAGCGGCTTGCCGGTGTTCAGCATGTGCTGAATGCGCTCGAGCGTCTTCTGCTCGCCGCAGAGCGAGAGGAAGGTCTCGCGCTCGAGGTCGAGGATGGTCTGCTCGGCGACGGCGGTACGGCCGTCGGTGTCGCCACCGGTGAGGACGCGCGCCAGCTTCTTGCCGATGAGGCGGTCGTGGGCCGAGATTTGGCCTGCGACCTCCATCGCGTAGAGGCCGGCCTCGATGACGGCGGCCCCGCTGCGACCCGGGAGGATGAGCGTGTCCGAGTCGCGCGGCGGGGCGTAGCCCGTGCTGGCGAGGTGGATGACGTCCGCCTTGGCGTCGGCGACGAGGTTGTCGCGATTGAACGAGATGCCGTCACTCGCGCGCAGGAAGCCCGCGTCCTTCGCTTCGAAGGCCGACGTCACGACCTTCGCCATGCCGATGGACATGAAGACGTCCTGAACGTAAGGCATACGATCGAAGGTGATGTCGTTTCTGAGCGGAACGACCTCGAGACGGCGCTTCAGGAGTTCGAGCGTGCCGCCGGCGCCAGGGATGAGGCCGACGCCGACTTCGACGAGGCCCATGTAGAGCTCGCCATGGGCCCGGATGGCGTCGGCGCCGAGACAGATCTCGCAGCCGCCGCCGAGGGTCATGTTGTAGGGCGCCGCGACGACGGGCTTCGGCAACTTCCGCATTCGCAGGAAGGTGTCCTGGAAGTCCTTGCTCATCGCTTCGACTTGGGCCCAGTTCTTTTGCATGATGCCCATCATGATGAGCATCAGGTTCGCACCGACCGAGAAGTTGGTCGCGTCGTTCGAGATGACCATGCCTTTCAGGTCATTGCGCGACTCGAGGATGTCGAGCGACTTCTGAAGGCCCTTGATGACGCCGTCATCGAGCGCGTTCATCTTCGTGAAGAAGTCGAAGCCAACCACGCCATCGCCGAGGTCGACGAGGCGCGTGCAGTGTGACTTGTCGAGGATGGCGCCAGCGGCCTTGGCCTTCTGCAGCGGCGAGGGGCGACCCGCGGGGGCGCCCGCGGGGGCATACCAGCCGCCCTTCTTGGCGGCGTCCGCGGCGCGAGCGGGGATGGCGATTCCTTCGGCCTGCATGAGCTCGATGACCTTGCCGACGCCGAGGGCGTCCCAGAGTTCGAAGGGGCCGAGGTCCCAGTTGAAGCCCCAGCGCATGGCGTCGTCGACCGAACGGACGTCGTCAGCGATCTCGCCGAGGCGGTTGGCCGAGTAGGCGAGCGAGCGGAGGAGGCATGCCCGAACGAACTTACCGGCGCGGTCGTCGGCGGCGAGGAGCAGGCCGATCTTCTTGCCGACGTCCTCTTCCTTCTTGGCGGCCTTGACCGACGGGAAGTCGGGCTTCGGAGCCTTCTGGTAGTCGCCCGTGGCGAAGTCGAGCGCGAGGATGTCGGCGCCGACCTTCTTGTAGAAGCCGGCGCCCGCTTTGCGACCCGTACGCTTCTCGGCGATCAGCGTCTTCACGACGGCCGGCACCTCGAACAGAACGCGATCTTCGTCGTTCGGGAGGTTGTCGAGGCAGTTCTGGGCGACGTGCGCGAGCGTGTCGAGGCCCACGAGGTCGGCCGTATTGAAGGTCGCCGAGCTGGGGCGGCCCATGGCAGGCCCGGTGATGGCGTCGACTTCAGCGACCGAGAAGCCGAGCTCTATCGACTTGTGCAGCGTCAACATCATGCCGTGAACGCCGATGCGGTTCGCGATGAAGTTGACTGTGTCCTTGCCCATGACGACGCCCTTACCGAGACGGTTCTCGGCGATGGCGACGAAGCCGGTGATAGCGGCGGGGTTCGTGTCCACGCCGGGCACGATCTCGAGCAGGCGCATGTAACGGGCCGGATTGAAGAAGTGCGTGATGAAGAAGCGCGCCTTCACGTCCGCGGGGAGCACCTCGGTGAGGCGCGCGAGCGGGATGCCGCTCGTGTTCGACGTGAGCCATGCCTTCGGGCCGAGGTGGGGGACCACCTTGGCGAAGAGGTTGTGCTTGATCGTGAGGTCTTCGGTGACCGCTTCGACGACCCAGAAGCAGTCCTTGATGCGGTCCATGTTCTCGTCGAAACCGCCCGTGCGGACCGACGCGGCGTGACGCGGGCTCATGAAGGAGGCCGGCTTGCTCTTCTTCGCCTTGTCGAACCCACCCGCGGCCCACTCCGGCTTCACGTCGAGAAGTTCGACCTGGAAACCCGCGCTCGCGAGGTGCGCGGCGATGCCGCTGCCCATGACCCCTGCACCGAGAACTGCAACCTTCTGCGACATCGTGTGGCTCCTGCGTCCTCGCGTCCTGAGGCCGCTTCCGTAATGGCCGCGCACCTTACCGGCCCATCTTTGGAGGCGCAAGCGTGAGGATGCAGAGTCGGGGCGCGTGGATGCAGGGATGGTCGGCAGCTTTGCAGGTGCTGTCCGTGACGGGCGGTTCCGACACTGGAGAGGCCGAGGGGATGGGGAGTCACAGGCTGAGCGTCGCGATTACTGATTCGCGCACTCCTCGCACACCAAACTACCCGGGAGGCCCCCCGTTGACTCCACCGCCCACTCGCTACACGCTTCAGCCCGGAGGAGAAGGCAAGCCTTGCAAACGTCTGAGAAGGATCTAGCTTCGTTCGCTCGGCATCATGGCCACGCACTCGAATCCAGCGATCCGCAGGCGGTCCTCGATGCCGAGGCGAACCTCGCGACGGTGGTGAACGCAGAGTGGCTCGAGAGGCTCAAGGTCGACATCGGACTCCGTTTTCCGCGAGCCCTCACAGTCCTTCGACATCTGAAGACGGCAGTGGGAGGTAAGGCGCCCTCAAACCCATTTGCTGACTGCAATCTAGATGTAATCGGTCACGCGATTGCGTTCTTACGAAACCCCGCTTCGGAGGACTCAGACGAGCGAGACGCATGTCTAAGATGGACGAACGGGCCAGTGCGCGCTGCCAATCTTGATGCTCGGAACGAGGTCGCGGCATCGTGGTGTCTCACCCCACTCAAGTCCATCTCTCTAATCGAGGAGGCCATGCGCCACGAGAGTCGGCTCGATTGGGGCCAGGTCGGTCTCGGATTCGGGCCCTACCTCGAGGACGTACTGCGCTCGTGCATGTTCGACGTTGGAAGACAGGCGTGGGAACAGGGCACGCGGCTCGAACATCGATTCTACTCGCCCATCCTCGAGTCCACTTTCGAGAGGGGCGGAGCACCAACGCTCGTCTGCTTCGAGGCGATCGCGTACCTGCTCCAACAGCCAGCCGCTCCACTCGCGACGTTGCCGGAGCTGGGCCCGCTCGGGACGCGATTGGTGCTAAACTCGCGGTTCGTGGCCGCCCTGGCTGCGTTTAGGGCCGAACGTAACCGGCTCCACCATGCAGGGAGGGCGCCCTGGCAAAGGGACACTTATGAGAGGTACTGCGACTTACTACTTGGGTACCCATCCGCATCGGAATGGCTTAGAGGGAGTTTCGCTCTCGACGCGAGCGGCATGTTGGGTGAGTCAGGCCGCAATCTGCTCAGCTCATTGCTCGTAAATCGCTATTTGCTCGAGAGTGTTGAACGAGAGCCTGACGTGGGACTCACCCTCTTACTGACCGGTTTCCTCCAGAGGAGTGACCTGCCGTCGGGGTGGGCCAGTAGCCTCTTGACCTCCGTAAGATCCAACGAGCTTCTCTCCAAGAACGGCACGCTATTGGCTCTCGTGAAGCATGCGGTGGGTGCCGGCGTGCTCTCACCCCTTGACTTCAGCAGCACGGACATGGAGGGGCTCTTCGAGCCTGTGAGCATCGCCGAGGCCCTTGAGTTGGTCAGTGGCAACGCCCTGACTCCTTCTGACTTTCCGAGCACATGGAAACGCCACGCTGGCGAGCGGAGCAGCTGGTGGCAGTATCAGGAGTTGCTGGCGTGCGGGCTGTTCTGTCCGGGTGAGCCTGATCAGTACCTTCGTCGTGAGAAGCTCAACTGCCTCAGTGTTCAAGATGCACGAAAGGCTGTCGCCGGAGGCGTTCCGCCGTCCGACTTCGATGACACCTGGCGACTGAGGTGCGGCCGGGCGCTCGAGGGCATGGGGATCAAGGACGCGATCTGGCTTCTCGAGAACGGGCTGCTTACTGGACCAAGGCCGTCGCAGGCGCGAATGGCGGCATGGAGTCGAAAAGCCTCTCGGCGCGACGCTGTATTGCTCGTAGCTGCGGGGCTAGCGGAGCCCAGTGACTTTCCCCCGTCCTGGGGGCCGCTCCTATCTGTGGCGGCCGCTCAGACCAAGCAGGAGTAGCGCTCTCGCGCGGCCATCACTGCTCCCCAGACCGCCAAACCCGAGAAAGCCCTCGTTCACCAGCCAGCGGTTGCAAGGAGACGGCGACCGCAGCTGCAGCGGAGAACGCGCTGCCCATTCACGCCGCCTCGGCGTACTGACTCCGGACTCGACCGAGGATGTCGGTGATGGCCGAGGTGGGGAGCGCCTTCTGCAGCCGGGGGGCGAGCGTCGAACGAATCCACTTCACTAGTGCCGTGGGCTCGATGCGCGGCACCGACTCGGCCGCCGCGTCGGCGAGGTCTGGCAACGCGGCAAGGTCATCACCGCCGGCCACGTCGCCTCGCGCCGTTCGAGCGTGATGCGCAATGTCGTCGAGCATCCGGATTCGGAGCATCAGGATGCTCCATTGGGCCAGCTCGAGCTGTCGTCCGAGCGAGACCGCGGTCGATACGAAGAAGTCGCGGGGCTCCAGCACCGGCAGGTCTCCGAGCTTGCCGACCGTCCATCGAAAGAGGTGAATCCCACTCGTCCATCGCCGGTCTCGAACCGCGCAGTTTCGGACATAACCACGGCCGAGTGACAGCATTCCAATCTCGGCCCGTGCGCCGGGCAAGGCGGAGAGACGAGCGAGTGTCGCGATGCTCGAGTCCACACGCCCATAGTCGACGACCTCGGCCGCAACGTGGTCTTGCTCGAGGACCTTCGTCTCCGTGTCGGTCAACCGCCTCGGGTCGCTTCCGGCCGGCCAGAGCGGACTGGGACCGTCGCTGCTGGCGGACTTGGAGTGAATCGCTTGAAGCCGCTCGGCCGACACGACGCCGAGGTCCTTGCGCATCAAGAGGCCGCATGTGGTCTCGCTCGGGACATTGAGGACCAGCTTGTGGCGGACGCAGAAACCCCTATTCAGCCCAACGGTGTCGTGCTGAAGGGCATTGAACCAACAGTTCGCGCAACTATTCGGATTCACGAGTGAATCAAGCTCCTATTCGAAGACCGAACGCAAGGCCCGAGTTGTCGCCTCGTCATCCATTCCCTGAAAATCGAAGAGATGCTCGGCCCACTGCTCGACCCGCTTCCGGGCCTCTTGACGTTCGGATGCGCTCGGCCAGGCGGCGTCACCTGCCCCACTGCGCAGGAGCTGCAACAAATCCTTGCGGGGGCGGTGAGCAGCGCCCGCGGCTTCCGCCTTCGACGCTAGCGCTGTCCACACCCTTCCGTTTCGACCAGCGAACTCCTGGGCGTAGTCTTTCTCCTCGGAGGTCGAGAGAAAGGGCGTCTCGGTGCCGGGACCTTCGAGCTGAAGTACGTGGCGGACGATCGACGGCGACGCGCTTGGGTGAGGCGACCTCACTGCGTCCTTCGCATCACCGCGGTAGAGCGGGTCCTTGGACTTTTTCCACGAACGGCTGCTGTCGGTGGCCATGGACTGAGCTTGGCGGCCGGACACGGCACGGTCAAGGACCGGCCGCGCGAGTCGGCTGAATCAAGGTCACCACCGCCGCGGTCGCACATCGCAGGCGACTCCGGCCATTCAACGTTTTCGCCCGATCATCTTCCGTATCCGTTCAGGAACTCCCCCTGTTCTCCCTACGGAAATGACAGCGAGCCGTGCTCATTCTCCCGATGCTGAGCCAGGCGGAGTCCGTTCCGCAGAGGCTCGCTACTCAGGCACCGAACCCACAAAAGCGACGAGCTCGTCGGCCAAGTGAGGCAGTGGGACCACGTAGAGCCCCGGCCGCCGAACTACGGCGCCGTCGCCGCTCGTGACGACCCAGAACGGCACGTCACCGAGGAACCGGTCGACGAAGGGAGGTCGGCGGTAGGCGTCGGCTGCGCCGCGATTCAAAGAGCATGGGATCCGTTCGAGCGAGCTCGCACGCAGCGGGGTCAAGCGGTAGCTCGCCGGCACTCGCCGAGCCGAGGAGGCGTTCGAAACCCGACTCGAACTCTGGCAGACTCGAACGAGACGCGCGTCACGAAGGCGCACAGGAGAAAGGCGATGTTCGGCTACCGCAGAGCGCTTTCGAGGACGCGCGCTTCCGTCCTGCTCCTCGCCCTGGCCACCCTCCCCCTACTCGCGGCCGGGTGCACGGCGGCAACGTCGGACGGCCCCCGGGAAGACCCCAAGGCGAAGCGGGCAGCCGTCATCCGGCCGCCGCTCACCCTCGATGGCGTCCTCGCGACGTCGGAGGCACTCGGGACCTTGCCCTTGGGCTGGTGGGCCGACGGGACCTCGGACTTTCGGGGTCGACAAGACGGGCTAGGGATCGCGCTGCAGTACAAGTCGGAGTCAGCCTGGGCGACCTTGTACCTTTACGACTTCGGTGAAAGGAACATCGTTGGCAAGGGCGAAGACGCCCGAATCGAAGTGGTCGCCAAGCAAGCGCTGCGAGAGATCCTAAGTACTTACGGCAACGTGAAAGCGGGGACGCTGGTCGTGGTGCCCCTCTGCGGTGGCAGTGGCGTCCGGATCTCGGCACACGTCGAGGACGCCGGAGATCGACGCGCGTCCTACCTGTACCAGTCGAGCGTGCCGGGCTTCTTCGTGAAGGCCCGTATCTCAATATTGCCGAAAGCGCCTTCGCCCGTCGTGGAGGACCTCGACGCGTTCGTCGAGAGCCGATGCCGTGCCATCCTCGAGCAGTTCGGGCCTCGGCCCAAAGGGCGGGACGGCCAGCTCCTGTGAGAGGGTGTTGCTCTAACCAGCCTCTGTGTCAGAGGGGCGTCTTGATGCCAGCTGCGTCAACGGCGACATAGGTGACCTCCGCTTCGGTCAAGAGCGCGACCTTGGTCGGATCGGCGCCGCGTTGGGCCTCGACCGCGACCTTGACCTTGATGGAGGTGTTCCCGCGGCGGACGAGCGCCGTGTAGAAGCTCACGACGTCGCCGACGAAGGCGGGTTTATGGAACTCGATCTTGTCCATCGCGACGGTCACCACCGGGTTCAGGGTGTGGCGGCGGGCTTCGACGGCACCGGCGAGGTCGATGTAGCTGAGGATGACGCCGCCGAAGATAGTGCCGTGCCCGTTCGTGTCTTTCGGGAGCAACATCACGCGGATGGCGGGGTCGCGCGGGTGGTTCATGGGCGCTCCTTGCGTGCTGTGACGCCGCTCAGCGCGGCCGGACGTGCGTGAGGACGAACTTCAAGTAGGACCCTTCCGGAAAGCCGAGCCGCGTCGGGTGGTCGGGGCCGGCGCCGGCAACGGTGAGCACGGTCGTGTCGACGCAGGCGCTGACGGCGGCCTTGGCGAGCAGGTCGAGGAAGGCGTCCATGCGCACGTGCGACGAACAGCTCGCGCTGGCCACGAAGCCGCCGGGGCGAACCGCTTTGAAGGCCAACTCAGCGAGCTTGCCGTAGGCGCGGAGCGCACGGTCGAGCGACTTCTGGTTCGGCGCGAAGGATGGTGGATCGACGACGATGAGGTCGAACTCGCCGGGTGTCTGGGCAGCCGATGCGAGCACGTCGAACGCGTCGGCTGCGACGAAGCCGTGGCCTGCGGGGTCGAGGCCGTTGAGCTCGAAGTTGCGACGCGCGGTCTCGACGGCGGGTTTCGCGATATCCACAGTGACGACCCGCCGCGCGCCGCCAAGTGCGGCAGCGACCGAGAAGCCGCCGGTGTAGCCAAAGAGGTTCAGGACGTCGCGCCCACGGGACATCTTCCCGATGCGATCGCGGTTCTCACGCTGGTCGAGAAAGAAGCCGGTCTTCTGCCCGGCCAAGACGTCTACCCAGAAGCGCCGGTCGCCTTCCGAGATGACGACTTCGCCCGCGACCTTGCCGAAGACGACACGCGCGGCACTGTCCTCCACGTGAGGATTTCGGACCACGATGGCCGTGGGCTTCGCGACGGCTTTCACCGCGTCGACGAAACGTCGCTCCCATGCCACGCCAAGGCGTCCGTCGGTACGTAGCGACGCGATGGTGCCGTAGAGGTCGCACTGCAGACCCGGGATGCCGTCGCCTTCGCCGTGGCAGAGGCGGAATCCGGTCACATTGGAGCCTACGGACGCAGCCCGCGACTCGGCCGCTGATTCGAGCCGTCGCCGCAGCAGGCGCTCGTCCACGGCGACCGTCTCATCCGTCGTCCAGACCCGAAACGCGAGCGGCGATTCGGGTTCGACCATGCCGCGGGCGATGAAGGCGCCGGACGTGTCGACGAGATCCGCGACGTCGCCCGCGGCGAGGCCAGACGGCATCTGAACGGCGTCCGTGAAGACCCACGGGCGCCCTTCTCGGATGGCGTCTGCCCAGGGCCGCATCAGAGTGACGGCCGGTAGACTGCCGGGACGTCGTGCGGGCAGCTGAACGAGCGGCGCAGCGGGACGCGCCGGCGCCGCCGCCGGCTCTGGCGGGCGCGTCGGGCGTCCGCGCGGGTCGCTGCTGCGGGGTCCAGTGAAGCTGTTGCGAGGACCGGGAGAGCGGGGCCCTTTCATGCGTGCGACTCTCCGGGCGAGTCTTCGGAAGACCCGCCGGGGTCACCCGGCCACTCCGGTGCGCGCTCGAACGCCAGCGTGGCGCCGGTCATCGGGTGGACGAATGAGAGGCGGAACGCGTGAAGTGCCAGCCGCGGGAAGGGGCGCCCGCCGTACTTGGTGTCGCCTAGGATGGGGCTCAAGCGGTGCTGGAGGTGGACCCGGATCTGATGCATACGCCCGGTCTCGAGGCTGAGCTCTAGCTCACACGCGGCGATCCCGAGGAAGCTGGCGTTGCGCCGCGCCCGAAAGTGAGTCACGGCATGGTCGCCTGATGAGTCGACCGTCGTGCGGCCACCGACGGCCCGCAAGGGCGCGTCAATGATGCCAGCGGTGCCGGGCTCGAGGGGGATCGGGATGAGCGCCCGGTAGTCGCGCTTCACTTCGTGTCGCTCGAAGGCGGCGCCGAGCGGCCCGGCGGCACGACGATCGAGCGCAAAGACAACGAGGCCACTCGCGTCATAATCGAGACGATGCACGATGCGCACTGACGGACCGTGAACGCGGGCGAGGAGGTCGAGGAGCGACTGCTCTGCGCGAGACGCTGGCGGCTGGGTATGGATGCCCGCCGGCTTGAGCACGACGGTCAGGAACTCATCGATGAAGAGCGTCTCGATGGCGCTGCCACCGGGGCCCATGGTGAGTGGCCCTGCGCTCGCTCCGGGGGAGAGCGGACGTGAAGGCGCGCGCTCACCCTGGTGCAGGGGCCGGCGAGTCGAGCGTGGCCCCGTGTCCTTCATGGGCTACGAGAGCTCGCCGCCCTGCTTGGCGATGGAGAGATCGCCGAGGGCCATGAGGTCGACTTTACCGACGCGACCGTCCTTGCGGTACATCTGCGAAGGCGTGTGGATGCCGGAGTCCATGCGGATAGCGTCGCAGGGGCAGGCTTCTTCGCACATGCCACAGTAGACGCAGACCAGCAGGTCGATCTCGAACTTGACCGGGTACTTCTCGACGTCAGTGTCGCCGTAGTCGCCCGCTTCGATGGTGATGCAATGCGCCGGGCAGGCCGTCGAGCAAAGCATGCAGGCCACGCAGCGGGCGGTGCCGTCTTCCCGGGCCATGAGGCGGTGGTGGCCACGGTAGCGCGACGCGTAATCCGGCTTCACTTCCGGGTACTCGACCGTGACGATGTCCTTCTTCCCGAAGATATTGCGGAAGAAGTGCCGCGAGGAGACGCCAACGCCCTTCAATATCTCTGGGACGTAGCTCTTCTCGAAGATGTTCAGCTCAGGGCGAGCGACTTTGTATCCCATGAGGAGGTTCTCCGAGGCTCAGGCGGCGAAGTAGAGCCAAACGCCGGTGGCGAGGATGTTCGCGAGGCTGAGGGGCAGGATGTAGAGCCAGCCCAGCTTCATGAGCTGGTCGTAGCGGAAGCGGGGCAGCGTCCAGCGAATGGTCATCTGCAGCCAGACGAGAACGAAGACCTTGAACAGGAAGGCCAGTATCTGCAGCGAGGTGAGGATGATGCCGCCGGTCGCGTCAACGAAGGGGATCTGCCAGCCGCCGAGGAACATGCAGGAGGCGATGCACGCGATGGCGATGATCTCGATGAACTCGCCAAGCGAGAAGAGCGCGAACTTCATCGAGGAGTATTCGGTGAAGTAACCCGCGACGAGCTCGGACTCGGCTTCGGTCAGGTCGAAGGGCGCGCGCTTGTTCTCGGCGATAGCCGACGCCATGAACAAGATGAACGAGACCGGCTGCAAGAACAGACCCCAGGCCGGCAAGAAGCCCCAGAGCGTCTCGCCCTGCTCCACGATGATGCCCTGAAGGGACATCGACTCGTAGATCATGAAGACGCCGACGAGGTTCAAGCCCATCGCGACTTCGTAGGAGATCATCTGAGCTGTGGCGCGGAGGCCGCCGAGGAGCGCGAACTTCGAGTTCGACGCCCACGCACCGAACACGGAGCCGTACACGCCCAGGCCAGCTATTGCGAAGATGAAGAGCATACCGAGCGGCGCGTTCGAGATGACGAACATGTCGCCAGGACCGAAGGGGATGACGGCGAAGATGACCATCGGCGGCACGACCGAGAGCCATGGCGCCATCTTGTACATGATGGGGTTCTCGGTGCGCGGCATGAAGTCCTCTTTGAAGAGGACCTTGATGGGGTCGGCGATCATGTGAAAGAGGCCGCCGAGGCGGAGCCCGGCCACTTCGGCTCGATTGGGACCGATGCGGTCCTGAATGAGCGCGCTGTATTTACGCTCGAGCCAGGTGAGCACCGTGGCGAAGAGCATCACGTAGCCGAGCAAGATGATTGATATCTTGATGATCGCGAACAGCACGGCGGCGAGGATGGGGTCCATGAGCGCTTTCCTTACGCGGCCCGCGCTTTGCGGAGTTGGTCAGGGCGCCCGGGCGCCGGCGGAAGGGCCGGCGGCATAGACGCAAGCTCGGGCACGGCCTGGCCGTGTTCAGCGACGACCTGATCAGGTGACGCCGGTGGCATCACGTCCATCACGCCGAGCGATCGGAGCAGCCGGAAGCAGAGATCCCAAATCGCCACGGACGCGCCCTTGGCCTCCGGTCCGGCGGCGAAGCGCTGCAAGTGCCCGTCGACGCTGATCCAGGTGCCGCTGCACTCCTCGAACGTACGCGACGGCAGGGAGACGGACGCGCCGGCGGTCCACTCCGACGCGTTCGACGCTACCACGACGCGGCTGAGCTGCTGTACAGCGGCGAGCACCTTCGGGTCGACGGCGTGTTCGTGCCCAAACCAGAGAGTGGCAGAAGCGCCCGCCGTGGCCAGCGCGGTTAGCGGGTTCGTCTCGATCCCAAACGCCTTGGCGACCGCCATCACCCCGGCGCGATTGGGGTTCTTGTCGGCCTTCTGTAGAAGGGCGTCTTCTTTGCCGGCGGCGCGGCCGCCGACGTACCAGCCGCCAAAGCCGGCCCGCTTCGTGAGCACGGCGAGCGCAACGGCGTCTTCGTTCGACATCAGCAGGCTGGGGACGACAGCGACCTTCGATGGGTCGCCGGCGCTTCGCAGCCGACGCGCCGCGGCGCTGAGCGCCTCACGAACCGGGTGAACCACACCATCGATCTGAGCGTCGGTGAGACGGTTGTCCTGGAATTGCTTGTAGGACAGGCGACCTGGATCGCACATCCACCAGCGGTTCACGGCCTGATTCTCGCGGGGCCGATAACGCTGCGTGTTACCGCCACCATGATCGACGGTGATGTTACAGCCTTTAGAGCAGCCCGAGCAGATGGACGAGGCCGACTTCAAGAACCAGACGCGCATCTTGAAGCGGAAGTCGCGGCTCGTCAGCGCGCCGACCGGGCAGATGTCGACGGTGTTGGTCGCGTAGTCGTTGTCGAGCGCACGCCCCGGGAAGGTCGTCACGAAAGAGCGCTCTCCGCGGTTGACCACCTGAAGCTCGTTCGTCTTTGAGACTTCGTCGCAGAAGCGGACGCACCGCGTGCACACGATGCAGCGTTCGGCGTCGAGGATGACGTTGTTGCCAATGGGCGTGGCCTTCGGCTTGTGGTTCTTACGCGTGAAGTTGCGGGAAGGCTGCGCCGAGTGGGCGAAGTAGTTGTCCTGCAGGACACACTCGCCGGCCTGATCGCAGATCGGGCAGTCCACCGGGTGGTGAAGCAGGATGAACTCGAGTGTCGACTTGCGCGTGCGCAGCGTCTTTTCGTCGTTCGTCTTAACCTCCATGCCGTCCATGCAGGTCGCGTAACAGGCAGGGAGAAGCTTGGGCGCCTTGTTCGTGTTCACGAGGCACATGCGGCAGTTGGCCGGCGCGGAAAGGCCCGGGTGGTAACAGAAGGTCGGGATATCCACGCCGAGCTTCTGGGCTGCCTGAAGGATGGTCGTGCCGTTCTCGACCTCGAGTTCACGTCCGTCGATGGTGACTTTCACCGTAAGGCCTCAGCGATCGATCTCGCCACCGATCATGTTGATGGTGTCGAAGGTGGGGATGATGTCTGCAAGCTGTTCGCCGAGCATCATGGGCTTCAGCGCTTGTACGAGCGCAAAACACGGGGCTCGGCAGTGGACTCGCCACGGCTTGCCGACGCCAGCGCTGACCATATAAAAACCGAGCTCGCCATTCGCGGCTTCGGTGTAGCCGTAAGCTTCACCCTTGGGCACGGCGATGCCTTCCATGATGAGCTTGAAGTGGGCGATCATGCCTTCGATGGTGTTGTAGACCGCCTCCTTGGGGGGGAGGACGATGCTCCAGTCGTCGACATTGACCGGGCCGGGCTCCATGTACTTGAAGCACTGGTCGATGATCTTTAGCGACTCCCTCAGCTCGGCGATGCGGACCAGGTAGCGATCATAGTTGTCGCCCTTATGCCCGAGAGGGATGTCGAAGGAGACCTTGTCGTAAAACAGGTAAGGGTGCGCTTTGCGGACGTCATACTCGACGCCGGTCGAGCGCAGACACGGACCGGTCCAACCGTACTCGATCGCGTCTTCTTGAGAGATGATACCGGTGTCGGCCATGCGGTCGTAGAAGATGCGATTACGAGTCAGCATCTTGTCCATGTCTGCGAGGTTCTTCTTCAGGCTCGCTTCGGCCTTGCGGTAGCCGGCTTCGAAGTTGTCCGGGAGGTCCCAGCGGAGGCCACCGATACGGGTGTACGCCGTGGTCAGCCGGGCGCCGCAGAGGTGCTCGATGACCTTATAGAACTCTTCACGGGCTTGGATGCCAAAGAGCATGGGCGTGAACCCGCCGAGCTCGAGGGCACCGGCCGCGAGGGCCGTGAGGTGGTCGGCGATGCGCGCGATCTCGGCGGAGATCATGCGGATCCACTTGCAACGCGGTGTCACGTCGATACCGAGGAGCTTCTCGACGGCGAGCACGTAGCCGACGTTGTTGCAGAGCGACGACAAGTAGTTCAGACGGTCGGTGTACGGCACCACCTGCGTCCACGTGGCGTTCTCTGCCTGAATCTCGAAGCCCCGGTGCAGGTACCCGATGTCGACGTCCATGTCCCGGATGGTCTCGCCTTCCAGGATGACGTCCATGCGTACCGTGCCGTGCATGGCCGGGTGGGAGGGGCCCATCTGAACTCGCATCAGGCCGGGTTCGTCGGCGTCGACCTCCGTGGGCGTCCAGAGCTTCGCGAAGCGCGGGGCCTGGGACCGAGAATCGACATTTCGAGAGTCGACGAGATGGTTGCTCACTCGGGTGCCTCGGGGTTGAGGTCAGTGTTGACGAGCTTCGGGTCCTCATTGTCGCGATCGAGCTTGGCGATGGGGACGAGGGGTTGGTACCCGCGGAGAGGGTAGTCCTTCCGTAGTGGGTGCCCGACGAACTCCTCGTACAGCAGGATGCGCCGAAGGTCCGGATGGCCGTCGAAACGGATGCCGTACATGTCCCAGGCTTCCCGTTCGAACCAGTCCATGCCGAGCCAAACTTGGGTGAGGCTGGGCGTGTTCACGTCACTCTCGTCGAGCGCGACCTTGAGACGGATGCGGTGCTTCCGAGTCGTGGAGTAGAGGTGGTAGACCACCTCGAAACGCGCCCCTGCAAAGCCGCCTACGCCGCGCGTCTCGTCACTGCCTGCAGCGTCGCCACCGGGGAAGTCGAGGTAATCGACCGCGGTGCAGTCGATGGGCATGTTGAACGCCATCGCCTGGTCGGACTTGAGGTAGCGAGCGACGTCGAGGATGACCTTTCGGTCGAGTACGACCGTGTCGTCGCCACAGTGGCTGTGCGCGCTGCGTACGCCAGAAGCGAACTTGGATTTGATGGCGTTGAGTACGGCGGTGGACATCGGGCGCCTCAGGTGAACTTGAGGGCGCCACGTCGGACGACGTAGACGAGACCCACGACCAAGATTCCTACGAAAGCGAACATCTCGCCAAGGGCGATGATGCCGAAATTCGGATCAGCGACGAAGCTACGGTAGAGGACCGCCCATGGGTACATGAAGACGGCTTCTATATCGAACACGATGAAGAAGATCGCGACGAGGTAGAAGTTGACGCTGAAGCGCTGGCGAGCCGTGCCCATGGGCGTCGAGCCGCACTCGAAGGGCTCACGGTGGTAATCCCCGCGCATCTTCGGTCCGACGAGGCTGTTGATGACCACCACACCGCCCATAAGGCCGGATACGAGGATGATCATCGTGAGCAGGGAGATGTAGCCGTGATAGTGGGCTTCCATGGGCCGCGTTGTATAGCAGCGCCCTACCCGGCTGTCCAGACCTGTGCCGCATTGGGAACGGCGAGTCGGATGTTGAGCTCGTTGACCCTGTCAGGGGCGTGAGGTATTTCTGCGGACGTGAGAAAAGCCACGCCCCTAGTGCGTCTGTCCCAAGCGCGACTGCCTCGTGCGCTCCATGCTGCTGTTCGTCATCTGGGCCGGGTTCTCCTGGCTGGCGGCGTCGTGAGCGTCGCCGGCGGGTGCAAATCCGACGCCGTGACGCTGCCTTCGGACTACAACAAGGTCACTTACAAGCCCGTTCGCCTCGACGCCTCAGCTACTGGGTCGTCGTTCGCGGCGCTGGCTGGGCTCATGGGGAATCCGCAGCCCGTCGTGGAAGGTGACAAGAACCTCTTCGAGACGCTGCAGGAAGTGGGCGGACCGACGCTCTTCCGAATCCCGGAGGGCTACCTCTGCGACTACACGCTCTCGGGCATCTTCCCGAACCCAGCGGCGGACCCGGAGGTCGAGGCGAGCTACAACTTCTCGAAGATCGACACCATCCTCCAGACGGCGGGCGCTTACCCCGGCGTAGCGGCGGCGGCCGGTGATGGATTCGGGCCGGTGAAGCTGTCCTTTCAAGCGATCTTCGACCTCGGACTCGACACCTGCAGCGTCGACGGCGACGGGATTCAGACAGGCCAGGGCATCGTCGATGTCCCCCGATGGACGACCGTGGTCGTCAACGCGCTGCGCCATTGGAACCAGAGCCTCCTCAGCGCAAGCGACCTGTTGGTCTACAAGGGCGCAAGGGACTTTCACGTTCGACACGTAGAGTTCATCTCCGATCCGCTCGGGCGGGGCGGATTCGCCGACATGGGCGCCGTCGTGGCCGCCTACAGGATCTTCGGGCAAGGGGTGCGCGACGCGTTCCCGAGCCCAGCTACCGGCGGGCCTGCGCCGATACGGCTCGTGGCTCCTTCGTTCGCGTTGACGGCGGCAACCGAGGCGGAATCGACCATCGGTGCCTTCCTCGACGCCTTGGGCGGCGACGCGGCCACCCTCATCGACGTCATCGCCTTCGAGACGGTCGCGGAGTCCCCGCAGGACGCCCAGGACATCGCCAAGGCCGTCCGGGCGGTCGTGGACGCCAAGCTCCCCGGCACGGCGATTTGGCTCGCGCGCCTCGATGTGGCCGAAGCCACCGTACCTTCTCTCCCCACGCAGAGCCTCATCAGTGAGACCCAGCGACGTACGTGGTCACTAGCGCACGGGGCCTTTTCAGTCGGCACCCGAATCGCGCTCCAAGGCGTCGTCGATGAGCTAGGCATGTGGCGGCTCGACCGTCGCTACCGTACCGTCACGCCGACCAGCACCTCGGTCGAAGAGAGCCCAATGTGGCGCTCGACGGGCAAGGTGCTCCCCGCAACCGTCGCGTTCAAAGCGGCCAACCGGCTCCGGGGCAATGGTCAGAAGCTACTCGGGGTCGTCTACGGCGATACGACGGTCGAAGCTGGGATCGTCGACGCCGGAACAGTCGAGTCAGAGAAGATCTGGGTCGCGGCGACGCTCGAGGCCGAGCGGCCGTGTCCAAATGACGAAGAGAACGTTTGCCCCATGATTCGAGTGCTCGTCGCCAACGTGGAGAGCGGCGCCGAAGCCCGTCAGGTCGAGTATCAAGTGACGCTGACCGGCGTGAACGCGGGGACGCGTCTCGTGACCGCACGACGGTCTCCCGTGCGGTCGAGCAGCGAAGACTTGAACGCCGAAGCGCCCGAACAGGTGGCGCTGTCGGAAGGCGTCATCGCGTATCGCTTCGCATCGGCGGTCCCGGGGGTCGACTACGTCGAGTTCGAGCTCGGAGTGAGCCAGTGATGCCGATGGGCCGGCCGTGGCGCCACGTCGCGCTGTCCCTAGCCCTCGTCGGGATCACAGCGTGCGGAAAGAAGGAGGCCAGCGAGAGAGCCTCTGAGGAGGCCCCCACCGTCGATGAAGCGGCGCTTCGCGAGGAGCTCAAGGCGGAGCTCAAGGCGGAGCTTCTCGCCGAGCTCGCGAGAGACAAGGCAACGCTGGCGGCAGGAGGGACTCCCGAGGCTGAACCCGACGGTGAAGACGACGGTGAAGGTGACTCTCGCGTCGTAACCGGGAGGCTGGGTGGGCATGAGGGAGTGCATGCGCCCACTGCGGTCGAGGTGGAAGCCGAAGGGACCGAGCCGCCTCCGATTCGTCCTGTGCAAGTGGAGCCAGATACGCCCGTGGTCGTCGATGAGCCCGCGGATGATCCACCTGCCGTGCCAGGGCGAGTAGACGACGAGTTCGTCGACGAGCCTGCGGGCGGCGCCGCCCTACCGAAACGCGACGCGGCCACGCTGCGAGACGACACCCGGCGGGACCTTCCGCCCGGGCGGGCGCCCTTCCACGATGGCGACCCGACAGCGGTGACGACATCCGTCTCGGATCTGACGGTCGTCGAGTTCGTAGTGGCGGTTGGCGTCGATCGTGAGGAACGCGTGCCTGTCGAACCCGGGACTCGCTTCAAGCTCAGCGCTGGCAATATCTACGCTTACGCCGTCGTGAAGAACCCGGGCGAGCCGACCCAGGTCGGCATCGAGTGGGTGCGCGGCGACGAGGTGAAGAGCCGACTCTATCTCAAGGTCGGAAAGTCCCTCAGCGGTTGGCGGACCTGGTCGAGCCTCAAGCTCGAGTCCGACTTCGCAGGGAAGTGGGTCGCGCGCCTGAAAGACTCTCGCGGCAACCTAATCACGAGCGTGCCCTTCGTCGTGCGTTGAGTGGGTCGGATAAAAAAGCGTCCCCCCTCGCCCTCCTCGCCGGGCGCTTCGCTTTGCCCGCCTCCGGGGGGCTGCGAGTGACGCTTGACTGGCCCTGTGCGCGCCGACGAGCGGGGTCGGAACCGGACGGCGACGTGCAACGTGCTCCGGTTCAGGGGCGGCGACGATCCTGGCGTCGCGGCCGTCGACCAAGCCCTTCACGCTCCGCTTCGAGCTGATTATGGGCGGCGCAGTGGATCGTTGGGTTCTCGGCCGTGCCTGCCCCGCCCTTTGCCCACGGCACTCGGTGGTGGAGTTGGATGAGGTAGTCCGAAGCGCAGACGTGACCGTCGTCGCTCGTGAAGGTGCAGCGGCCGCCGTCGCGGACGAAGACCTCGTTTCTTACGACGACGGGCACGGCCCTCCGCTCGCGGCATGTCTTCGGCGTGGAGGCTGCCGCCCGGGAGCGCGACGACTTGGAGCCAAAGCGCCGCCGTTCCTCGGTTTCGATGAGCTGCTCGAGGGAGCGCTTCAGCAGGACGGCGTCGTCCCGACCCGCGTGGGAGTGAGCGAGGAGCGCGCGGGCGCGGGCGAGAGTGCCATCGAAGGCGGCGTCGACGCGGGCTCGCTCGCCACGCTGGAGCCTGAAGGCTTGGCCCACAGGCCCCAGCGAGTAAGTTTCGATTTGACCTGAGGTCCGTCAGCCCGGCGCGACCTTCGAGAGCGCGTCTCGGCCGACTTCGATCTTCATCGCGCCTTCGCCCAGCACGACCTTGAACTTGCCCTTCACGGACACTTCGATGACCTGGCCGACCTTCCCGGCGAAGAGGCCGGCCGTAACCCGGACGTGATCGCGCACATCGACGTCACCACCGGCGTCAACCCACGTCGGCTCGACGTCGCGACGACGGCCCTGCCCACCGGCATCACCGGAACCGCCGGCGTTTGGCCCGCGGCCACCGTCCTGACGTGGGCCTTGGTCGTCGCGTCGGTCGTCGCGTCGGTCATTGCGTCGGTCGCTGCGTCCCTGATCGGCGCCACGCGCGTCGTCGTTACCAGAGGGGCCGCTGCCGCCTGGACTAGCTGGGCCGCGACCACCGAAGCCCTCGTTTCGGGGGCCCCGGTCGTTCGGGCCCCGGTCGTTCGGGCCCCGGTCGTTCGGGCCCCGGTCGTTCGGGCCCCGGTTCTGAGAGCCCCGGTCGTTCGGGCCCCGGTCGTTCGGGCCCCGGTCGTTCGGGCCCCGGTTCTGAGAGCCCCGGTCGTTCG
>CANMLD010000027.1 GCA_947498315.1 Pseudomonadota bacterium | reverse complement strand
GATGACCTGGGTGATGCGTCCTTGCGACATATTCGTTACCCCTTGAGCGCCTCGGCGCCGCCGACGATTTCCATGAGCTCTTTGGTGATGGCTGCCTGACGGGCGCGGTTGTACTGAAGCGTCAGTCGACCGAGCATCGCGGACGCGTTGCGCGTCGCGTTGTCCATGGCAGTCATGCGCGCGCCCATCTCGGAAGCGATGCTCTCGAGGATGGCGCGGTAGATTTGGTTGTTCACGTAGAGAGGGAGGACCTCGTCGAGGACGCCCGCCTTGTTCGGCTCGTATTCGAAGTCCAACGACGCGCCTTGCTCTTCGGCGTGAGCGCCCCCTTCCGGCTCGACCGGCAGGAGCTTCTCGACGACGACGCGTTGCGAGATCGCGGACTTAAACTCGTTGTACACCATGTAGACGGCGTCGAGGCCTTCGCCGACGTAGGCGGAGCTGACCTCCTCGCCGATCTCACAGGCCTTCTCGTAGCCGATCTTCTCGAACACACCGCGGTAGTTCTTGAAGACCTTGTACTGGGGCCGACGACCGAAGTAGTCCTGGCCTTTCTTGCCGATGACCGCTAGCTCGATGGACTCGTGAACGAACGCGACGTTCGCGGGATCGGCGGTGCCACCGAACTCCCGTGACAGGTGCTGGCGCACGTACTTCTCGGTCTCACGACAGATGTTGCCGTTGAAGCCGCCGCACATACCGCGGTCGCTCGTGAGCGAGAGGATCAGCACCTTCTTCGGCTCTCGGGCCGCGAGGAGGGGGTGGTCTTCGCGCTCGGAACGGCCCGCGAGCACGCTGATAATCTCAGCGATGCGCTTGGCGTACGGACGACGAGCTTCGATCGCCATCTGCGCCTTTCGGAGGCGAGCGGCGGCGATCATCTTCATCGCCTTCGTGATTTGCCGCGTATTCGAGACGGATCGAATACGCCGGCGGATGTCCTTTAGGCTGGGCACGGGAGACCTCCCTTACGCCACGCCGAAGAACTGGTTGAACTCGGTCAGGACCTTCTTCAGCTTCTCGGTGAGCTCGCCGTTCAGCTCCTTCTTCGTGCCGAGCTCCTTCAGGGTGTCCTTGGCGAAGGCGTTGTTGTCAGCGTACTCGAGGAGCTTCTGCTCCCATTCGCTGACGCGGGCCGAAGGCACCTTGTCGATGAAGCCGCCGGTGCCGCCGAAGATCACGAGGACCTGTCGCTCCATCGACTGCGGGCGGTACTGCGCCTGCTTCAGGAGCTCGGTCAGGCGCTCACCGCGGTCGATGAGGCGCTTGGTGGCCGAGTCGAGGTCCGAACCGAACTGGGCGAAGGCCGCCATGGCGCGGAACTGAGCGAGCTCGAGGCGGAGGTTACCGGCGACCTTCTTCATCGCCTTGGTCTGGGCCGCACCACCGACGCGGGAGACCGAGATACCGACGTTGAGCGCCGGCCGGATGCCCTTATAGAAGAGCTCCGTCTCGAGGAAGATCTGACCGTCCGTGATCGAGATGACGTTCGTCGGGATGTACGCAGAGACGTCGCCCGCCTGCGTCTCGATGATCGGCAGCGCCGTCAGCGAGCCCGCGCCCTGCTCGTCGCTCATCTTCGCCGCGCGCTCGAGGAGGCGGCTGTGGATGTAGAAGACGTCGCCGGGGTACGCCTCGCGGCCGGGCGGCCGGCGGAGGAGCAACGACATCTGGCGGTAGGCGGTCGCCTGCTTCGAGAGGTCGTCGTAGATGATGAGCGCGTGGCGCTTCGAATCGCGGAAGTACTCGGCCATCGTGCAGCCGGCGTACGGCGCGATGAACTGAAGCGGTGCGGACTCGGAGGCTCCGGCCGTGATGACCGTCGTGTACTCCATGGCGCCGAACTTCGTGAGCTTGTCGACGACCTGCGCGACGGTGGACTGCTTCTGGCCGATGGCCACGTAGAAGCAGTAAACGTCGCCACCCTTCTGGTTGATGATCGCGTCGATGGCGACGGCGGTCTTTCCGGTCTGGCGGTCGCCGATGATGAGCTCGCGCTGGCCGCGGCCAACGGGGATCATCGCGTCGATGGCCTTGAGGCCGGTCATCATCGGCTCGTGGACCGACTTACGGGCGATGATGCCCGGGGCCTTGATCTCGACGCGGCGGCGGTGCGGGGTCTGGATGGGGCCCTTGCCGTCGATGGGCTCACCGAGTGCGTTCACGACGCGGCCGAGTAGGGCCTCGCCGACGGGCACTTCGAAGATCTTGCCGGTGCGGCGGACTTCGTCGCCTTCCTTGATCTTGATGTCGTCGCCGAGGAGCGCGACGCCGACGTTGTCCTCTTCGAGGTTCAGCACCATGCCGCGCACGCCGTGCGGGAACTCGAGGAGCTCACCGGCCTGCGCCTTTTCGAGACCGTGCACGCGGGCGATACCGTCGCCAACGGTGAGGACGGTGCCCGTCTCGTCGACCTTGACCTCCTTGCCGAAGGACTCGACCTCGGCCTGGATGATGCGGCTGATCTCTGCGACGTTGATGCTCATGGACTGGATCCCCTGCGAGTTGAGTGGGGCTCCGCGCGCCGATTCAGGCGAGTCGGAGTCGTTGCGGATGGTTCGTGGCTGGCAGCGCGGGCTGTCAGCGCGTTATTGGAAGACCTGGTGAAGGCGTGCCTTCAGCGTGTCGAGTTGGGTGCGGACGGTGCCATCGAGGACGAGGTTGCCCATCTTCGTGACCACACCGCCAATCAGGCGTTCGTCGACGGCCGTGTCGACGAGGACCGTCTTGCCGGTCGCCTTCCGGAGGGCGTCTTCGACGCGCTTCTTGTCCATGGTGGTGAGCGGCTTGGCGGACGTGACCTTGGCGCGAACGCGGCCTTGGATGACGTCGAGGCGACGCGCGAACTCGTTGCGGATGGCCGTGAGCTCGCCGAGGCGGTCGTGCTCGTTCAACACCAGCAGGAAGTTGGTGGTGGACGGGCGAAGCATGAGCGAGCTCGCGATCTTGCGAACCACTTCCCCCTTCGTGCGCGAGCGGATGGTCGGGTTCGACAGCGCCGTTGCGACGGACGGCTCCTTGGCCAGCCCTTCGACGACCTTGTCGAGATCGCGCGCGACCGACTCGTGGCTCTTGTCCTTGTCGGAGATGGCGATGAGCGCCTTGGCGTAGCGCCGGGCGATACGGATGTCGCTCATTGGATGCCCCCGTCCACGCGGCCAGCGATGAGACCCTTGTTCTCCACCTGGTCGACGTAGTCGGCGAACAGCGCCTTGCGGTGGTTCTCGCCGATGCGCTCGACGATGATCCGCTCTGCGACTTGGGTCGCGAGCTCGACGGCGTGCAGCTCGAGGTCGTGCGCGAGCTTCTTCGACTCTTGTTCGAGCCGGGTCTTCGCGTCGGCGCGCAGCTTCTGAGCGCTCGCCGTGGCCTCGGCCAAGATGCGCGTGCGCTCGGCTTCACCTTGCGCGCGGGCGTCTGCGAAGATCTGCTGCGCTTCGGACTCGATGGCCGAGAGGCGCGTCGTGTAGTCGGCGAGCTTTCGCTCCGCTTCTTCGCGGAGTTTTCTGGCCTCTTCGATTTCCTTGACCAGCTTCTCGCGGCGCAGCTCAACGAAGGCCGCGAGCGGCTTTCGGAGCACCACCACCAGGATGGCCGCGTAGACCAAGAAGTCGATGATGTAGTAGCCGTGGACTTTGAACTGAAAACCGTGGCCGCCGGCGAGAATGCTCATCATGCAGCACCTCCCAGGATGCGGTCCGCGATGCGGTTGCCGGCGTCACGAGCGACGCTGTCGAGCTCGGCGCGGGCTGTGGCGGCGGTGGTGCGTAGGTCCTTGAGACCGCCCTCGATCTCTTTGCCGACTTCGGCTTTGACGGCGTCGAGTTGAGCGCGCTCGGCGAGCTCGGCTTCAGCCCGGACCCGCTTGGTCTCGTCGACGCCGCGACGCCGCACTTCACCGATGCGGGTGTCGTACTCGGCGATCTTGGCTTCGGCGGTCTTCACGGCGGCTTCAGCCGCTTCGCGAGAGCCGATCGTGAGGTCGTGGCGCTTCTCGAACATGTCGACGAGGCCGCGCACGAAGATGCGGTGGTAGAGGAAGAAGAAGACGAGGAACAGGGCAGCCATGAACAGGATTGAGGCATCGACGTCGACGATGCCTGCCTGGTGCAGGGTAGGGACCTGTTCGCTTATCGGGAGCAGCATGAAATCCGCCTCGACCAAAACCACGGGGAGCCTCGCGTCCGTGGACGCCAGGCAGGAGCGAATCAAGACTCGCTCGCCAAGTCAGAGAGGCGACCCCAGTCGCCCCGTTGTGAGCGCGCGAGCTACCACTCAGGGGTGACTTCTGTCAATGAGAGAGTCGGCTCGTGAGGGGGCGTTAGGAGGGGCGCGCGCCCGGCAGCTTGTTCGCCCGAGCGAGCGCCGCGAGCTGGTCGTAGCCGCCGATGAAGCGGTCATCGATGAAGATCATGGGCACAGTGGTGTAGCCGCCGTTCTCCTGGGCGAGGCGGGCACGCATGGCGCTATCTCCGTCGACCGGGAGTTCCTCGAACGCGAGCCCGTGTTCGGTCAGCAGTGACTTGGCGGCACGGCAGTAGCCGCACCATCGCGTCGTATAGATCCTGATCTTCACGCGTCACCCTCCCTGGCGTCTAGCGAACGGCGGTCCCGGCTCGTTGGTGGCTCCATCTGGCGGGTCCATCTGTCGGCGGATCCATCTGTCGGCGGATCCATCTGTCGGCGGGTCCATCTGTCGGCGGGTCCATCTGTCGGCGGGTCCATCTGTCGGCGGGTCCATCTGTCGGCGGGTCCATCTGCCAGGCTCATCCATTAGAACAGTTCGAGGTACCAAGCGACCCCGGCGCCGGCGCCGGCAACGACCAATCCGAGTATGGCCCAAAGCCAGCCCCGGCCTGCCCGCGACCGGCGGGCGGCCTTCGTGCCCGACGCTCGGGCTTCGAGCTCTTCCTGTCGTTTGGCCAGGAGGTCTGCGAGCTCGGTCGACGGAGGTAGGTCCGGCGGCCGCACGCTCCAGATGTCGGAGATGGACAGCCGACTGTCGACCGCCCGGAGCTCGAAGTCGTTCAACGGCTTCGCTCCGATGCTCTGGCCCGTTTCCGGGATGCGGCCGAGCATCGAAAGGTTGATGACCTCTTCGTCGATGAGCGCGGCGATGCGCTGACCCGGTGGGCCTCCGGAGTCGGGCTGGACCGAAAAGATCTGCTCCAGCATTCCGGCAAGGTCGTAGTTGGTCGCCTTGGTGCGCATGGTGAAGAGATACTGAGTGAGGGCGTCGCCGAAGTCGCGGGCCGAGTGGTAGCGGGCCTTCGGATCACGGGCCAGGGCCTTCATCACGATCTGCTCGAAGGCGGGCGTGATGTCCTTGCAGAGAGGCGCCAGGGACGGGGTCTCCGCCTTGCGGATGAGCTCGACCGTCTCCATGTCGCTCTTGCCGAGGAAGAGGCGGCGGCCGGCGAGCAGCTCCCACAGAAGAATGCCGGCAGCAAAGATGTCGGCGCGATGGTCCACCAGCTTCCCATTGGCGGCTTCCGGCGACAGATAGCTGAACTTGCCCTTCACGATGCCCGGATCGGTGATCTCGAACTGGGTTATCGCCTTCGCGAGCCCGAAGTCCGTGATCTTCACCTCGCCCGCGCGAGAGATGAGGATGTTGGGCGGGCTTATGTCACGGTGCACGATGCCCAGCGGGTTGCCCTGATGGTCCCGTTGATCGTGAGCGTGCGAGAGGCCCTTGCAGACCTCGGCGATGAGGTAGGACGCCAGAGGGACCGCGATGCGATAACCGCGTTCGCTCATCCGCTGGATGATGCGGCGCAGGTTCTGCCCGTCGACGTACTCCATCACGATGAAGTAGGTGCCGTCTGCGCGGCCGACGTCGAAGACCTGAACGATGTTGGCGTGGGTGAGCACCATCGACAGACGGGCTTCGTCGAGGAACATGTTCACGAAGCGCTTGTTCTTCGTGAGCGCCGGAAGAACCCGCTTGATGGCGACGTTCTTCTCAATGCCGCCGACGGCCACGGCGCGCGCGAGGTAGATCTCCGCCATGCCCCCGGCGTCGATCTTGTTCAGCACCCTGTAGCGCTGCCTTGTCACTCGGCGTACCTCGCTTACGTTGCTACCTCTTGTAACCCATGGCCCGCGCCGTAACAACCCGTTCCAAAGCCGGCTGCATCCGATGCACGGAAGAGTCGAACTCGCCCCACGGGCCCCGGAGGCACCTCCGGTCGACGATTTAGGACCGAGTGCAACAGGCACGCGCTCTGCGCTATGTTGCCGCGATGCCCGACGCCGACGAGTCGAACGCCCAGCCAACAGCGTCGCCACCCCAGCGTCGCTCGCTGTCCGGCGTTGCCCCTTACCTCGTCGCCGCGTTGGTCGCCGCGTTGGTCGTCACTGGGCTTCACCTGCCGGCGCTGCTCGGGGGCGTGTACTTCCTCGACGTCTACTCGACCGAGGTCCACCCCCATCTCGTCGAAGTGCAGAAGGCTCTCTCACACGGACAACTCCCCTGGTGGTCCCCTGGGCTGCAGCTCGGCTACCCGCTCGCTGCCAACCCACAGGTCGGCGCGCTCTATCCGCTGCACCTCGCGCTGCTCCCTTGGATGGACGTCCATCAGCTGCTCGCGCTCTCGGTATGGCTCCATGGCATCGTCGGCGCGTGCGGCATGGTGGCGCTGGTGCGGCGCTACGGGGGTAGTGGCGTCGGCGCTGCCGTGGCCGGCATCGTCTATTCCTGCTCACCGTTCGTCGTCTTCTACCACCAAGCCATCCACGGCACGGTCGCTCTCTCGCTCCTGCCGTGGTGCGTCCTTCTCGGGTCAGCGCTCGGCTCGCCGCGTCTCCGCCGCGGTGCCTTCGCGGGCTTCGTGGCCGTGCTCGCGCTCGGCTTCTACGCTGGACACCTGCAGTTGATGCTCTATGGCGCGGTGGCCGCTGCGTTCGTCGCCGTAGTAGAGAGAGTCGGAGGCCAAGGACGGACTTGGCGCGATCACGCGTTGGTGCTTCTTCGCATCGGCGGCGCCGGCATCTTGGCCGTCTTGTTGTATGGACCCCAGCTTCTGCCTGCGATCGAGCTCTGGACGTTCAGCCTGCGCCGTGCGCTCTCGCCTGAGGCGATGCTCTCCGCGCTCGACACCGAGTCGCTCGGGCTCGATGACGCCGTCGAGACCATCCTCCCCCGCTTCTTCGGAGGGCCAAGCCTCCGCGACTTCTGGTACCCCGAGTTTCTCGGGTTGCCCGTGCTAGCCGCGGCTGCAGCGGCCTGGCGAGGTCGACCCCGGGCGCTCGGGCTCCTGGTTCTCTTGCCGCTCACAGTGCTGGTCATGGTCCAGATCCCAGGCCTCTCGCGAGTCTTGCTCTCGATCCCCGGGCTCTCGGTGTTCCGCGCCCCCGGTCGTGTCTATTGCCTTCTACTCCTCGGTCTTGCGGCGCTCGCAGGCCTCGGCGTGGACCGCCTGTCCCTCATCCCGCGATGGGGGCGCTGGATGCTCGTCGCTGCAGCCGCTCTCGGCACGGTCATTGGACTCGGGCTGCTCGGCGACGTCTCCTTTCGCGACCCGGAGATCTTACTGGCGCAGAGCGTCTTGGGAGACGCCGTCCTTCATCGGTCTCTCGATGGCGTCGCATTGGCCGCTGGGGCGGGGCTACTCCTGCTCGCGTGCGCCGCACCACGTCGCTGGCGACGCCTAGCCGTCGCCGCGGCGGTCACTTGGCCCGTGGTGCACGTCGGCGCGCGCTACAGCCCTACGGTCGACCTGGTCGAGACACCGCCGGTCGTCGCGTTCCTTCGTACCGCAGCAGTGGACCGAGTCCTTGGCGTCACGGCAGGTGACCCAAACTACCTTAGGGCCGTGCCCGGACCGACCGGGTGGCCTTCAGGCGGATCGTCCGGAGACCCCTCCTCTACCGGCCGGCCTGAGAACGCGATGCACGGCGTCGGTCCCGACTCGAACATCGTCTGGGGACTACACGGGCTCCAC
This sequence comes from Pseudomonadota bacterium, assembly GCA_947498315.1. Classification (GTDB taxonomy): domain Bacteria; phylum Myxococcota_A; class UBA9042; genus SXOO01. Next base: position 24,652 of record CANMLD010000027.1, on the reverse strand, counting down.
GTTCAGACCAGCCTCCCTTTGCGGCGCGTCGTGACGCGGCTCTTCGGCGACCTGGGCGTGCTCGAGTACCCCTTCAAGCAGGATCCTCCGTGGGATCCAAACCTTCTCGAACACCTGGGGGTCACCCACATCGTGACTCATCGCTACGGGCTGATGCCCGTGGCGCCGCGACCACCGGCGGTTTGGCAACAGCAGAACATCGTCGTGCACGCGCTCTCGCAGCCACGAGGACGGGTGCGCTTCTACCCCACTGCCGTCACACGCTCGGTGGCGACCGGGGCGTCCACGGCGCTTACGAAGAGGGCCGGTCCGTTCCCAGAGCTACCGCTGCTCATCGAGTCACCGGTCTCAACGGGCGATAGCGCCCTGCCCGAAGGCGCTTCGGACCTCGTCCTCGAAGCGCAGTATGTGCGCATCGGCCGTGGCGCCATCGACGCCCAGGTCACCGCGCCGACCGACGGCGTCGTGCTCGTGGTCGAGAGCGCCTACCCAGGCTGGCTCGTCGAGGTCGATGGCGTAGGTCAGGAGTGGACCGTCGCCGACGGCGCGTTCATTGGGATCCCCGTCATTGCCGGCGAACACCGAGTCTCTCTTCGCTTCGAACCCGTGCGGGCCCGAGACGGCCTCTGGCTACTCGGAGCCGGTCTCTTGGGACTCCTCGCGGTCCTCGTATGGCCGAGGCTGGCTCAGCGACGCCCCTTTGGTGACGGCGGGTTCCGTTCCCAAATCGGCTCCGGGTAATCGCGGCTACGCGGTATTGGCGCGCTCCCGATTCGAAGGCGTTCGAGGCTGCTTGCGGCCCCGGCCGCCTCCGGCCCACGGGGCGAGGGGGGCGTCGGACGTCCCATTCCGGGCACACGTACGTTCCAGACCGTGCTCATCGATGACTCCTCGGCGGTACCTCGGCACCGCGTTGCGTGGCAGCCAGTACTTCGGGACCTGGCCTCTGCCGGTTTCGGACGGCGCGGCGATTTTCGGCTGGCCACGGCGACAGGGGACCTCCTTCCGCGAAGAGGCTGCTCGTTGCCCGAAGCGGTGACAGGCGCTAAGGTCCGCCCTCGCCTGTAGTGCTTGGGCTGGAGAGGCTATGTCGGACTTGCTCATCAACCTCCTGGTCTTTGCCTTGACTGCAACGGTGCCACCGACCGAGGCGGGAACCCTCGACGTGCCTACGGTCTTGGTGACGGGGACTCGGCGTCCCGAGCGTCCCCTGGAGACGCCGGTGTCGAGCGACGCCGTGACGTCACAGGCGATCGAGAACAAACAAGCGACGACGGCCGCCGACGCCTTGGGGGCGGCGCCAGGCGTCTTCATGCAGCGGACCAACGCCGGCGCCGGTGCGCCGATCATCCGCGGGCTCATCGGCCCCCAGAACCTCTACCTCATCGACGGTGTGCGGCTGTCGAACAGCGTCTTTCGGACTGGACCGAACCAATACTTGAACCTCATGGATCCGACGGGGATCGAGCGCTACGAGGTCCTCCGGGGCGCGTCGTCGGTACTTCACGGCAACGGCGCCATGGGCGGCGTCGTGCAAGCGCTGACTCTCGACCCGCGTCAGGAGCCCTGGTGGGTGAGGGCGCGAGCGCGTGCTCACACCGCGGCGGTCGGAGGCGGGGGCGAGATCGTGGTGTCCAATCACTGGCTCCTCGGCGACGCCCCGTCCGATCCCTCGGCGTTCGTACCCAGCATCGGGCTCATCGCCGGCGGCGGCTTCGACAGCGGCGCTGCGCTTCGAGTTGGCGGTGGCGACGAAGTGCCGCTCTCCGACCTCGATACCGCCGGGTGGCGTCTGAAGCTGCTCTGGGAGCCCACTCGGGAGGTCGAAGTGCGAGCCGCCTACCTCGGAACGGCGCTCAACAATCAGGGGCGCGTCGACGACCTCGGCAAAGGCGACGTCCGAATCTACGACAACATCGACCACCTCGCGTACTTGCGAGTCGTCTATGAAGGCGACGTCCTGCGCCGCGCGTCCGCCACCTTCAGCTACCACCGCTTCAAAGAAGACACGCTGCGTTCGACGTGCGCGACGGTCGAGGTGCCGAGTGGCAGTGGCACGGTCAAAGTCGTCGCCGACCGTTCGCGGTGTGCCGCTCTCGATGACGAGGCCGTCACCAAGCGGACCTCCCTCCTCGATACCGTCGACACCTTCGGTGGTGACGTCGCTATCGATCTGGCCTTCTTCCACGACCGCTTTCGCGTACAAGCCGGCGCCGAGGTCTACGGCGACCTCGTCGCGTCGGGGCAGAGCGAGAGCAAGAAGGGCGATGACGGCACCTTCGGGCCGGACACCTCGAAGCCGCGCGGCGCGTTCTCGGATGGTTCGGATTACCTCTCCGTGGGCGCCTTCACGCACGTCGATGGCGTCCCTTGGCGTTTCGGTCCCGGACTCGAGTTGCGACTCGGCGGTGGGCTCCGCGTCTCACACTTCCGGGCCTCGGCGCCGGCCGTCCCCGAGCTCGGCGACGTCGAGTACGACTTCACAGGGGTGGCCCTGTCGGCGTCAATGCAGCTCGTCATGCCGAAGACCTTCAACGTCTACGCGAGCTTCCTCCAGGGATTTCGCGCACCGAACCTGCAAGAGACCACCGTGCTGGGCGACACGGGGAGTCGCTTCGAGATCCCGAATGCCGAGCTCGAACCCGAGCGCTCGAACACCATCGAGCTCGGAGCCAAGATAGAGCTGGCTGGCGTCACGGTTGGGCTCGCCTGGTACTACTCCGTCATCGACGACCTCATCACCGACCAAGCGGCGACCTGGCTCGGCTCGGACACGGCGGGCGATGGCGGTAAGCCAGTGTCGAAGCGCGTCAACGCGAACTCCGGACACATTCAGGGCGTCGAACTCTCGGCGTCAGCTCGCTTCTGGCAGTTCACGGCCGCTTACGCCATGACCTTCACCACCGGCGAAGTCGACATCGACGGAGAGACAGTGCCGTTCCGCCGACTCCCGCCGCTCTTCGGCGATGCTAGCCTCCGCTACGATCTCCCGGGTGACACGGCGTTCATCGCCCTCGGCGTGGCCTTCGCGGCGCGCCAAGACGAGCTCAACCCCGCGGACGAGAAGGATGCGCGCATTTGCGAGACGGCGCCGTACTCCGGCCTCCTCGAGGCCGATTGCGATGGGACGCCGGGCTCTGCCATCCTCAACCTGAGCGCTGGTTTCCGGATCGCGCATCAGGTCCGAGTCGACATGGCGATCATGAACCTGCTCGATTCTCGTTACCGCCGTCACGGATCCGGCCAGGACGGCGCGGGCATCGACACCAAGATTCAGTTTACGATGGAGTTTTAAGTCCATGAATCCAGCCTTGACGGCAGACGTCCGTCCCCGCAGCGCAGAAGTAGATCCGCGGCGGACCTTGGTGGAGGCCGCATTCGCCGGAGATGCCGTGCTCGAGTCGGCGCGCGACACCGTCGCGTCGATCATCGCCGACCTCGACGCGGGCCACTTGCGGGTGGCGGAGCCCCTCGGTCCACCGGGTGAATGGGTTACCAATGCGTGGGTCAAGCAAGCGATCTTACTCTATTTTCGGCTCTCCTCCGTCCGAGACTTCGAGGCCGGCGATCTCCGCTACCGCGACCTTCTCTCACCGAAGACCGCGCTAGCCGGCGTTCGCGTGGTGCCACCAGGCGTCGCTCGATACGGAGCCCATCTCGAGCCGGGCGTCATCGTCATGCCCGGATTTGTGAACATCGGTGCGCGGGTCGGCGCCGGCTCGATGGTGGACACCTGGGCTACTGTCGGGAGCTGCGCCCAAATCGGCAAGGGCGTCCACCTCGCCGGCGGCGTCGGCATCGGTGGCGTCTTAGAGCCACCAGCGGCCAGCCCCGTCATCATTGAAGACGGCGCCTTCATCGGGAGTCGCTGTGTCGTCGTCGAAGGCGTCATCGTCGAACGCGAAGCCGTTCTCGGCGCGGGCGTCGTGCTCACATCGAGCACGCAGATCATCGACGTCTCCGGGAGCGAGCCAGTCATGCTCAAGGGCCGAATCCCGGCACGAAGCGTGGTCATCCCCGGCATGCGGCCAAGGCAGTTCCCAGCCGGCGAGTACTACACCCCTTGCGCGCTCATCGTCGGGACTCGGCAGGAGTCCACGGACCGAAAGACGTCGCTGAACGATGCCCTCCGCACGTTCAACGTGGCGGTCTAGGCCACTACCCCAGAAAAGTGGCGACGTTCAACCGTCACAGCGCCCACTCTCGGCGTCGTAGGCGCTGATCGCAGCCGACGATGCTGCGATCGGCAGCTACGTTCCACACATTGTCGCCCTGAAGCGGCTCGCTGCTCACGATGAAGTGCGACACGAAGCCGAACGGGGAATCCACTTCGCATTCGGTGCGAAAGCTCGGGCAAGAGTCACGCTCGGGGCAGCGATTCTTGCGAGTGGAGAGGTGCAGCTCTTTTCGAACGCGAGAGGCCAGGAGCAGCGAGCCGTCGGTGATGATCGTGGTGAGCAGCGGATCAGCGAGGCCGTGCCGGGCGCTCGTGGCTTCTACCGTGGCTAGTGACTCTCGCATGGCATCGGCGACGACCTCAACGGAGACACCGGGGCGGTGCAGGTCTTCGCGGCGGGCGATGTTCGTGAGGATCATGAAGAAGAGGACTTCGCTGTCCGTGTCTCCGAGGACGTAACGGCGTAGCTTCGGCGTGATGCAGTCGAGCAGCTCGGCCCGCACTGCTTGAAAGTCTGGGATGTCGCCGTTGTGAGCGAATGTCCACCGACCGAACTGAAACGGATGGCTGTTCAGGATCGAGAGCTCACCGACCGTGGCCCTTCGAACGTGTGCGATGACCGTGTCACTCGTGACCACGCCGCTCACGCGCTGAAACAGGCGATCTTCGCAAGCGGCCGAGCTCGACTTGATGACGTGCGGCGTCCCAGCGACGTAGTAGGCGACGCCCCAGCCATCCGGGTGGCTCGCGGCCTGGACGCCGAGCGCGTTCTCGGCCGACGTTAGGCTGGAGTGGACGTGGCTTTCGATGATGGAGCGGAAACCGAAGAGTCGGCACATAGTCCCACCAGGATAGCACCGGGCGGGATGGGGTTGCGAATTGTGCGCGTCTTCACTCGTCCGGCCGTCACTCGTCCGGCAGGAGGCGTGCCGTGCCCGCTTTCCCGTCGAGCTCGACAAGCTGACCATCGCGGACGCGCTTCATGAGGCCGGGGATGCCGACCACCGTGGGGATGCCGAACTCGCGTGCGACGATGGCCGAGTGGGAGAGCGCGCTGCCGCGCTCGACCAGGAGACCGCCGGCGGTCGGGAAGAGTGGGACCCAGCCCGGATCGGTCCGCTCACAGACGAGGATTTGGCCGTTCAGGCGAACGTCATCTTTCGGCGAATGGACGATGCGGGCCCGCTCTCTGACGATCCCTGGGGCGCAACCAAGGCCGCTCAGGAGGTTCGGGTCGCCGTTCGAAGGAGCGGCCGGGACCGCGGTGCCGACGAAGGGGTTGCCGAAGTGGACGCCGCCTCGGGTCTCGAAGCGGCTGTCCGGCGCCGGGCCGCGGCGGTATCGCTCGAACTCGGCTCGCCGGGACGCGACGAGCGGCTTCACGTGCACCGTGGTGCCAGTGCCTTCGACGAGCCCGAAGACCTCGTCTTTCTCGAGGTAGAAGACGTCGTCGACCTCGTCGAGGAGCCCGACCCGCACGAAGTGGCCCCCGAGCGCTCTGAAGAGCCGGCGCACGAGGCCGAAGACGCGGGTCCGGGCGAAGCGCAGGTTCTCGCGTTCGCGGACGTGCCGGCGGGCGCGGCGCAAGATCCATCGGAAGAGGCCGCGTTTGCCGAAAGGGATGACGACCGCGTCTTCGGCAGCCTGGCGAACCGAGGCTTCGCGGGCGTCCATGGCGTCGCAACTGAGGTCGGGGCGGCCAACGTAGTTTCGAAGCGTCGAGACGAGGAAGGTCGGATCGTCCCTGAGGGTGCGCGTCTCGAGCTTCAGCTCTTCCATGCAGCGATCGCCGTAGCGGTCGAGGTAGCTCACGAGCCAGGCCTCAAAGACGGGGAAGGCGCGGGCGGCGGTGAGGCCCTCGGGGGGTGAGCCGGCCTCGATGGCCGCTCGTAGCGCCTCGTCGTTTCGGATGGTGTGCGCCATCGCCAGGATCTCACGCGTCGGCAACGTCGACTCCATGCCGGGTTCGCCGCAGAGCAGGTCGTTGTGAAGATCCGGCGCCATCTTCTTCAGAACACCAAAGAAGATCATCGCGAAGAAGTCGTTGATGATCGGGGCCTTCCACTCGAGGAGCAGCTCCCGCTCGAGCTCGCGGTAGGCGGCGACGAGGTCTTCGGCCGGCAGCGACTCGAGGGCTTGGCCGTGCCAGCGGTCGTAGACGGTGCGGAAGGTCGTGCGGAACCGTTCGGTTCGGCTCCCTAGCGAGGCGAGTGCGGCGACGAGCTTCCATATCAAGTAGGCGATGCGGAGCTTGCCGGTGCGGCTCTCGCCACCGAGGTCGGCCTTCTGGGCGACTCCCATCATCTGTTCCATGAAGCGCTTGTTATAGCGGGCGCCGGGGAGCAGTAAGAGGCACCGATACCAGGAATCAAGGCGGTAGTAGACCCGACCGCGGATGAGGCCGATCATCGCCTTGAACACCGACGCGTTCGCTTCGATGTCCTGGCGCGTGACGCCCATCAACTCGCAGAACTGCCGGTAGACGGTCTCATATGCCGTTCGGGCGAACGAGTACGTGAGCGGCGTCGTCACGCCCGAGTAAGACTCGACGATGTTGGAGTTGTCCCAGGTGTACAGCACTCCGCGCCCTGGGCCCACGCCGGTTAGCGGTCGGGATTGCAGGATCGCGATTTGGCCATGGGTGTCGACGGCCCATTCGATGTCCTGCGGGAGGCCGAAGTGCGCTTCGAGCCGCAGGCCGAGGTCGGCGAGGGCGACTGCCTGTGCGTCCGTCAGGCAGGGGAGGTGGCGGCGCTCTTCGGCGACCTCGGCTTCGACCGTGCCGCCCCCGGGGCCGCGTATGACCGCGGCGCGTTTGTCGGCGAGCTCGGTCTTGACTGAGAACGCCCCCGGTCTACCTGACAAACGAACGACGTCGGCGTCCGCGCGGCCACTCACGATCCCCTCACCGAGGCCCCACCCAGCGCTGATGAGCACGACTCGGGCGTCGTCGTCCGTCGGAGGGGCCGTCGGATCGACAGTGAAGAGAACGCCAGAGGACTCGGACGGGAACATCGACTGGACGACGACTGCGATCTCGAGGCTGGAGACGTCGATGTCGTGGCGGGCCGCGTAGGCAGTCAGGCGCACTGACGAGACCGACGCGCGCACGGCGGCTACGGCGGCGAGGAGGTCGCTATCCGAGTCCACCTCGAGGCGGGTATCGAACTGACCGGCGAAAGAGAGCCCAGCGGCGTCTTCGCCAACGGCGCTCGACCTCACCGCGACGGGCCCCGGCGGGAGGCGGCGACGGGCGGTGAGGATCGCGTCGTCGTCGCCCTGCCAGCCGACGGGGATGACGAAGAACGGTGGGACGGGGAGCTCCAGGGTGCTTAAGACGAGCAGCTTGTGAGCCTTCCCTCCGACGACCCGCGGGGTGGCGGTGGCGAGGTCGTCGTGTCTTCGAAAGGCGTCCGAGTGCAGAAGCGGTTGGACTGGCGAAATGGGTGCGGACACGTCGGACTCCCGGTAAAGGCTGGGCAGCAGGTTAGCCTCGCCGCGTGTCTACGTCGATCCCGTGCGTGCGTCGGGAGTCCTCATGGGCGCCATCGTCTCCACGCCGCTTGCTTGTCCGAAGGGTGGGCTCTATGTTTCCGCGCCCGCACCGCCGAAAGGCCAGCGTGGTGCGCCGTGCCGTTTCCGACCTGGAGAATTCCGATGAACGACGAGCCCGAGTTCGAGAGCCAGACCGACGTCCAAGGTGAATGCGCCGATGCAGTCGCTGACGGCGCGGCGCGTGTCGCCGAGCTGCAGGAGAGACTGCGCCAAGCCGAGGATCGCGCGACGCTCGCTGAGAAGCAGGTCGCCCTCATTCGGCAAGCGCACGCCGAGTCCGCCGCCGAGTTCGACAAGATCAAGGAGCGCATGCGGCGCCACCAGGAACAAGAGATCGAGCGCGCGCGCCTCGCCATGGCGAAGAACCTCTTCGACGTCGCAGACAACTTCGATCGCACTGTAGACGCCGCGGCCCAAGGCAGTGACCGAGAGACTCTCCTCGCGGGCGTCATCGCGGTTCGCGACCTGTTCCTCCGTTCCTTGACGGGGTTCGGGCTCGAACGGTATGCGGTCGCCGGCGAGGCCTTCGATCCGAATCTCCATGAAGCCATTGGCATGGTCCCGGTCGCTCTACCGGGCTCCGATGGCAAGCTCGTAACCGTGTTCCAGCCGGGCTACCGGTCTGGGAGCGAAGTCCTGCGCCCCGCGCGGGTGCAAGTCGGCAAGTACGTCGAGCCGCCCAGTCTGAACCAGGACGGCTGACCCTCCGGGCCCGCGTCGATCGGAGAGGCGAGCCCGATTCCAACGCACGCCGCAGCCCTGAATGGGGCTCGGCCACGACTCTACGTAATGGCCCCAGGAGGTCTTCGTGCTGAATGCCAAAGAGCGCACCGAACTACGACAGCGCCTCGTCGAAGTCTCCCGAACCCGCTCGCTGAGCGGGGATCTCCGCGAATGGGCCCACGAGCTGCTCGCTGAAACCACTCGAGCCGAAGCCGCCGGTACCGAAGCCGCCGGTACCGAGGTGGAAGCCGACTCGGACCCCTATTACCTCCACAACGTCGCCGCGTTCGTCGCCACCCTCGACGACACTGCCGACTCACGGGACCTCGCTTCCGGGCTCGCCGTCGCAGCGGCGGGCGCATTCGAGCGCGCTCTCGAGGCCGACAAGGACGACCTCGCTCTCGCTCACGGCCTCGCCGTAGCGGCGCGGGCAGCAGACGTGGGCTCTAATGTCGCGACCGCGCTAGTCTCCGCCCTCGAGCGTCCGCACTCGGGTGACCGGCTCGCGTCCGCAGTTGCCCGCGCCATCGCCGCACGAGGGGGCGACTCCGAGAACCCCGAGAGTAGCCGCGCCGCCGAGCGCGTGCTCGAACGGCTCGACGCCATCCTCGCTCGCGAGCCGGAGCGAGAGACCCTCGCGACCGCCCGCCTCGAGCTGCTCCTCGACCTCGCCCGCTCTGGCCCGCTCGCTCGTCGCCTCGCGTCATACGAGCGCCTCGCAGTGCTCTTCGCCGACGCCGAAGCCGCCTTTGGCCCGTCTCCGGACCGGGACCTCTTGCGGCTCGACGCGGCCGCTGTGCGCCTCTCGGATCGAGACCTCAAGTGCTCGACGAAAGACTCGTCTGAAGCACTCAGGCTCGCCGAGCTCGCAGCGGAGGGCGACCTCGGCCGACGACTCCGCGGCACGGGGCCGGGCGCGCCGGCGCGTTCGGTCGTGGACATCGTCATGTCGCTGCAACGCGGCTTCGGGCGCCGCAAGTGGCTGAACGGCAACACCGCTCGCCGTCTTGCAAGCGTCTGGCAGCGCATCAGCGCCCGTTTGCCCGGCAACGCCGACGCGCTCGCCGCGGCGACCGAGGCCCTCGAGCAGTCGGGCGACATTCAATCGCTCATCGATCACCACATCGAGCGTGTACGTACGGGCTCGAGCACCGACGACACCCGCGGTGTGCTGGCTCGGCATTGGTTTGGTCGCGTTGATGCGGGTGAACCCTCCGGGCTGCCGCGCGAGGTCGAAGCCTGGGTACTCGACGGTCTCACGGCGGAGCTGGCGCGCGGAGTCACTGTTGATTCGGGGCTCGTCCTCGCCCGGACGGTCTCGGACGGCCATGGCGCGCTGCCGGCCGCGGAGCTACTCGAACGAGTTCTCCTGAAGGTCAAAGGGCTCGGGAAGTCCCCCGAGCTCGTCCTCATGGCCGTTCATCGTCTCGCCGATGCAGGCGAACCCGAACGCGCTCTCGACGTCGGTCACGCCCGTCTCGAAGGCCTCGGCGATGGGGCCCGCTCCGCGGTGCTCCGACTCACGCTCGCTAAGATCCACCTCGGTTCCGGCATCAACATCGCTGACGCCGAACCCCTGCTTCGCGGCGTCGCGGCCGAGGGTGGGACCCTCGGCGCCGAAGCTCGCGCGCTCCGCGAGGAGCTGCTAGCTAGCCCCGACTTCGAGGCGGCTCGTCGGCAGGCGATGCTCGACGTCGAAGCGCGCCTCGGAGTCGGCCACAAGAAGCCCATCCGCTGCCGCGTCATCCACGGCAGCGACAAGTTCGTGCTCGCCGAGATGCCGGCGGTCCGGGCTCCTGGCTCCTACCCGCACTGGTATCTGCGCGTGATGATTCGCGATCAGGACTTGCCGCAGGGGCAGGCCGTCGCGTCGCTCGCGCGAGGCACCGAGCTCACAGCGGTCGTACGCGGCGAGGACGACTGGAAGAGCGACCGCGTCCGCGTCTACTGGGTGGACGGGCCGGTCGTCATCATGGCGCGTCCTCCAGAAGACGACGGAAAGGGGCGCGGCAAGTCGCGGCCCGACGTTCACGATGAGGACGTCGAGTCCCCAAAAACGGAGCGGTCGCCGAAGAGCGAGCGTGGCGCCAAGAAAGACGGACGCGGCCAGAAGGCCAATCAGGACGGCGAGGACGGCGGCGCGAAGCGTGATGGTGGGCGCGAAGAGCGACCCCCTCGGGCCGAACGCCCACCGCGCGAGCCGGATCCGGAGCCGCCGACCCCCGAGGTCGAGGCTGCCTTCAATGTGGGGACCGAGACCCCTGCGCTCGTCCGCATCGACATCCTTCACCGCAAGAGCCAGGTGCTCTTCGGCCGCGTGCTCCCTCCGGACGAGTCCGACGGGGACGTGTTCCCCATCCGAGTCGGCATCAAAGCGAAGTTCGTGCCCGACGGGGTCGACCCCGAATCGCTCGCGGGCGCGGTCGTGAAGGCCAAGATCGGCCGTGGGCCGGGCGACCGCTTGCGTTACGACGGTTTCGGGCCAATCGAGATCGTTAGCCTCGGGCTAGCGCCACGGGCCGGTGCGGAAGACGCCGTCGCGGCCGACGCAGAGCCGAGCGACTCGCACAGCCCGGACGTCGGTGAGGCCCTCGATGGCTGAGGTCATCTCTCTGACGGGGCTCGAGACGGAACCCCGAGCGGGGCACCTCGCGCGGGCGCTGCACGAGCAGTATGGCGTGCCAGCGGACAGCCTCGGCGCCGTTCGGCTCTCGAGCTCGGGGATCAGCCTCACCCTCACCGGTCCTTCTGCGCGTCGACTGCTCACGCCATGCCCGCTGCAACTGGCGGACGGGACCCGTGGCGTCCTTCGGCGGACGCGAGACCTTCCGGGGACCGCGTCCGAATGGGCGCTTCACCTCGCGGGGCCCGTGGCCGAGTCGGCTGGTGCCATTGCGACCGAGCTGGCGCGCGTCGCACGCGTCGCCGGCGAAGATGTGCTCGCCATCCGTCGAACGCGCAGTGGCGTCACGATCACGCTGTCGACCTGGCGTTATCGCGAAGTGGATCTGCCGACGTCGCTCTTCGGCCGGCCGGTGGTCGTCGAAAAAAAAAACTCTGACGAGGTGAACGGCGCCGAGTCCGGTGCGGACGCCTTGGCGGTCGCGATCCGAGTTGGTTTGGGGCACGCCGAGGCTGCCGCGGACACCATCCGCCGCGTCATCGCTGCGTCGAGGGGCGACGAGTCGCTGGTCGAGGCAGTTCGGCGTCTGCGGGAGCGCGGCCTCTCGACAGACGCCGACGAGGTCCCGACGACGGACCTCGGCCTGCTTCTGCTGACGCAAGCGGCGGCCCGTCCCGCTCGTCGACGGCGACTCGCTGCAGCGCTACGCACCATCCCCTTCCCGTCGCCCGCAGAGCAGAGCGCTGGAGCGCTCCTCGCCGACCTCGAGCTCGAAGAGGAAGGACGACTTCCTCCGCGGCATTCGCTTGGGCAGGCGCTCGACGGGACGGCGAGCCGCCTCGGAGTTCGTACCGCTGCTTGGGGTACCCTGCTCCCGGGACGGGTGGCCGCTGGCGACATCGTCGCACTCTCGCCCGAGCTCGATCACGGAGACTCCATCCTGTCCCGCTGGCTCGATCTCACTGCACGGCTCGCGACCGACCGCGCGGATGGCGCGGCTTTCGACGACGCCCTGGCGGCGCTTGACGTCGACGTTCGAGAGCAGGCGAGTGCGGTCAGCCTCGAGGTCGACGGCTGGCAAGCCCTTCTGGCGCTCGTCGATGACGAGCGGCGAGGTCGTGCCCGGCTCAGGCCGCTCCCTCTCGAAGCGCTGGTTCCGGGCTCGGACCGGTGGGCTCATGCGGCCGTCCGCGGCATCGACGCCGCGGTGCAAGCAGGCAAACTCGATGTTGCTTCGCGCCTCGCCCGCGAAGCGTTCCACGCAGTGGACCCATCGGCTGTCCCGGCCGAAGTGGCGCGTCGAAACGCACGTCTGAACGTCCGCAAGGACGGCGGCGCCGTAGCCACGAACGACGCCGTCGTGCTCGTTCACGTTGCAGAGTCGCTCTTTAGACAAGGCAACCGCATCGGCGCGGGGAACGCGTTCGAAGCAGCCGCGCCCGAGCCCGGGACGCCCGCCGCTCGTCATGCGGCAGCGCGACTCGTCGCACTCGACCGTTTGCAGGCGGCTGGACGCCTCTGCCGTGGGGCGTCGGACGACTGGAGCATCGAACTCGGAGCCGTCGCCGACGAGGCTTGGGAACGCGCGACCGACGCGTGGGCCCGACGGGCGGGTGCTTGGCTCGGGCTCTCCTCTGGACCGGCGTGGCTCGACGCGTCAGTGGTGGCGCAGCTCTCGGCCTCGTCACGTGCAGTCTGTGCCGGTGAGCTGGATCACGTCGTCGCCGGGCCAGTAATGCTTCAAGTCGCTGCCCTCCTCACCAGCCCACTCCACCCCGAGTGGGCGGCTAGCGAGGGTGAGTCCTCGCTCGGGTCGCTCGCTCTGTTTTGGGAGAGTCCAAATGCCGGGGACGTGCTCGTCGCCGCCGCTCGCGAGGTAGGCTCGGGCAGGCCGATCTCTATTCGGATCGGTGTGCTACGAAAGCTGGTGCGTGAGCACGCGGCCCTTGACTGGCGGCCCGAACACGCGCGAGCGCTCACGACGCTGCTCGAGCACACTCGCGATACGGACCTCGCGAGATCGCTTCAAACCGAGCTGCTCTTCGACTGGCTCGACGGCAACGTCGTCGTGCAAAGCGACGTCGTCTCGGGCGATGCCAAACATGCCTTCGTCGCTGCAGCCGAGGCCATACTCTCTCATCCAGCACGCGCTGCGGACGCCGCTCCTCGCCTCGAACACCTCCCCTCTCGGCGGCTCGAACGCGCCTTTGCGCTCATTGGCGAAGATCGTCTCGACGAGGCGGTCGCTACGGCCACGAGCCTGCTGAAGCGGGCCGCACCGGGTCCAACGCGTGCGCAGTCGGCTGCCGTGCTCGCGATCGCTGGAGCGTTCGCGCCGCTCGAGGCAGGGCTCGACGCCCGGCCTATGGGCCCAGAGCAGCGTCTGCTCGCGTTCGACATCCTCGTGGGTTGTGATAGCGCCTACGCTGGCGAGACCGTCCCGGTCGAGCTTCACGGCGTGCTGCAGCGCCTCGTCCAATCGGGCCCGAGTCGTCTTCGGGCCGCCGCCCGCGCCCTGTTGACCGGGGCCCCTTCGTCGGAAGCATGACTCCATGATCGCCTTTGCGCTCCTCCTCGCCTGGTCGCTCGCGGCGACACCCCCGCTGCTAACTCACCCCTTCTTGACGCTCGATACGGCGCCGACCTTCGTCATCGCTGGCGGCAAGGCGTCCGTGACCATGCTCTCGGAGACGCCGAACTACCTCGGTCGGCTCGTCGCCAAGCCCGGTGCGACGGTCCCAGAGCATGTTCACGCGACCTCCGACGAGCTGATCTATGTTCTGAGCGGGACCGGGCAGATGCGGCTCGAAGGCGTCGCTGGGCCCATCTCGGTTACGCCTGGCATGGGGATTCAGATTCGTCGCGGCCTGAAGCACTCGCTCACCGTCCCTGAGAGCGCCGCAGAGCCGCTTGTGGTCGTTCAGGTCTACACGCCGGCAGGGCCGGAGCAGCGCTTCAAGGTCCCTCCCATCAAGTGAGTCCGCCTGGGCCGCCCCGTCGCGGAATGGCGAGCAGACGTCGTGCTTTACACGAGCCGCTTTCATCTCTGGAGTTCACCGTGTCTCGATTCGCGTTCCTCAGTCTGCTCACTGTGTCCCTCCACACCGCGCTCGCCGTCGCCATCCCGCCGCCGCCTAGCCTCGCTCGCGTCACCGAGACCAAGCTGCTCGGGCGGGTCTCAGCGCTTGCGCGCGATCAGGAAGGGGCCCCTACGAACGTCTACGTAGGGGCGCTCGCGACGCGTTCGGAAGCGCTCTTCGTCGTGTCCGAGCCGTTCTCGCGGCCCCTATTCTGGATCGCCTGGCCCGAGAAGGCCGAGTCGCGGCTCGGTGAGGCCGATACGAAGCTGGTCCGCATCGACCTCATCAATGACGACATTAGCCGCTGGTCGCTCTCTGGCGTAGAGGCGGCCTTCACGATGGATCTGGGCGCCGACCAGACCCCTGACATCGTGGTGATGACGACTCAGATGACCGGCGCCGGCCCCGAAGCCGCCGTCGAGTTCCCGTTCAACTACGTGTTCCGCTGGAAAGACGGTCAGTACGTCTACGCTCGCGACCTCGAAGCTCAAATCTCGAAGATTGCCAAGCTCTCCGAGCTGCGTGAGCGTCTACAACCCCTGACTCGGAGCCGCTGACCGGCTCGTCGGCCAAGGGCGATACGCCAGACTTTCTCGGGCGTCGCGTAACCAACTCGTCGCTTCGACACCTCGCCATTGGTGCTGCCGCCGCCGAGCCGCTCTAAACAGTGCTCGAAACTGCCTTCTCCGCTCACCCATCTCCCCCCAGAAATGCGCGAGCGCGCTCGGCGCGGCAGTCCTTCCCACAACACGGCTTCGCCAACTCCGGCACCAAGATTATGAGTCGAAACGTCATAATAGAGGGTCGCCGCTCCTCACGACGCTGCGGGTCGACGCCGTGGGCGCCGATGGGGCAGTGACACCGGTTTCAGGCTCCTTCGACGCGACCTTCGGATCCATCGTCGTGACGCACGTCTGGGGCGTTCCGACGGTGCCGAATCAAACGTCCCAGCGATTGCGAGCGACCGTCACCGTCACCGATGGTTCGAGAGAGGCTAGCACCGAGGTCGAGTTCGACGTTCCGGTAGACGCAGCCACTGACCTCGCGCCCCGAGCTCGCAGGCCCGATGCCAGCGACTTCAGCCTCGACGGTCGCATTCGGCGTGGGTAGCGTGCGGATGTCCGACAGGGAAACTCGGCCAACCTTCCGGACTGACTCCGCGTGGAGATGGACCAACCGTAGCAGGGCCCGTCCCTACGCGATCCTCGGCGACCTGACTGGTTGGTCCTTCTCCATTTGTTGTCTCCGGCCTTCTTTTGGCCGAGGTTCCTGTCCGATGGGTCGCTGCACGCAACCCAGCAGCTCCCGGTGCGTCCGCCCAGCTCCTGTCGACGAGCGGGTCCAGCCGTGGCCGAAGCGAGAGAGGAGCCCTAGCGTGAAAGAGTCAAGCCCAACTGGATCGTCCATCGAAGCAGCCCGCGCCGAGGTCATCGAGCACGAGCTCAAGCTCGACCTCGGGGGCGAAGTCGGGTGGGCCGTCGCTCGCGAAGCCCTCCTCGCAGGCGCACGCCACCTCGGTCGCGTATCGCAAACCAACACCTACTTCGACACGCCGGACGGTCGTATTCGCCGTGGGCGCGGGGCCATGATCCGCATACGCGAGGCTGGCGGAGACTTCGAGCTCACGGCAAAAGACCGGGTCTCGACCGGCGCCTTCGGGCAGCGTTCGCGTGAACGTAACGAGGCGCTCTCCAGCTCCTTCGCGCGAGCGATCTTGGCCGGCCGTGTCGAGCTTGCTCAGGGCGCCTCGGCTCTCGGACTGGCCCTGGTGGCGGAGTGGGGATCGCTGCATCCGTGGGCGTCGATGGCGAACACCCGCGACTCCTTCGACTTGAACGACGGTTATGTCGCTGAACTCGACCTCACCGAGCTCCCGGGTGGACGCCTCGACGCCGAGATCGAGCTCGAACTCCGGCGACCCGACCATACTCCCGAGGGCGCCCTGAAGGCGCTCCGGCTAGCGTGGCCCGCCCTCCCTGACTGCGACGCTGCCACGCCGAAGTTTCGGCGCTTCCTCGAAGCGGTCGCGGCGCTCGACGCTCCGGTGAGCTGACCCTCACTTCCCGTCTTCAGCGATCCACACAATTGGCCTTCAGTCAGCGTAACGTGGCCCGATTCAGCTCGCACTGCCATCTCGTCCCACGTCGGGCAGTGATCGGCTTTCGCGCTGAGGATCGGTGATTCGTCATGTCCGCGTCTCAATCCATCCCCTCTCCCGTCGCGAACAAGCTCGCGTTCGGTGATGCGCTCGACGTCCTCGCCGCTGTCGTGCGATCGTTTGGCCGGGTCGCGTTCGAGATCGGAGAGAGCCGCGCAGTGGGTTCCGCGGGTGACGAACCGAAGGGTGACGGCCGTTCGACGCTCGACGCCTTCGCTCTCGAAGCCGACCGTTGGGCTCGGCGCATCCTCATCGGCGTCGGTGCCGACCAAGGGCTCGCGACCGGGGCTGATGTGGCTGAGCTTCGTCGTTGGTTCGAGTCACGTAGACGAGGCGAGAAACAATACGTCGAGGACAATGTCGCCGGCTTTCGCACGGCTGTGTCCAACCTCGTCTGTGGGGTGAGAGGGCTCCTCGCCGAATACATGAACACCGATGCCGAGATCGACGAGCAGCTCGCCCGACTCGAACGCGCCGTCGCCGCGGGGCAGATAGACGTCCTCAGGAGCATGGTCCCCACCGCGGTCGAAGGGATCCGTGGCTCGCTCGATAAGCGTCGCAAGACCTTCCGAGAGCAGCTACGGGTCATGGGGGAGACCGTCAGTCGGCTCGGCGAAGACCTCGAGGCGACGAGGCAAGAGGTCGAGGTCGACGCCCTCACGCGGGTGACGAACCGGGGTGGGCTCGACAAGGCCATGGAGAAGACCATCCTCCTCGCGTCGGAGACGGCCACGACTTTCTTGGTCGTGATGCTCGACCTCGACCACTTCAAAGCGCTCAACGACGAACATGGCCACGCGGCGGGCGATGCGGTCCTGAGGGCCACCGCCGACGCTCTTGTCCGTACCTTCCCGCGCCGGGACGACCTAGTCGCTCGCTACGGCGGCGAGGAGTTTTGCGTCGTCGCGCGCGACGCCGATCCGAACACGGCAGAACGTCTCGCGACCCGGCTCCTCGAGAACGTCCGCGAGGCACGGGCGGCGGCGCCCTTCGGCGCTCTCCGCGTCACCGCGTCGGTCGGCACGGCGCTCTGGCGCCCCGGCGAGAGCTCAGCTTCCGTCATCGCCCGCGCCGATGCGGCGATGTACAGCGCCAAGCGAAACGGTCGCGACCGGGTCATTCACGGCTGAACGATCTCCCCCTTCACCGTACCGCTTGCACCTGAGCGTCTGTGCGGTAGTGCCGTCATTCCAAACTTCGAGGCTGTCATGCACCGTGCTCTCGCTTCTGTCGTCGCGTCTATCTTCGCCGTCTCGATGGCAACGTCGTCATCCTGCGGCAAGTCACCCGACCAGCCCGTGGGGCCATCCACGACGGCCGCGACCGGCGCCGCTGTGCTGACAAGCCCATGGTCCGGCGCCAAGGCGCTTCACGACAGCTTCCTCGCGGGGGTTCCGTCCGACACGGTCATCGCAGCGACCGTCGTCGTCGGGCCCTTCTTCGACGCGTTCGCGTCCGGTGAGATGGCGCTCGTCCCGTCGAAGACGACGCCCGATGCGCTCCGAAAGTCGCTCGCCGACGCCAGCCGCAAAGACGTCGGTATCGACCTCTTCGCGGCGCGTTCCGTCAGCGTCTGGGTTGCGGCAACGCGTGAGGCGTTCTTGGCCACAGTCACGGGCCCGTTCGATGGCACACTCGCCATCGCCGGGCTCGCTCCCGTCGACGTGGGCGGAACCTCGGCGCTTCCACTCGACGATGACCTCTTCCTCGCGCTTCGCGGTGGGCAGTTGCTCTTCGGCAACCGCGCCGGGCTCGCCGCCGCCCCCGTCGCCGGGACCGACCTCCGTCCTGCACACGCCCGAGCGTTCGCCCACGTCCCTGACGGCGCCGTCGTCGCGACCGTCGCCGTGCCGGACGACCTCCCGCCCGTCTTCCCCGTAGATGGCCTCGACGCTGGCGCCTTTGCGATCTCGTCCGATCTCGCGCTCCACGCGGCCGTCGTGGGCGACGCGACCGCCGTCGCCCAGCTCATGGCGGGTTACCAGAGTTTCCGCGCGTCGACTCTCGCGAAGCTCCGCAGCGAAGTGGCAGCACTCACGCAGCAGAGCTTCCCTGGTTCAGCGACGGCCTCGGTGCTCGCCCTATCGACGCTGGCCGACCTAGAGACCTTCCAGCTCCTCACCCAGAAGGAGCCTACCACCCTCGTCGGTGCCACGCCGGCCCTCGCTCTCCAGCACTCGTTCGTCTTCGCCGTGCCCGTTCTCGCCGCCGTGGCGATCCCATCCTTCGTCAAATACAAGCGCCGCGCAGAGACCACGGAAGCCATCGACCAGATCGACAAGATCTACAGGGCGTCGGAGAGCTACCTCACCGCCCCTCGCGTCGCGGCAGCTACCGGCGAGAAACAGCCCTGTGCGTTCCCACCGAGCACGCCCATGACGCCCCCGTTGACCTCGCTCTGCTGTGATGGGACTCGTGGCACTGCGGGGCGTTGTAACCCAGCCCCGTCCGACTGGGCATCCGATACCTGGCGCGCTTTGGACTTCCAGATGAACGACCCTCACTACTTCCACTACGCATACACGTCTGTCGGCACCGGCAGCGACGCGAAGTTCACGGTCTCGGGCCACGCGGACCTCGACTGCGACGGGGCCTGGTCGACCTTCGAACGCTACGGCTACGCAGAGGTTGACGAAAGCGGTGACTGCTCGATGAAGGGTTCCTCCGCCTTCTTCAAGGAGCATGAGACCGAGTGACCTACGCCCCACCCTCCCGATCACGCCGTGTGGGAAAACTGGTCGTCCGGCCTCGACCGGCAGATACTCCGCCGCGGCGGCGCATGCCAGATGGGTCACAGGTGGATTTGTGGGAACGGTCAGTCAGTTGAAGAAGGCGAGCCTCTCGCCGGAGCCGGGTGAGCCCGGGCGTCCGGCTGGGCGCACGCGTGCGGCTAAAGCGGCTGCGCCAGGGTCGTCTCCGGCTTCGACCGGCCGTGCCGGCCTCGAGATCTACGGCCTCATCCTCACCGCCTTCGCTATCCTCCTCCTGCTCAGCCTCGTCTCTTTCGACCCCCGCGATATCTCCCTCGACCATCGCCTCCGCTCTGGCCCGATCCACAACCTCATCGGCCCCGTTGGCGCGCACATCGCCGATCTGCTGTACCGAGTCGTTGGCCTGGCGGCGCTCTTCGCGTGCTCGACCTTCTTCTTCTTCGGCGGGCTCCTACTCGCTGGACGGCGTCCGACAGTGTCCGGCGGCGGCCTCATCGCCTACCTCACCGTCATCATCTTCGGTGACGTCCTCGCTCACGTTCTCCTGAAGAGCTACCGGCCCTTCGGCCACATGCCGGGCGGCCTCGTCGGCGCGTGGGTCGGTGAGATCGCGCGTACGCTCTTTGCGACGCCCGGGACACTCATCATCGCGAGCAGTGCGCTCGGCGCCTCCGTGCTTCGACTCTCGGGTCTCTCCATGATGGAGTTGGCCAGTGTGCCTGCGCGACTCGGACGTTTTGCGCTCGTCCAACTCGACCGCTGGAAGGCCGAACGCACCATCGCGAAAGACGAGGCCGACCGCGAGGCCGCGTTACGGCACGCCGAAGCGCTTCGTGCCGCCGATGCGGCGCGCCCGGACCCCGTCCTCGATGCGGCGCGTGCCCTCGAAGCTGCCCAGGTCGCCCAGGCTCACGCCGCTGCGCAGGCGCAAGCCGCCGCGCGCGCACTGGCAGCCGCCCAGGCCGGCGCCTCCTCCGTGCCGCGGGTCTCCATCGGGGAAGCCCCCGCCCTAAGCAACTCCTCGCGAGTCAACGAGAGCGCCCCGCCGGACCTTCGTCCGCCAGCCACCGTGGCGTCCCCTCGTCCGCCCGTGGCCATCCCCCCGACGGCGAACCCACCCTCTCCTCGCCCTGCGAATCCGGCCAGCCAGCCCTGTGCCGACGACGGCGGTAGCGTCATCATAAGGCGACCGCCCGGCAGCGCTCCTGCCCAGCCCGTCGACGAGAACGGCGCGCTCATCATCGAAGAGATGCTCCCTGTCGCGCTCCCGCCGGCTTTTGCGGAGCAAGAGCGCTTGCCGCTCGACGGTCCGGCGTTGCCCTATGAGTACCCGTCGCTCAGCCTCCTCGACTACGATCCGCCGAAGCGCACTGCGGTCGACAAGGACGCGTTGAACGTGCTCGCCGGCACCCTCGAGGCCAAGCTCGCGGACTTCGGCGTCAAAGGCAACGTCGTCAAGATACAGCCCGGGCCGGTCGTCACGATGTTCGAGTTCTTGCCCGCGCCGGGCATCAAGATCTCGAAGATCTCTGCTCTCGTCGACGACCTCACGATGGCGCTCGAGGCCAAGCGCGTCCGCATCGTCGCGCCGATCCCCGGCAAGGGGGTCGTCGGCATCGAGATCCCGAGCGCGGTCCGTGAGACCGTGTTCTTGAAGGAGATCCTGGCCTCCCGCGACTTCCAGGAGTCCCGCGGACGGCTCCCCATCTGTCTCGGGAAGGACATCGTCGGTAACGCGGTTGTGACCGAGCTCGCCAAAGCGCCACACATGCTGGTCGCCGGCACGACGGGCTCCGGTAAGTCCGTTGCGGTAAACGCGTTCATTCTAAGCCTCGTCTATCGCTACAAGCCGACCGAACTCCGCATGATCCTCGTCGATCCGAAGATGCTGGAGCTCTCGATCTACGACGACATCCCACACCTTCTTCTGCCCGTCGTGACGGCGTCAGACAAGGCAGCGCTCGCGCTCAAGTGGGCTGTGGCCGAGATGGAGCGTCGTTACGCTCTGCTGGCGCGCTGCAACGTCCGTAACGTCGTGGGGTTCAACCAGAAGATCGAACGCCTTCAGGTCGGCGTGCGTGAGTTCCCGGACACGATCCACGAAGACGAACTCGTACACATGCCGTACATCGTCATCGTCCTCGACGAGCTCGCGGACCTCATGATGGTGTCGGGCAAAGAGGTCGAGCACTCGATCGTACGCCTCGCCCAGATGGCTCGCGCTTGCGGCATCCACCTCGTGGTCGCCACGCAGCGCCCGTCCGCGGACGTCATCACCGGCCTTATCAAGACGAACATGCCAACCCGCGTCGCCTTCACGGTGTCGCAGAAGATCGACTCGCGGGTCATCCTCGACCGCATGGGCGCCGAGAACCTACTCGGACAGGGCGACATGCTCTTTAGTTCACCGGGCGGCGGCTCCGCTCTCCAGCGCATTCAAGGCTGTTTCGTGAGCGACGCCGAGGTCGAGCGCGTCACGAACCATCTGAAGAAGTTCGGCCCGCCGGTCTACGACATGTCGATCCTCGCGGACGACGACGATGACGAGCAAAAGGACCTCTCGAAAGAGAAGTACGACGAGAAGTTCGACCTCGCCGTTCAGATCGTCATCGAGACGGGCAACAGCTCAATCAGCTATGTGCAGCGTCGCCTCGGCGTCGGCTACAACCGCGCCGCGAAGATGATCGAGCGCATGGAGTACGACGCCATCATCTCCAAGGCCGACCACCGTGGCGTTCGTAAGGTCCTCGCGCCGCGCCTCGACCCGGAGTGAGGGATCAGAACTTCACGTCCGCCGTCATGCCTGTGTAGAGAAGCCCATTGAATCCAAAGTCATAGCGAAGCCCGAACTCCGGGACTGGCTCCCACGTGAAGCCAGCCACGAGGTCGATGAGCGGCCACACGGGCCACGGCGCTTCGTTCGTCTCGTGCGTGACCGACTGCCAGTGTGCGCACTCCGCTACGGGTGCTTTGCATGTAGGTATCACCTCGGTCGTACGCACTTCGCCTGGTGTAAACCCGAGCCCGACGCCGATGCCATAGTGAACGCCGAAGGTCGGGACGATGGCCGTGCGCCAGATGACCTGGGTACCGATGGCGATGAGGTGCAGGTCCACCTCGGTATAGTCTGCCGCGTTGGGAGCCTCGGCCGCTGTGAACGCTGACTTGCCCGTTCGGAAGTTCCCGCCGGGCATCGCGAGGCGGGCGTAGTCGATGGCGAAGAGCCACCGCGAGCCCATGGGCCCATTGATGCCAACCTCGAGCCCGACGGCCCAGGCGTCGAGCGAGGTGTGGTCGAGCAGAAACGCGTCGAGGAGCGTGTCTGGGATCGTGGCATAGCGGCCGCGTAGCCCGACGGAGATGACCTGGGGCCCTTTCGGTTCCACCGGCCTCTCCGTACTGAGCCCGATTAGGGTCGCTGGGCCATAGTCGCCCTTCAGCAGCAGCAGAGTTGGCTCTCGCCCCGGCTCGTCGGCGTGGGCGGGCGCGGTGACGCCGGTAAAGGCGGCAGCGAGGAGCAGCGCGGGCGTGACGAGCGTGGCGCGGGGCGGTTTGGAAAAGGCACGACGGCGCATCACACGACACACTAGTGGTGGCGGGCCGCCTCGCGCAAGGGCAGGTCGGTGCGACGAGGCGATTTACCAGGGCAGCCGAAGCCGATCGGGGCGCGTCGCCTCATTGCAGACCACATAGGTGCGTCGCTGGGATAAAATTAATGAACGTGTGTTCAGTTACGTTTTGCTCCAAGCTATTTGAATCTAGAAATATTTAAGGTCGCCACGATAGCGCGCCGTTGCGCATTGTCGGGTCCCCACGCGTCTGGCAGTCTGCAGTCGGGTTGCCCGGTGAGACGGATGGCGAGGAACGGTCCATGTTGACGACTGAGAACGGAGTGGCGGTGCGGACGACGTACCGGATCACGGCACGGATACTCGTGATCGCGCTAGCGACGCTGCTCTGGCCCCTGGCCGGTCACGCCGTCGACTTGATCGTCACCTCGAACACGTCATTGCCGGCGGGCACCTATGAATACGGCGCGGTCCTCGTGAAGACCGGCGCGACGCTCACCCTCGCCTCCGACACCACGACCGGCACGGGGACTACGCTGACCGCGACGTCCTTGACCATCGAAGCTGGGGCGACCCTGAGCGCGGACGGGCAGGGCTCAGGCGCGGGTCTCGGCCCAGCCGCTGGCGGCACGGGCGCTTATCGCATCGGCGGCGGTGGCGGTGGCCACGCAGCTCCCGGTGGCGCGTCGACGGGTCTTGGTGGTGTGGTTGTCGGCGGTGGCGTCACCGGCAGCCCCTTGACTCCGATCGTGCTCGGCTCCGGTGGCGGCAGCTCGGCGTCCTACATCGGCGGGAAGGGCGGCGGCGCCATCACGCTCGTCGTCTCGGGCGCCCTCACGGTGGCGGGCACTCTGACGGCCAATGGCCAGAACGGTCCTGGCGCGGCGAACGACCATGCCGCCGGCGGTGGCTCGGGTGGCTCCATCAACGTGAGGGCGACGTCCATCGACGGCGCCGGAACGATCCGCGCGAACGGCGGCACGGCGCAGAGCTACGTTTTTGCGGGCGGTGGCGGCGGCAGCGGCGGGCGAATCCGCCTCATTGGGACGCTCGCACCCACCCTCGTCGTTCAGGCCTTCGGCGGTTCAGGCGCCCGAAACGGCGGCGCCGGAACGATCGTGACCTCCGTGACCGAGTCCACAGCCGCGGACTGGCGCATCGACAACAACGGTGTGGTCGGCACGTCGACACCCGTGGGCGTTCCGCTGGTCGCGGGTACCGTGGACGTGAAGCGCAGCGCCAACGTCGTTTTCACCAGCCCCATCGACGCCGACGAGCTCGTCTTCGCCAGCTCGTCCTCGGTCCAGATCGACGCTGCCGTCGACGCGAGGGCGCTCCGCGTCGAGACGGGGGCCGTCCTCACACACGGAGCTGGCCTCGCGGGCCTCTTCCTCGCCATCGATGGCGATGTGTTCGTCGACGCCGATTCGCGCATCGACGCGACCGGCAAGGGACGCACCACGGGCGCGGGGGTCGGGGCGGCGGGCGCCTATCGAATCGGTGGCGCGGGCGGGGCACACGCGGGCCGGTCCGGCGGTGGCACGGGATACAACGGTGGCACCGCCGGCTCGGGCACGCTCGGCGATCCCGTGACGGCGGCGGCCGGCACTTCAGGTGGTGGCACGTCCACGGCGCAGGGCGGCGGAGGCGGCGGCCTCATCACGCTCACGGCGACCGGTACGGTCACCATCGACGGCCGTATCCAAGCCAACGGGCAAGATGGCGCAGCTGTCCCGAACGACTACGCCGGTGGCGGCGGCTCAGGCGGCTCAATCACAATCCATGCAGCGGCCGTCGTCGGCTTCGGCCAGATCTACGCGTACGGCGGCAATGGCGGCGACACGGCCTACGCCAAGGGGGGAGCGGGCGCGGGCGGGCGCATCATCGTGAACGCCAACGCCATGACCGTGTCGGCCAGCACGCGCGGTGGGTGGTCCGCGTCTCAATACTCCGGTGCGGGGACCATCCTCATCCGTCGCGCTGGCTACGAAGGCGGCATCCTCATCGTCCGAAACGGCGGCTATCCGGGCATCGAGACCGACCTCACTGGGGCAGC
>CANMLD010000026.1 GCA_947498315.1 Pseudomonadota bacterium | reverse complement strand
GGTTCAGCGAAGGTCGATCAAACGGGCTGTGGCCCGTTTGATCGGGGAAGCGGGCCTTCGCCCGCAGGGAGGATGACGGCGACGAATCTGAAGGTTCCTCCGCACGGGCAGTCCGTGACCCGAAGTCCGAACGTGCGAACCAGAAGCTGTGCCCATGTCAGACTTCCGGGTCGCTTCGGCGAGATAGGCCGCTCCGGTGCCTCTCGGGGTGGCTCCGGCACGACACGCGAGCGGAGGCGCGCGTGGCAGGCAGCGGGCGACGGCCCGCTTCGCGACCGTCGCCGATGACGCCCAGGTAGCGTAGCATCGGGAACTTGGTTGGTAACATCAGGGCTGCGAGTCGGGCGATGATTGCACGCGGCTGAAACTCCACTAGAGGCGACAGTCGCCGAGCCGACTGTCGGACGTTTTCACGCCGCGAGCCCACATAGCTCTCTGCGGACGACGCAAGCGTCGCTCGGTGGTCGAAGGCCACGTTGTCATTGTTGAGTTGCTGTAGCCGAGACGCGGGGACCGGTGGCCGCGCCAAATAGGCGAGCCACTTCTGCAGCGCCGCGCGCGCGTGAGCCGGGATGGCTACGCCGGCATGGACATCGAATCCGGCGGGAGAGCGAGCGGGCAGCTTGGCGATGGCGGGCTTACTGTGGCAGGTCGATGCCCTTCAACATATCCGCGCCCCGCCCCCAGGGATGCGTGCTGGAAGGGCCGCTGCTGCGTTGAATCGCTCATCCCCGGCTCACGACACGGCGGCGGCCGGCCCACGGCGAGACTGGATCAGCCCGTTCAGCGCCGACCTGATGGTCGATGTGGTCTGCACGCTTCCCAGATCGATGCCGATTTCGACCATGGTCTGCGCGATCGCCGGCGAGACGCCCGTGAGAATCGCACGGCACCCCAGCAGCGCCGCCGCCTTCGCGACCTTGATCAGGTGACTCGCGACCGCCGTGTCGACGACGGTGACACCGGTGATGTCGAGCACGAGTGTGGTCGCCCGGAGCTTGACGATGCTCGACAGCGCGCGGTTCATGAGTTCGGTCAATCGCTTCAAGTCGAGCGTGCCAATAATGGGGGTAAGCAACACGCCGTCCCACACCTCGGTGACCGGCGTCGACATCTCGAGCCGCTCGCGGCTGAGGGCTTCGATATTCTCAGTGATGTCAGAGGCGAACTTCACTACCTTCACGATCTTGTCGTCGGCGTCGAAGACCGGATTGTACGACGCGTGCAGCCACACGGCCTTGCCATCGCTCGCGACGCGCTGGTAATCCCCCGCAACGAACTCGCCTTGCCGCAACTTCTGCCAGAACGCGGCGTAGGACGCCGACTGTGCGACGGCAGGGGGGCACAGCACCTGGTGCGGCTTGCCCTGCAGATCGGCCAGCGAGTACCCGAATATTTGCAGGAAGTTGCGGTTCGCTGTCAGGATTTTCCCGTCGAGACTGAACTCCACGACCGCTTGCGAGCGTTCGATCGCCTCAAGCTTGCTGCGCGCCTCGGCCGCCAGCTTCCTGCCTGCCGTGACGTCGATCGCGGCCTTCAGTACGCAGATCGGCGCGCCGTCGGCGCCGAGGATCGGATTATAGGATGCCTGGAGCCATATCTCGCGACCGTCCTTGCCGATCCGCTTGTACTCCGCAGAGAACGCCTCGCCCGCGCGCAGACGGTTCCAGAACGCCTCGTACTCCGCCGACTCGGTGAACGACGCGACGCACAGAATCCGGTGGTGCTTACCCAGCAACTCTTCGCGCTCGAAGCCGAACAGGTGGAGGTAGTTCGCGTTTGCGTCGATCACCTTACCGTCAAGATCGAACCGGATGATCGCCTGCACACTATTGATCGCGCCCCACGCCGCAAGCAAGAGAGTTGGGTTGCGGTCAATGCCCTCGTCGTTCTTCATGAGTGCTCCTGCGACAAGTCGAAAAGCGACCAGGAGAAAAGGTTAGCATACGACCATGGACTACCCCCTGGCTTATCGCGATCGCCACCGCCGACACCACCTATTTCGAGTCCCAAGCTCGCCAACGCGTTCCCGTCAACGACCTTGAACCCGTCCGTCGATGCCTGCCAACCGGGCGGATAGGATATTCAATGCCTATGCGGTTGACTTCCACGGCCGGTCCACGCCCAAGCACCGCCGCACCGTCTGGGTCACGTGCAAGGATGGACAGGCCACGCCAGAAGGAAACGCGGCCGCCGTCAGTCTCAACAGTCCCCATGACGCAGGGGCCGTCGGACCACACACGCCCCAACGCGCGCCTTGCTCAGCCTCCACAAGCAGTTCCCGACGACGGAGGGTCGCGAAGGGGCGAGTCCGCGTTCCATGCGGCGGCTTGCTCGGGGGCGTCGGACAGGGCTCCACTCTCCACCGAAGACTCGTGCCACTGCTGGATCACGCCCCCGGAGGTGACGTCCTAGGCTGATCCTGCAGGGGGTTGTCAGATCATCCAACCGAGCCAGACGAGGTGCGGGTCGAGGAGGAGGCCCGTGTAAGACCAGACGAGCCGGCCCTCCGCGTCGAGCGCGAAGGTGGTCGGTAACGTGGACACGCCCCAGGCCTTGCTGGTAGCTCCGGGGTCGTGCAGAAGGCGGTAGGTGACGCCCGCGTCGGCGGCGGCGGAGAGGAGGTCGCCGGGCTCGTCGTGGCCGATGCCGACTACTTGCACGTTCGGGTGAGCGTTCGCGAATCGCTCGAGGGCCGGGAGCTCGAGCCGGCACGGACCGCACCACGAGGCCCAGAAGTTCAGGACAGTGGGCTTTCCCCGGAGGTCGGCCAGCGTCACGCGCGCGCCGGTTCGGAGATCGACGAGGGCGACGCCAGGCGGCGTCTCGAGCGCGGGGCTGCGCCAGCGGCCGACTATGTAGCTGACGACGAGGATGGCCACGGCCCACCCGAGGAGTTGGGCAGCGCCGTGCAGGAGGCGCTTGCCAAGGGGCCTCCGTGGCGCAGTGGGAGCGGCGGTGTCGGTCATCGTCCCTCCGTCGAATGCAGTTTGGCCGCCAGCGTGTTGCGGTCCATGTCGAGCGCACGTGCCGTCTTCGACTTGTTTCGGCCGAGGCGCTCCCACGCGTCTCGGACGATCAGTGCTTCGATCTCGGCCAGCGTCGACGCGCCGTCCCAGCCGATGGCCGGGCCGGTACCCGTGGCCGACGGTCGCGCGGTCGACGCGGGCAGGCCCAGATGCTCGACCCCGATGAGGCCGTCCTGTGCGGTTAGCGCTGCCGACGTGAGCACGGACTCGAGCTCGCGGACGTTTCCCGGCCAGCTATGGGCCTCGAGCGCCCGGAGTGCGGCGACGCTGAGCTGGCGCGCCCCGAGCTTCCAGCGGTCGCCGATGCGCGTGAGCAGATGCGCCGTCAAGAGCCGTATGTCGCCGGGGCGGTCTCGTAGCGGCGGGAGCCGGATCTCGATCACCTTCAGACGAAAGTAGAGGTCCTGGCGGAAGCGCCCTGCCGCGATTTCGGCCGGCAGGTCCCGATGCGTCGCGGCGACGACGCGGACGTCGACCGTCTTGGTCGCGGCGGCCCCCACCCGGCGCACCTCCATGGTCTCGAGGACGCGGAGCAGCTTGGCCTGCATGGCGAGCGGCATCTCACCGAGCTCGTCGAGGAAGAGCGTGCCGTTGTGCGCTTCTTCGAAGAGCCCGACCCGGTCCCGGTCCGCGCCCGTGAAGGCGCCGCGGACGACTCCGAAGAGCTCGGACTCGAGGAGGGCCTCGGGCAACGCGGCGCAGTTGATGGCGACCAAGCGGCCAGTGCGCTCGCTGAGCGCGTGGGCGGCGCGGGCGACCAGCTCTTTACCAGTGCCGGACTCACCGTAGACGAGCAGCGGGACCGTCGCGCTGGCGACTCGCTCGATGAGCGCCCTAACGCTGACCATCGGGGCGGAGTCACCGAGCATCGCTCGGAGTGAGTCGTGTTCGGTGCGCACACTCCGAAGGGCGGCTCGTGTCTCCTCGAGGTCGGCGGCAGTCCGAGCGAGCTGGTCGCCGAGCTGAGATGCGCGTGCCGCTTCGGTCCCGAGCTCCGCTGTGCGACGGGAGAGATCGGTCGAGAGCTCCGCGTTCAGCGCTTCCACCCGCGCACTTTGGCGAGCCAGCGACTCGTGGGCGACTTCGAGGCGCAGGCGGGCATCGCGCTCAGCCTCGACGAAGAGCGCCGACTGGAGCGCGAGGGCGGCCTGATCGGCGAAGGCCTCGAGGAAGGCCACTCGGTCCTCGGAGAAGGCGCCTCGCTGAAATCGGTTGTCGACGTAGATGACTCCGATCGGGCGTACCCCGTGGCGCATGGGTACGCACAACACGGAGCGGAGTTTCATGGCGTGAACGCTCACGAGGTCCCGGAGGCGTTGGTCGTCGGCCGCATCCACGCTCGCGATGGCCTTGCCGCCGGCGAAGACACGGTCGGCGACGCCCTTGGAGAACCGGATCTGGGCCTTCCGCATCGGGGCTTGATCGAGGTTTCGCGCGACGCGGACCTCGAGATCGCCGTCCTCACCAGGGGTCAGTAGGAAGCCACGCTCCGCGCCGGTGACGGTGATTGCGACGTCGAGGATGGTCTTGAGCAACCGCTCGGGCTCGGGTTCGGCGGCGAGCCGTTTATTCAACTCCAGGACTTGACTCACGAAGTCGGCGCCGTCAGGACCGAGTCCACGCCCTGCCGGCGCCTTCGAGAGCGTTCGGGCGATCCGTAGCGTCTCCCGGACGTCGGGTTGTCCTAGCCACATGGGGCGGTGGGGCGCGTCGAGCCCGTCGAGGATGCGGCTTTCAAGGCGCACGAGCTCGGCGGCATGGCGTCGCGCCTCACTGTGACGCTCGCTGGTGAGCGTGACTTGGAGCAGCTCAGCGTGGAGCGCGAAGTGGAGGTCCGTACGGAAGACGGCGACCCTACGCACCAGCGCGTCGAGGGGGCCGGTGTCGCGTTCGGTCGCCACGGGGGATGGCGGCTCCGGCGCAGCAGCATCCGTCTCGGGCTCAGCGTCGTCGTCCATGGGCCGGACCCGCTGCCACGTGGAGCGGAGGATGGCGTCGTAGACCGCGAGCCGGTCCGAGCTCAACGCGGCGACGTCGTCGGCGAGCTCGCGAAGCAGTGACGCGATGGACGTAGCATCGACGCGCCGGAGCGCGAGCCTCGTCAGCACCAGCAGCGCGTCAGCACGCTCTCGGCGATTGCCGAGGGACTCGAACTCTCTACGAGCGTACTCAGCAGCCTCGGCAGCCTCCACCAAGTGGCCCCCGAGAGAGAGCGCCTCCGCACGGATGAGCGACAGATAGCCTCGCAGAAAGCGGTTCTCCGTAGCCGGCTGCAGCTCGGCGGCCCGGGTGAGTACGGAGAGGGCCGTAGTCCGATCGCCTGAGGCCACGAGCACGTTGGCTTCGTTGGTGAGCGCCTTCAGGGTACCGGTCGCGTCGCCGGTCTTGCGGCCGATTCGGGCGGCGTCACGGTATGCGACAAGGGCGCCGCCGAGGGCGCCGCGCTCGTGCTCGACGGTCCCGAGGTTCATGACCGCGATGGCCCGCCGTTGGTCGTTGCCGTGTTTTCCCGCGACGTCGCGGCTGCGGACGTACCATCTCGCGGCATCGTCGAGCCGCCCTTGACGCTGGGCAATGACCCCGAGCGCGTTCTCGAGGAGAGCGAGCTCGGTCCCGTCTGCGCTGCTCTCGACGCCGGCAGCGCCGGGATCGTCGAAGCGGGCGAAGGCGCGTTGGCAATGCTCCTGTGCGTCAGCGTACTGGCCGCGATAGAGCGCGACCAGCGCACGGGTGACGAGGGCGTGGCGTTGCCACTGCGCGGCCGGCGGCGTGGCGTTGCCGGCCCAGAGGGCGTCGATACTGTCGAGCGCCGCGGTGGCAAGGTCGAGCTCACCGAGGTGAACGTGGGCGCGGGCGGCGATCGCCAGCGAAGACGTTCGGCGTTGGCCCGACGGGCTGCGTTCGAGCGTCAGGACCGCGTCACGGTGGCGGCCGGCGAGGAGGGCAGCCATTGCCAGCTCGTCTCGCAGCTCAGCGTCCTCTCCCGTGGGCGCGTCGGGCGCGCCGCCAGGCAGCTCGTGGAGGCGTTCGATGGCGAGCCGAGCCGCTTCGAAGTCGGCGAGGTGAGTCCAGATCACGATCTCGGCACGAAGGAGCGTCGCGTCGTCGCTCACGCACGAGAGCGCCCAGGCGGCACCCTCGCGGTAGCAGCCCGTGGCCGCGGCCACGATGACGGCGTCGCGATGGTCGCCACGCGTGCCGAGGAGGCCGACGCGCGCGCGAGCGCCTGAGGGCCCGAGCTGGGTGAGCGCGTTCAGGATGAGCTCGACCGTTGACTCCGGTGGGAGCGGGGTGGCTCGCGCGGCGCGAACGGCAGCGTCGCCGACAAGGGCGAGCTGGCCAGTGTCGGACTCGAACGCGAGCTCAGCCGAAAGGAGCGCTGAGGTCGCCTCCTGAGCTGTAGCGCTCATGAAGACCGACGCCACGGGCGCCGAGACGGTCCCGCCGGCGGCCGCGAGCAACGATGCGAGCCTACTGGCCTCGAGGGGGAGGTTCGCGACGCGCACGGCAGCGAGCGCCGTGAGCGAGTCGGGGAGGAGATCGGTCAACGGGTCGGGGAACGGCTGCCCCGTCAGCACCGGGGCTCGGCCGGTCAGCACGAGCTGTTGGAGCGCGGCGCGGAGAAAGGCGGGGTGGCCACCGGTGCCGCGTCGAAGCGCGGCCGTCGTCTCGCTGGTGACCTCCTGACCGCCCGCGAGCCGAGTGAGGAGCCGAATCATGACGTCGTCATTGGCCGTCCCGTCGCCGGCCGTGAGTGGCGTCAGAGAGACGGTATCGAGTGTCGCGAATCCTTGAAGCGCTGCGTGCGTCTCGCTCAGGATGGGTTCAACGCCGGCAACGACGTCCGGGCTCGGGAGCGAGAGTACCGCCGTCACCGTAGCGTCGCTCAGGCGCAAGTGTGAGACGACCGCGAGCCGCAGCTCGGGGGCGGCGAGGTGCCAGTCGTCAGCGAGCAGGAGCCGATGCGCCTCGGGGCCTGCCAGCCAACCTGCGATGGCCGAGACGTCGTCCGGGAGCTGGGGATCGGTGGTCCAGAGCCCGTCCGCACGACCATGGAAAGCCAAGCTTCGCAAGAAGGATGAACGCCCGAGGCCCGGCGCCGCTTGAAGGATGATCACGCGAGGGCGGCCTGCGCCTGCAGGCGAGCGCGGCTGAGCCAAAGCCAGGAGTCGGTCCCGGAGCGGCTCACGGCCGAGGTCGCCCGGGGCCACCGCACGCGCCATGGCCGTCTCGCGCAGCTCGCCCGTCGCGAAGGGGGGGCTGCTCGTAGGCTCGTCGACCTCCCGAATGGCGTGGAGCTCCGCGAGGGCATGGCGCATGGTCGTTCGAGTAGCCGCATCGGGGCACAGAAGACCCTTGAGCCAGCGCCGAAGGCGCGGCGACACGGATGTGGCAGCCAGGGCTCGGGCTAGCGCGCTCTCGTAGCTCCCCTCTCGTGCCGCGTTCAGTTGGGCCTCACGCACTTGCCGAAGCGCTGTGCCGAAGAGGTGCTCCCCCGACAGGAGCCAGACCGCCGTAACGCCATAGGCGAAGCAGTCTGCGGCCGTCGACGGCGCTGCGCCCTCGAAAGCCTCGGGCGGCAAGAACGCGGGGGTCCCGCTCAGCCCGTCCGGTCTCGGGTCACCCGCCTCAGGGCCCACGTGCGCCGTCGCTGTCGAACCCGGCGGGGGCGTCGTCAGGCAGTCGAAGTCGGTGAGTCGAAAACGGCCGTGGGCGGCGCCGCTGCTCGTGACGACGACGTTGGCGGGCTTTACATCGCCGTGGACGAGCCCCACGTCGTGGAGAAATGTGAGGGCACGGGCGACCTGCAGGAGGGCAGCGAAGAGGTCCGTGTCAGGAGCACCATCGGTGGCCGCGGCGGCGCGAGAGCGAGGTCGCCACGACGCGAGGTCACCCTCGTCGGCGTAGTCGAGCAGCAAGTGCGCCTCGGGCGGCTCGTCGCCAAAGGCCACGTCCACCACGCGCTCAGGGAGAAGGAGGTTCGGGTGAACCAGACCGTGAAGGAGTCGGAGCTCACGCCGGGCGGCGCGTAAGGGCTTGAGCACCACGGTTCGTGTGCCGTGGGCGTCGTGGCGGCGCGCGAGGATGCTGCCCGAGCGATGTTCGCCTTCGGGGACGCCGTCGTCGCCGCTCGAGGTCACGCCACTCGGGAGCCACCGCAGCAGTTCGTAGTTGGGCAATATGGTCTCCGAGTTCACAGGCTCGACTTTGTCCCCGGGCGAGCCGAGGTGCAACTAGAATAAGCAATCAAGGGAAGCTGCTGAAAAAACAAGCACCTGTTTGCGCTGACGATAGCGTCCCGACGGCCTCTGGACCTTGGCACCGGGCTTGCTCTTCGGCAAGGCACGGACCGAGTGGGCCTGAACGCTGCACTCGGACAAACTCTAGTCGCTCAGGAGTCTCCATGAAGGATCGA
This sequence comes from Pseudomonadota bacterium, assembly GCA_947498315.1. Taxonomy (GTDB): domain Bacteria; phylum Myxococcota_A; class UBA9042; genus SXOO01. The sequence goes on along the minus strand of CANMLD010000026.1, from coordinate 24,646 downwards.
ATCCTCTCCCTCGGCACTGTCGCACTGACGTCACTGTTCGGGATGGCTGCCGGTTGCAGCAACAGCGCGGACTCGGTAGCGACGTGCGCCACGCACACGGACTGCGGCGTCGACAGCGCCTGCATCGGAGGAGCCTGCACCCCGTCGAGTATCGCCAAGGCGTCCGCCGCCATCACGTGCGACGCCGCGTCCGCCTGCGCGGATGGGTCGGCTTGCGCGGATGGCGTCTGCCTCGCGACGGAGTCGACCGCCCCGAGCGGGGCGCCCGCGTTCCTCACGTGCGGCGACGACGTGGGTTGTCCCGCTGTGGCCGCCTGCTTCGACAGCTACTGCGTCATGCTGAAGGACGGGGTCGAGAAGTCGGAGGACGACGGCGACGACGCTGACCAAAACGATGACAGCCCGAATCACGATGACGATGACGACGGTCCCCGGTCGGACGACGATGGCCCCGACTCGGACGATGACGGCGTGAGCGACGACGACGGCCCCGGGTCGGACGACGACGGCCCCGGGTCGGACGACGACGGCCCCGAGTCGGACGACGACGGCCCCGAGTCGGACGATGACGGTCCCGAGTCGGACGATGACGGCCCTGGGTCGGACGATGACGGTCCCGAGTCTGACGATGACACGGTGCCGCTCCCACGCTAAAGGCGTGGCAACCCTTCCGCGGAAGCGTACCGCGACTCTGGCCGCAGTGGCTGTTCCTGATACCTTGCCGCGATCTCGAGCCGAAAGGCCCGACGTGAGGTGAGCCGATGTTCCGAGCATTCAGCGCGCTGCTGATCCTGACCGCGCTGCAGGCGTGCAATGCCGAGCCCATCCCGTCGATCACGACGCCGCCGCTCGTGTCCTTCGCGCCGCTCGGGCGTATACAGGCCGTGCTCATCGTCGGCCGTGATGGTGCCGCGCCCCCGTTCGCGGAGGTCGAGGTTCAGAACGAGAGTAGCGGCGCTCGGGTCGCGATTAGAGCCGGCGCCGGCGGCGACTTCTCGGCACAGCTCGACGCGACGGTCGGCGATGCGCTTCGTGTCGTGCGTCTCGACGGCCGGGCGGTGGTAGACCTAGCCCGAGCGAGCTCGCCGGACGCCAGCGCAGCGACCGTCGCTGAGCCGGGCTCTGCCGCTGGGACGTCCGTCACGTTGCTCAAGGAGTCCGGGGACTTTCGGATCGTAGGTAGCGCTGGGTCCGTCCCTGGTGGCGCTCTCGTGGTGGTCAGTCCGGTCGGCGCGGCTATCGTCGCGGAGGTCATCGCCGATGCCGCGGGCGCGTTTTCGATCTCTCTCGACAAGGACCGACTCGAGGGGGGGGCGGGCGACGACGCCGAGTTTGTCGGGGTGGTCGCGTTCGTGGGCGGCAATGTGAGCCCCGCGCTGCTCCTCGCGACGGAGGACGACAGCGCCGATGATGGGTCGGGTGATAGCACCGACGGGCGAGATGGTGGGGCCGCCGACGACGCCACGGACGGGACCGACGACAGCACCGGCGCCACAGATGACGGCACCGACACGACGGATGACGGCACAGAGGATGGCACCGGCGCGACCGATGACGGCACGGATGACGGCGCGGCGGACGGGACTGGCGGGACCGACGAAATCACTGAACCGGTAGACGACGGTACGACCGCGACGGACGGTGAGGCCGACGTTGGGACCGACTCGACCGATGACGCGACGGACACGGAGATCGACTCGACCGATGGTGAGACCGACTCGACCGATGATGCGACGGACAGTGGGACCGATTCGACCGACGACGGGACCTGAGGGGTCAGCGAACCGAGGGCCGGGCGCTCGTGACGTCCGCCGCCGCGTCCCGATAGTCCGCGAGCGACAGCGGGGCTACGAGCCCGCCGGACCCCTTCACCGTGCTGTAAAGCGAGCGATCGAGGTAGGCGCGGGTGAAGCTGGCTTCGGTCTCTCGAATCGCGTTCAGATCGTAGCGCAGTCGCTTCTCGAGTCCCGCTAGCGCGGTTCGTGGCGGCCGCGGGAGCGCTTGGCCGAGCTCACCGGCCTTCTGGAAGTGAGTCTTGAAGGCGCCCTGTCCGAAGCGCACCAAGTGAAGCAGCGTGTGGTGGGTCGAGTTGGCACCGGCCCAGGGGTACGGGTGTAGCGCGAACTGGGCGCTGATCTCGTTCACGCTGGCGTCGATGCGGGCCGAGTCCTCGGCGCTCCGGGATGGGACCGTTTCTGTGTATTGGGCGTAGAGCCGGAGATCGTCGCCACGAGCGAAGTAGACTTGGGAGATGCCGTACGCGGCTGGGTCCTGCGCGATCGCAGAGCCCCGTTCGAGTCCGAAGCGACCCACGATGAAGAGGCTGATGTGGTCCTTCTCCTCGTCGATCCAGAAGACGGTTTCGAGCGCTTCGTCCACTTTCTCCGTGGGGTGATCGGTGAAGGTCATCCACTCCGTCGCGATCCCGGCGGCCGCGAAGGCGCGGTTGACGCGAGTCAGGGTCTCGCGGTCGGTCCCCTTCCGGATGAGGCCAAGGATGCGGTCGGAGCCGGACTCAATCCCGAATGCGGCGGCAGCGAGGCCGGACGACTTCAGCCGCTCGCAACGTTCTGGCGTGAAGAACTTCTCGATCTTGAGGTCGCTCGACCACGTGATCCGCAGGTCGCGTGCCAGCAGCGCGTCGGCGAAGCGCACCGCGTAGGAGGGCGAGAGCACGTCGCACGAGAGGTAGACGTGGCGCGTGTCGTGCTTCTGGCACAACGCCTCGAGCTGGGCGACGGCGACCTCGGGCGCGATCTCGCGGTACGCGGCCGTCGCCGTCTCGGCCAGTCCGTAGTAGCAAAATGAGCACTTTCCCCAATAGCAACCACGCGTTGGCGCGTAGAGGAGAGTCCGTTCTGGCGCGAGGTAGGCGTTGAGATCGAGGTCATCGAAGCAGGGCGCCGGGCTCTCTCGCAGATCCAAGGTCCAGCGCGGACCCGCTTGGACCCCGCCCTGTGGGTCTTCGCCCGTTCGACTGATTAGGTTGGGGACGCTCTTCAGCGCCGCGGCGCGCTCCGGGCCGTCACTCGCGAGGGAATCGAGGAGCCCAGCGATGGTTTCGAGTGTGCGCTCCCCCTCGAACACGCCTAGCCCGTCGACGTGATCGAGGAGGCGGCGCTGCTCGGGCGGCGTCATGTGGACCGCGACCTGGTGGAGCGCTGGTCCACCGAAGAGGAGCATGAGGTCGGGGCGAACGCGGCGCAGCGCCCTGGCCAGCGCCACCGCTTCCGGGAACTGAGAGGGGAAGACAATCGAGATCCCGACGAGGCGCGCGCCCGCAGAGAGTTGCTGGGCGAAGGCGTCGTAGAGCCCATCGAAGGGGCTGAGACGCTCCTGCGCGTAGGTCTCGAGGAGGTCAAAGCTCCACGGGACCGTATGGTGGACGACGTGGTTCCACCCGTAACGAAAGGGGAAATGGACCGCCGACAGGGCGTCGAACAGCGCATCGGAGCGCAGTCGGGCCCAGCTGTAGGCGAGAGGATCGTAGAAGCGCTCTCGGTCGCGAAAGACGTCGATGGGGCTCGGATCGGCAGCCAGCACGGCCTTCATCGCGCTGCGGGCAGCGTCTAGCGCGGCCAGCTCCCGTTGAGCTTCGAAGTCGAGCTCGGGTCGGGCATCGAGTTCGAGGACGCGGGCGCTCATCCTGCTCGCCAGCGCATCGATCCGGCCTTCGTCCCACAGCCAATGAGCGGCTTGAACGTTCAGGTCGACGACGCGTGCGCTGATGCCTCTCCCGGCCAGCCAGCCGGCCAGGGTCGGCAGGCTCGGGTAGGGCTGCGTCGGATCGGCCAGGGGCGGATGGACGAGGACGATTCTGTCGCTAGCACGACTGTCGCTCATGGTGAGACCTCCGGGACGCCTTGCGCCACAACCGCCTGAACGAGCCGCCAGTCGGCCTCGGTGTCGATGTCGAGGCTCTCCAGCGTTGGGGTCGGGAAGAGCAGGGGCGTCCGGCCCACCCGGCTGCCGGTGGTCATGAAGGACGAACGGTCGAAGAGATAGACAGTGGAGTTCTCTTCGAAGACCGGTGCGAGGTCTTGAGTCGGGACGAGGCGCGCTGGATCGTGATTCCAAGCGCGTGCGTGCTGGTCGTAGAAGCGTGACTGGTGCGCAGTCACGCCGAAGAGCGAATCGTGGCCGCCGACGCGGCTCTCCCACGCGGCGAGCACGGCGGTCAACGTGCGGGGGGTGAGAAGCGGCGACGTCGCGTGGATCATGAGCCAGAGGGCGTCCGCGGGCGTCGAGTCCATGTGAGCTGCGATGAGGGCGTTCGCAGTGACGTGGTGGCCCAGCAGCTCGGGTCGTCGGCGCTCGATTCGAATGCGGGGGTCGCGGGGCAGCTCGGCCAACCGCTCGGGGACGTCCGTGTCGATCAGCAGCTCGGAGGTCTCCGGCAGTGACAACACCGTGTCTACGATCCAGCGATAGAGCGGTCTATCGCCGAGGCGACGAAAGTTCTTGCCGGGGACCCGCTCGGACTCGCCTTTCAGGATGAGGAAGACGCGGAGGAAGCGGGTCACGGGCGCGGCTCCGGTGCGGCGAGCAGATCGAGCAGTGCGCTCCGAACCGCCCGTTCTCCCACGTCAGCTGGCGGGGGCGAACCTGCGATCGGGTAGGCGGGGTCGTATTCGGCGAAGCGGCCTGGCCACTGTGGTGAGGCGTAAAAGTCCACGATCCCGTCGTAATCGAGCTTGGTAGCGCTCGTCACCGACGGGATGAGGCCGTCTTGTAGGAAGCGGTAGAAGTCGTGCGGCACCGTGTCGAGCCCTGGGACGTAGACCGACGGCACGCCAAAGCGCAACACGGTCAAGTGACAGCTCGAGTTGCCCGCGATGACGAGGTCGCACGCGGCGGCGTCGTCCGTCAGGATGGTCTCGCCGCTCGAGATAGAGAGGTGGTCGAGTGTGGGCTTGCCGTGGAGAGCCGCGGGGTCACGGATGACGGTGTTCGGGTGCAAGCGCACGATGAGGCGCGCGGGCTTCAGGGCGGCCTCGATCTCGACGACGCGCGCCCAGAATGAGCGCCAGTCGACGAGGATGGACGCGAAGACGCCGACGACGAGGCCGCGCGGACTCAGGGTGGGGCGACGAGCGCGCATTGGGCGGAGCTCGCCCTCGGCGCCTTTGAAGACCACCTTCCCGCGCACGGGGCCGGCACGTTCATACACCCGTAAGAGCGCGGGTCCGTCGAGGAAGGCGAGGTCGACGTCGAGCGTCGGTGGCCCTTCCGGGAGGTGGCCGTGCGTGATGTAGACGACGCGTCGACCGAGCGCCCTTGCGGCAGCGGCGACCCCCACTGCGTAGGGGTTGGAGTCGCTCGAGACCAGGACGGCCTGCACGCGGCGGCCGTGGTCCGATTCCAGCTCGCTACGGGCACGAAGGTAATAGCCGAGTGTGCTCGCGACGCGGCAGGCGACGAGGAAGCCGTCGCGCCGATCGTGGCGCTGTACGGTGCGCCAGAGCGGGGCGAGCCGTCCGGGGCGGCGGGCGATTGCGACGCCGGCCAAAGCAGCGGCTCGAAGCGTGCGACGTGTGGGCCTCGGCCGGAGGCGCATCGCGGCGACCCGCAGCTGTGGGGCCGCGCGACGAACGAACTCGAACTGGCGCTCCTCGTTGCGATAGGCGGCGACGCTCCACAGCTCCGCGTCCTCATCCGGGGCGTCGAGGCCTAACCAAGCCAGGAGTCCATAGCCGGAGATGGCGAGGGTGGACAGTGACGTGCCCTGAATCGGCGCGTAGGCAGCGAGGACGGCGCTGACCGTGCGCCGATGGCCCGCGAGGTAGGCGAACATCGCTTGGCGGAAGGGCTGGCGGTCTTTGAAGGCGACCACGCGTGCCGCCCGCACGAGGCTCCAGCCAAGGTCCATGCGTCAGGTCACGAGCTCGAGGAGCGCGCCGGCGGCTTGATGGCGCGTGAGGCCGGCGATGGCCGCACGGCCCATCGCGAGGGTCGAGGCGTCGGACGAACCGGCCAAGTGGGCAGACAGTCGGACGTTCGGGTTGGCCAGCAGTGGGCTACCGGTCGGCGGTTCGGGGTCGAAGACGTCGAGCGCGGCGCCCGCGAGCCGTCCGCTAGTCAACGCGTCTTCGAGGGCGGCGGCGTCCACGACCTCGCCCCGCGCGGTGTTGATGAGCAGAGCGCCCGGCTTCATGCGTGCGAAGGCGGCACCGGCCATCAGCCCGCGCGTGCGTGGCGTGAGAGGGACGTGGAGACTGACGACATCGGCGCTCTCGAGCAGTGTGTCGAGGTCGACGGTGGTGACGCCGGCGTCGACGTAGAAGTCCGGGTATTGGCGGATATCGTGCGTGATGACCGCCGCCCCAAAGCTTCGGAAGACACGGGCGACCGTCTTGCCGACGTGGCCGCAGCCGATGATCCCAATGGTGCAGGAGGCGAGCGAACGGCCAACGCGGAGCGTGAACCGGCCTTGCCGAACCTCAGCGTCGGAGGTGTGCAAGTGGCGCAGGAGCTCGATGGTGCGGGCGAGCACGACCTCCGCCACAGCGGGCGCGTTCACGCCGGGGGTCCAGCCGATGCGCACGCCGCGACGGTCGAGTGCCGTCAGGTCAATGCGGTCGAGGCCAACGCCGAACTTGGCTACTACCCGGAGACTCGGACAGGCGTCGAGGAGCGCGTCGTCGATGCGTTCGAGGCCGACGATCGCGCCGTCTACGCCGCTCAGAAAGGCAAGGAGCTCAGGGCCTTGGAGCTGATGGCCACTGTCGTTGAAGCGGGCGCTCGGGAAGGCCGCAAGCAGCTCGGCTCTCAAGACAGGGTGCGCGCTGAAAGAGCGGGAGCAGACCGCGATCGTCATGCGGCTGGCTCAATTCGGGCGAGGCGCGGGTCGTCCCCACCAGACAGGAGCCGGTCCAAGTACATGGTCACCCCGTGCTTGACGACCATGTGGAGATCTTCGCAAGGGCCGTACTCGCCGTGCTCCGACGGGACGTGGATGGCGATGTCCGCGCGCTCCCGGAGGAGGCCGCCATCGAATCCCGTGAGGCCGGCCACTCGGGCGCCGGCTCGGCGTGCGTACTCCACCGCAGACAGGACGTTCGGCGAGTTGCCGGACGCGGAGATGGCGACGAGCAGGTCGTGACTCGTGATTCGTCCGTCGAGCTGACGCGAGAAGGCGTTCTCGTAGCCGTAGTCGTTGGCAGCAGCGCTGAAGGCCGCGATGTTCGAGGAGAGGCAAATGGCGCGAAAGGGGTTCGCGCTCAGCCGTAGGGTGCCCACGAGATCGCTCGCGAAGTGCTCGGCGGTCGACGCGCTGCCGCCATTGCCACAGGTCCACACGGTTCCGCCATGGGCGCGCACGGCGAGCAGGGCGTCGACGAGCTCACCTACCGGCGCTGGATCCATGGCGCTCAGGATCGCCTGTACGCGCGTGACGTAATCGCGGAAAAAGTGTGCGGCGGCGTTCAAACGACTCTCGGTCCTGGCGGCGTCCGGGGCTAGGGAGGGGCAAGGCAGCCCTACTGCCTTCAAGTTACCCGCGGTCGTGGGGGCGCGTCCATTGTTCGTGATCGAGTATGCGGCTGCGGGAGGGCTCCTGCCCGTCGTCAGTGGGTCACGTCGCTCGGTCACAGGCGGCGTAGATCGCGTGAACGAGGGTCAGTGCAGCGGCGGCGTCGGCCCAACTGCCCGCGCCGATTGGGGAGCCCGCGTCCACGGCGGCGGTGAACTCGTGGGTGTCGTTAGCGACGGCGACGTCGTCCGTGAAGACGTGGCGCTTTGCGCCCGAGCCGTGCAGCTGCGTGATGAGCGTCTCGGGGGCATAGCTGCGGGTGCTCGTGATTAGCCCGTCGAGCGTGACGGCCCCGCGCTCGAAGACCAGCTCGAGTCGAAAGCGGTGCGGCCACTCGCGGGCGCTGCTGTGAAGTTGAACCGTCTGGCCGGACGGACCCTCGAGCAGCGCCATGATGCCGGTCTCGGCGCCTGCGGGCCCGTCGCGGAGGGCACTGGTGACCGCGAGCTCGCCGACGAAATAGCGAAGGAGGTCCAGCAGATGGATGCCTTGGTCGAGGAGGATGCCGCCGCCGGCAAGACCCGGATCGACCCGCCAGGAGCCCGGTGTGCCGAGGCTGCTCTTGGCGTAGAGACCGCGGGCCGCGAGCAGGGGGCCCGGAGTGTGCTCGGCGATGAAGGCGTGAGCGGCACGGACCGAGCCGTGGTGGCGGTGGTCGAAGCCGTACTTGAGGACGCACCCGTTCGTAGCGGCCAGGGAGTCCAGACCAGCGAGGTCCTCGAGGCGAGTCGCGGGGGGCTTCTCGCAGAGGACATGCAGTCCGCGGCTGAGGGCGGACCGTGTGAGCGTGGCCGCATGAGCGGTCGGGACGCCAATGATGACGGCGTCGATTGGGAGTCCGGGTGCGCTGGAGAGCTGCTCCCAGCTCGAATAGCAGCGTTCAGGACGGACGAGGCGGGCGGCGGCGGCAAGATCGGGATCGACGGCGGCTGCGACGCTCCAGCCGGGTAGGGCGCTCACTGAAGCGGCCCGCCTGACGCCCATCTGGCCGCAGCCGACGATAGCGACTCGTCGTATCAACCCAGGCCGTTCATGGGCAGGGTGGCAGGGCGGCGAAGGCAGCCGGGCCGGCGAGAGCCGCGCGGCGCAAGAGGGTGAAGTCGACGCCGAAGGGCAGGAACTGATATCCCTCGGAAATTCGGGCTTTTAGCGCGACCGGATCGGGTTCGACCTGGTGGTAACCGGCCGGGACGCCGAGCGTCTTCGCCGTCGCCAAGACACCGGCGACGGCAGCCTCGACCTCGGGGTGGGCGAGCTGACCGGGGACGCCGAGAGAGGCGGAGAGGTCGTAGGGGCCGATGAGGTACGCGGTGACCGACGGATGAGACAGGATCTCGCGACTTCGCTCGGCGGCGAGGCGGTGTTCGATCTGAGGGATGAGGACGGCGCGTTCTGAGAACCCGTCGACGTAGCTTTGGAAGCCGCCCCCGTAGCCTTGAGCGCGACCGAGACCGACCCCGCGGCTGCCGCGCGGGGGATAGAACATGGCCGACTCGAGCCGTTCGAGGTCGGCGCGTGAGTTGACCATGGGCGCGATGATCCCGTGTGCGCCGGCATCGAGGACGCGCTTCACCAGCCCAGGATCGTGATCGGTGAGGCGAACGAGTGGAATGGCGCCGGCGAGCTCGATAACGCGGAGGATGGCCTCGGCGGTCTCGAGGCTCGTGGTCGTGTGTTCGAGGTCGACCACCAAGAACTCATAGCCCAGGCCGCACAGGAGCTCCGCGATGGCGGGGCTGCCTAGAGAGAGCCAGGAGCCGAGGCAGGGGCGGCCGTCGCGCATTCGGCGGTGGAGAGACGGCGAGTCGAGCTGCACTCCTCGAAGCTACGGACTAGCCCCGGGGGCGTCAACTCACCGCCAGTGGTGGGCGGCCGAGGCGCGGGGCCTTCAGCCCCTGTGCCGGGGTCGCCGGCTTCAGTGGGTCGGACAAAACTCCGATTGGCGTCCGCCGGCAATTTTTGAGCATCGAGTTGCTCTCGCTCAAAGGCGGGCGATGCAGCCCGCCTTCGTCACTCGAGTACGCGCCTAGCGGCGCCCAGTCGAAGCAGGGGGGAGGGCTGCGTCGGCAGTGCGTGCGCTTGCGGCTGGGGGACGACCCCCCCACCCCCGGCGTGCGCGGCGTACGCTCAACCTCCACCCCACCCGACCCACTCAGCCGGAGCTGACGCCGCGCTATCAGCTTTCAGCCCCAGCGCCGGCGTTGCCGGCTTCAGCCGGGGCTGACGCAGGGCTATCAGCGGTCAGCGGTCAGCCCCAGCGCCGGCGCCGGCGCCGCCGGCTTCAGCCGGAGCTGACGCCGGGCTATCAGCGTTCAGCGTTCAGCCGGGCGAGGCCAGGGAAGCGCCGTGCCGTGCGAGACACGTCGGCCGGCCGGCCGACCGGAGCTGACCGCCGACCCCTGACCGCTGAGCGCTCAGAAGCAGCACTGAGCGTCGCGCCGGCATCGCCGCCAGCAGCCCCGGACGTCGAGTCAGTCATGAGCATTTCTTCGCGAACCCGGCCGCTTGGGCTAATGTCGCGAGATGGATTCTTTCGACTTTATCAACGTCGTCTTGGTCGTGGTCCTCTCGAGCGTCGTCGGCTTCGTTCTGTACAAACTGAACAGCGCCGTTCGCCTCTTGAACAACCGCCTCAACATCATCTCTCACACCCAGGCGAGCCTGATCCGCGAGGTGAAGGAGCGGCTGTCGACGCAGATCGATGACAGTCAGGCGTCGCGCGAGACGGAGCTGAGACGCCGCCTCGATAAGGACTTTCGGTAGTGACTTGCGACGAGAGTGAGAGAGACCCGAAGGCCGCGCAACAGGCCGAGATGCTGTCGAACCGCATCTCGAAGAATCTGCGTGTGCTCAGGCGAGCCTTCGGGCGCGAGGACGTGACCTGCAAACGCGTCTATGACCACGACATCCCGGAGATCCCCCTCGTCATCGATTCCATCGTCGATGAGAGCGGCGTTGCCTATCTCCACCTCGCCGAGTACGCACGTCCCCATGATCGCAGCCCCGACGAGCACAACGACTGGCTCGACACGCTCACTGGCGCGGCGGCCGAGACGCTGGGCGTGACGGAGGAATATACCTTCCTGAAGCGTCGCGAGCGGAAGCGAAGCACGGCCCAGTACGAGCGGTTTTCGCGCGCGGGTGAGGTGCCTGTAGCGCCGATCGTGGTCGAGGCCGGACGGCGCTTCGAGCTCAACCTGAGCGACTACCTCGACACGGGCCTGTTCCTCGACCACCGCACGACGCGAGCCCTCGTGGCTGCACGCTGTTCTGGTAAGCGGGTCCTGAACCTCTACGCATACACGGGTTCCTTCTCGGTCTATGCCGTGACGGCGGGCGCGACCCACGTCACCACCGTAGACTGGTCGAATACCTACCTTGAGTGGGCGACCCGCAACTTCACGCTCAATGGCAAGGACCCGTCCGCCCGTGCGCACCGTTTCATTCGAATGGACGCGATGACATGGCTCGAAGGCGCTGACGCTGACGATCGCTTCGACGTCATCATCGTCGACCCTCCCACTTTTTCGAACCGAACCGACCGCGACACCTTCGACGTGCAGCGCGACCACGAGCTCCTCGTGACGCTGTGCCTCGACCGCCTCGCTCATCAGGGGATCATCATGTTTTCCACTAACTTTCGGCGATTCAAGCCGGGGGCCGTGCTCTCGGACTTTCGCGAGATCTCAACCGAGACCGTCCCGCCCGACTTCCGCGATCGGAAGATCCACCGTGCCTTCGTGGGTGGAGCATGGTGACGGGTCCTCCGCGAGGGCGACCTCCAGGTCGTGGCGATGACCGCCGTGCTGGTTTTGGCCAACGTGGGCAAACGGCGCCAGCGCCGCCGCCGCGCCCGAAGCCCAAAGCGGACTCCACCGTCCTCTTCGAGATGGTGGCCACCTGCGATGCCGGCATGGAGAAGGTCCTCGAGGCGGAGCTTCAGAGGCTTGGTGCTCAGGTCATCGCGCTCCCACCCCGCGCCATTGTCTTCCGGGGCGATCGCGACCTTCTCTGGCGAGCCAACTTGTGGCTGCGTACTGCCAATCGCGTGCTCCTCACGATACAGCGAGGCAAGGCCGAGACACGGGCGGCTCTCTATGACGTCGCGTCGTCGATCCCGTGGGAGGACATCCTCACAGCCAACGAGTCGATCGCCGTGGACAGCCGGGTCAGCGAGAACCCGGCCTTCCGTCGGGCCGAGTTCGTCAGTCAGGTCGTCAAGGATGCCATCTGCGACCGTCTGCGGCAGGAGACAGGGCGACGCCCCGACGTGAACCGGCGTTATCCGGACGTACCCGTCAGCGTGCATGTCCACGGGTCGCGCATCACCATCCTGCTCGACAGCTCGGGTGAGCGTCTCGGCCGGCGCGGCTACCGCGCTGTCGCCGGTACGGCGCCCTTGCGCGAGACGATCGCCGCCGGGCTCCTGCTGAACGCAGGTTACGACGGCAGCACCCCCTTCCTCGACCCATTCTGCGGCTCCGGGACCATCGCCATCGAAGCGGCGCTCATCGCACGTCACGTGGCGCCGGGGCTGTTGCGGCTGCGGCGGCAGGGGGCAAAACCCATGACGTACGGCGGCGATGGCGCGGCCATCCTCGAGCCGGTGGGGTTCGCGTTCGAGCGCTGGCTCGACCACGACGCTGCTGCCTTCGCCAAGGCGGTCGCGTTCTGCCGAATGGAGGCCCGTGAGGCAATGCACCCGATTGTGGGCTCTGACTCGGACGGCTCAGTCCTGAGGATCGCGGGGGAAAACGCTCAGTTGGCGTACGTAGACGACGCCGTGACCTGGTCACGGGGTGACGCCCTCGAGATCGGGCCAGATGCGCCTGGGACCATCGTGGTCACCAACCCGCCTTACGGGGAACGGCTTGGTGATCGTACGTCGGTGCTGGCGCTCTACAAGCGCTTCGGCGATCAGATGAAGCAGCGCTACGCAGGTTCGGTGGTCTGGGTGCTCGTCGGTGACGCGTCGGACGCGGGCGTATTTGGGCTCAAACCCTCGCGAAAGCTCGCTTTCATGAACGGCGACATCGACTGCCGCGCGCTGCGTTTCGAACTCTACGAGGGGACGCGCCGGAAGCGTGAGGGTGCCGACCTCTTCACGGTCGACGTGCCCTCCGATCTCCTCGCGCCGGTGGTCCTAGCCGACGAGGAGCACTAGTTCACCCGCCCATGGGGGTGCAGAGCTCGATGAGGGTGCCGTCCGGCGCCCGAACCCACGACACGGTCTGACCCCACGGTTTGGTTTTGGGCGCCGCGAGCTCGCTGGCGCCATGCTGGAGGGCACTCACATGTGCCGCGGCGACGTCGGGAGTCGTAAGGGCTCGGTCGTAAATAAGTGGGAGAGTTGACCGCGCCGCGCCCCGCCCGGCTCGGGCCAAGTCCGAAGACATACTCCTCGTATTTCGAGGACTTGGACTGAGCCGGGCGGGGATGCGGCGCGAGGCAAATCGAGCCGCTTATTTTCGACCGAGCCCTAAGGGCGATCTCGACGCCCAGCGGCGTGGGCGAGTCGCTGGCCCTGATGAATCCTGCCGGAAAGTTCATCGCACCGAACTAGTGGGACGCGAACGAGAGGTTGGTCTCGCCGGTCTCGAGCTCGCGTTAGCTGCCGGAGTCGTGACAGAACTGCGTCTTCAGGCCGAACGCGGCGCCGAAGAAGGCGAGGGACTGGGCCACATTGGGGACATTCGCGATCGTGTAGCCGAGCTTCGTAGGGCTTGACTCACCCCCCAGCCGCCACCGACCGCCGATAATCCCCGTTCATGCGGGCGATGACGTCGAGCTTGATGCCCTTCGGGCACGTCGCTTCGCACTCCCCGTGGCTGGTGCACGCGCCGAAGCTCTCGTCGTCCATCTTGGTGACCATGTTGAGGACGCGGCTGGCGCGCTCGGTCTGGCCCTGGGGTAGGAGGCCGAGGTGGGTGATCTTGGCGCCTACAAAGAGGGCTGCCGAGCCATTCGGGCAGGACGCGACGCAGGCGCCGCAGCCGATACACGTGGCCGCCTGAAACGCCTGATCGGCGTCGTCTTTACGTACTGGGACCGCGTTGGCGTCAGGGGCCTGGCCGGTCTTGACGGAGATGTAGCCGCCCGCCTGGATGATTCGGTCGAATGCGCTGCGGTCGACGACGAGGTCTTGGATGACCGGAAAGGCCTTGGCGCGCCAGGGCTCGATCCACAGCTCCTTGATGCCACGAGTGTCGAACTCGCGCATGTGGAGCTGGCAGGCGGTCGTGCCCCGAACGGGGCCGTGGGCTTCACCGTTGATCATGACGCCACAGCTGCCACAGATGCCTTCGCGGCAGTCATGGTCGAACGCGATAGGGCGCTTGCCCTGTGCGAGCAGTCGGTCGTTGACGACGTCGAGCATCTCGAGGAAGGAGGCGTGAGTCGAGATTCCCTTCGCCTCGATTTGGTCGAAGCGACCGGTATCCTTCGGGTTTTCCTGGCGCCAGACGTGAAGCGTGAGATCGATGTTCTTCATGGTTCGCCCTTCTCCTGACTACTTGTAGCTGCGGACGGCCTTCTTTACGTACTCGTACGTAAGAGGCTCCTTGTGAAGGACCGGGGTCTCATTGACGCCCTTGAACTCCCAGGCAGCGACGTGTTCGAACTCGTCGTCGTTGCGCTTCGTCTCGCCCTCATCGTCCTGATATTCTTCGCGGAAGTGCCCACCGCAAGACTCGTCTCGCGTCCAAGCGTCGCGACACATTAGCTCGCCGAACTCGAGGAAGTCGGCGACGCGACCCGCCTTCTCGAGGGTCTGGTTCAGTACGTCGCCCGACTGCGGGACGAAGACCTCACGCCAGAAGCGCTCACGTAGCTTCGGGATCTTCTCCAGCGCCTCTGCGAGACCAGCCTTGTTTCGGGCCATCCCGCAATGGTCCCAGATGAGCTTGCCCAACTCGCGGTGAAAGACATCGGGCGAGGTGTTTCCCTTGACCTCGACGAGCCGGTTCATGCGCGCTTTCACTTCCCGCTCGGCGTCCTTGAACGCCGCGTGGTCGGTCGCCACAGGCTTCAACTTCGTGCCCGCGAGGTACTGCCCGATGGTGTACGGTATGATGAAGTAGCCATCGGCGAGGCCCTGCATCAGCGCGCTCGCGCCGAGCCGGTTGGCGCCGTGGTCAGAGAAGTTCGCTTCCCCGAGCACATGGAGCCCTTCGAGGTTGCTCATCAGGTTGTAGTCTACCCAGAGCCCACCCATGGTGTAGTGGACCGCCGGGTAGATGCGCATCGGGGTCTGGTAGGGGTTCTCCCCGGTGATGCGCTCGTACATCTCGAAGAGGTTGCCGTAGCGCTCTTTGATTGCGCTCTCGCCGAGGCGCTTGATGGAGTCCGCGAAGTCGAGATAGACGCCGAGCCCACCCGGCCCGACGCCGAAGCCCTCGTCGCAGCGCTCTTTCGCAGCCCGCGACGCGATGTCGCGAGGCACCAGGTTGCCGAAGGCAGGGTAGCGGCGCTCGAGATAATAGTCGCGCTCGCCCTCGGGGATTTGGGTCGCTGCGCGCGGGTCGCCTTTCTGCGTCGGGACCCAGATTCGACCATCATTTCGGAGCGACTCGCTCATGAGCGTGAGCTTGCTCTGATAGTCACCCGAGACCGGGATGCAGGTCGGGTGAATCTGGGTGTAGCAAGGATTGGCGAACAACGCGCCGCGCTTGTGGGCACGCCACGTCGCCGTCACGTTGCAACCCTTCGCGTTGGTCGAGAGGAAGAACACGTTGCCGTAGCCGCCCGTCGCGAGGCAGACCGCGTCGGCGGCGTGCGACGAGATCGCCCCCGTCGTCAGGTCGCGCGTCACGATGCCTCTCGCTTGGCCATCGACCACGACGAGGTCGAGCATCTCGGTGCGGGGGTACATCTTGACCTTGCCGCTGTGGATGTTCTTCGCCAACGCTTGATAGGCGCCCAGGAGGAGCTGCTGGCCAGTCTGGCCGGCGGCATAGAAGGTCCGTGAAACCTGCGTTCCACCGAAGCTGCGATTGTCCACGTAGCCGGAGTACTCGCGGGCGAATGGCACGCCTTGCGCGACGGCTTGGTCGATGATGTTCAGTGAGACCTGGGCGAGACGATAGACGTTCGCCTCGCGAGCGCGGTAATCGCCGCCTTTGACGGTATCGTAGAAGAGCCGCCACACGCTGTCGCCGTCGTTGGCGTAGTTTTTGGCGGCGTTGATACCGCCCTGTGCGGCGATGGAGTGGGCTCGCCTTGGGCTGTCCTGAAAGCAGAAGCAGTCGACGTCGTAGCCGAGCTCTCCAAGGCTCGCGGCCGCCGCCGAACCGGCGAGGCCGGACCCGACTACGATGATGCGGTACTTCCGCTTGTTCGCAGGGTTCACGAGCTTCATTTGGAAGCGGTGGTTGTCCCACTTCTGTCGGATGTCACCCTCTGGGATCTTGGCGTTCAGGAGGGGAGAAGTCTGGCTCGTCATCGTCGGCCTCGGTTCGCAGGAGTGTTGGGTGGGCCATCAGGCCCGGGGGGCTATCGCTTCAGGTCTCGCTACTTTACGATCCCGAAGAGGACCCCGAGGGGCACTGCCATGAAGCCGGCGATAATGAAGACCGTCAGCCCAGTCGCCATCGGACGCTTCAGGACGTTCCATCGCGCGTTGGAGAGCCCGAGCGACTGAAAGAGGCTCCACAGGCCGTGCCACAGGTGCATCGACAACAGGCTCATCGCGACGATGTAGATGAGCGAGACTAGCGGTGACTGAAACGAGTTGACGACGTGCTGGTAGATGTCCACGCGGCTTTGGGCGTCCATGAGCGGATAGCCCGGAATGCCGACCCCAGCGACGGTGAAGTGCGCAAGATGATAGAGGATGTAGGCCGTGATGATCGGGCCGGACCACCGCATCGTGCGCGACGCGTAGGTCGAGGCGATCGGCTTTTTCATGTGGTAGCCGATTGGACGTGCCGCCTGATTGCGTTGAATCAGCGCCATCGCCGACCCAATGTGAATCGCGATCATCACGAGGAGACCAATTCGCGCCACCCAGAGTAATATCGGCTTGGAATGCAAGAACGCGCCGTACGCGTTCATCGCCTCACGACCGCCGAACAGACCGAAGACCTGGAGGTTCCCCACCATGTGGCCGACGAGAAACCCGACGAGCAGAAGTCCGGAGACCGCCATCGCAGCCTTGAGCGCCACGGTGGAGCCGAGGAGCTTGGGCAAGGGGTGTATATGCGCCATCGGGGAAGAGCCTCCAGAGGTGGGGAGCACGGAGTTCGATGCGAGCCGACTTGGCTCGCGGAACCGGAGCACTAGCGTGAACTCCGGTCCCATTTCCGGGAGGACGCTACAACCGCAGCGGGCGAGGGTCAAATGGCACCTCGCTCGCACGCTGCTCGTATCTTCGGGATGCGCGCTGCTGCTCGGAGGGTGTGCGTCGACGACGGGCCCTGCCTCTACTTCCAGCGTTTCGCCCGCGGCAGCCAACCCAGACGTCGCTGCGTCAGCGACCCCCGAGAGCCTCGTGAGCGCGGTCACTGAGGCCTTTAGCCGCGACGATTGGGATCAGGTGCGCCGCCTTTTGGCGTCCACCCTTGCCCCGCAGGTCGCCGAAGGCGGGATGACGCTCGACGCCTGGCTCATGCTCTGGGACGGCGAGTTCGAACGCGCTCGAGACTTCCGCATCGAAGGCGCGACCATGCTGCCTGATGGTGCCGAGGCGAAGGTGAAGGTTGCCTTCAACATCGCCGGCGCGCGGCGAGAGAGCCATGTTCGGGTAGTCAAAGAGCCCGGCGGATGGCGCTGGGCGGAACGTTGACAGTCGCCTCGATCAAAGATCGATGCGCTCGACCCCCGGCACCGTCATCACGAAGTCGGGACCGAACGCGAGGGCGGGCGTCTGGTAGCCCGGGCGAACGTCACCTGCGAGGACGCGCTCGGCCGCCATGACGGACGTCAGCGCCGTGAGGCTATACCCCTCGGGTGTGACGAGCCGGCTCACGACCTTCTGACCGTCCTTTCGAGTGGCTTCACCCCACATCACGACCGTGGCGCTCTTTCGCTCCTCGGCCGATGGGCCGACGGGCTGGCCGGCGATGCGCTTCTTCATGAGACGTTGTATGAAGTCCGTCCCGAGCACGCCGCGGAGTGGTGTCGAGACGCGCGCCGCGAACGCGGCCGTCTTCGATACCGGCACGAAGACGGCGATGTTCGGGATTCGCGTCGTCCGATAGGCGGTCGATACGTCGCCCCAGGGGATCGCGGCGCAGTGCACGGGCGGCTTCGACTCCCCGTTCGCACCCGGCCCAAAGTCGATCTCGCGCACGATCTCGCCGGTCGCGATGTGCACGAGGCGTCCATCGCGGCGGACCAGGCTGCCCCGGTGGAGGTTCTCCACCATGGTGGTTAGCGTACCGTGTGACGCACGGCCACCACGCATTTTGAAAGCCAGCTCCAACGTGTCTGCCTTCGGCAGCCGCCGCGCCAGGTGAGCCGCGAGGCAATCGCTCGGGACGACATCGAAGCCGACGCCCGGCATCGCGACGATGCCGCGGCGTTCGCAGTCGAGCGTGCGGGCCGCGACCCCTTCGAAGACCTCGACCTCACCCGTGATGTCGAGGTAGTGAGCGCCAGCCTCGAGGCAGCCGTCCAGCATCGGACGGAAGGTGCGAGCGAAGGGCCCCGCACAGTGAAGGACCACGGCGACGTCGCCCAGATGTGGCGCTATCTGCTCTCCGCTCTGCAGCTCGAAGACGCGCGCTTCGAGGCCGTGCGCCGCCGCGACGGCGTCGACGGCGGCCCGGTTGCGACCGGCGACGATGGGTTTCCAGCCCCGCTTTATGGCCGCCTCCACTACGAGCTGACCGGTATAGCCATTGGCACCGTAGACGAGGACGCGGCTCTTCGAGCGCGGCGCCGGGGGCGTCTCACGCGTCATCAGGTCAGGGAGCTCCGGCGACGTCGCGCTCGGTGCGGAGGCGCCGGCGAGTGAAGGGTCGGACGGGGATTTGGACTTCGGCACGGTGGAGCCTCCAGGGCGCGGCGGCGTCGATGCCCATCGCGGCGCTAGAAGCTCGTCGAAAGTCCCGGACTGTGCAACGCAAATTGGTCGTCGGCCCCGGCGCCGACTCGTCCCGCCTTTCGCCCAGTGCTTACGACCGGTAGGCTCCGCTCGTCGTGACTGGTCTCCTCGCCCTCGCTCTTGCCAAGCTCGTCCTGAGCACCTCGCTCAATCTGTTGTCACCGTCGGAGGGGCAACCCGTGCTGCCACTGGGCGCCGCGGTACCCGCCCAGGACGACGGCACGGTCACGCTGACGCTGGGTGCCGTCGACCTCACCCCCGATCGAAACTTTCAGGCGGGCGGCGTCGTCTGGCCGTGCCCGCTCTCCATCACCGATGGAGCATCGTTTGCGGTGAGTGCGCGCGTTCGCATCTCCGGCGAGCAAGGCACTCGAGGGGCTGACGGCATCGCCATCGTGCTTCATGCCCACCCGAAAGGACCCGCGGGCCTCGGCACCACGGGTGGAGAGCTCGGTGTTGGCGGGCTGTCTCCCGGCGTTGCCTTTGAGTTGGACACGTATCAAAACCCAACGGATCCAAACGACAATCACCTCGGCTTCATCCTCGCGGCCGCGCCCGGAAAGCACCTCGCGACGATCCCGGTGCCTTTCGACCTGAACGCGCCTGGGGATCCCGCGGCGGGCATCTCTCCTGTGCTCGATGTGCAGCTCGTATTCGCAGGCGGGTCGCTCGTCGGGAGCGTCAGTGACGGTCGCACGACCACCCGGCTCGAGCTCCCGGCGTCGCCAGAGGCGATCCTCGGCAAGGTCGCTTACCTCGCCGTCGTCTCCGGCACCGGCGCGTTTCGAAACCGGCACACGCTTCTGTCCTTGCAACTCGATCTCTCCGGCCAGCCGGACGCCGATGCTGACGGAGTCCTTGACTCCTGCGACGACGACGACGACAGCGACGGCGCTGCGGACAAAGCCGACAATTGCCCGCTCGCAGCCAACCCAGATCAGGCTGACCAAGACGGTGACGGCGTTGGCGACGCCTGCGACACGGACTCCGCCGATGGAGCCGGGTCCGACGCCGATCAGGATGGTCTGACCAACAAAGAGGAGGCTGGCGTCACGTCTCCAGACAACCCGGACTCCGATGGCGACGGGCTCATCGACGGCGAAGAAGCGCTCGAGACCGCAGATGGCCAGATAACCTTCCCTGACACCGACAGCGACAGCTTCGTGGACGCGCTCGACGCGGATGCTGACGGCGACGGCATCCTCGATGGACTCGAGCGCGGGGCGGGGCCGAGGCCGACCGACACGGACGGGGACAACCTCCCCGATTTCCGGGATGACGACAGCGACGCCGACGGGATCCCAGACCGACGAGACAACTGCCGAGTCTTTTCGAACCCCGAACAGATCGACGCGGACAAGGACGGCGTCGGAGACGCCTGTCTCGCTGGCAGCCTTGGCGTGACCGGTGACGCTGCGCCCGTCGGCTCCGACGAACAGCGCGCATCCGGCGCCGCCGGCGGCAACGGCGCACCGAGGACGCCGTCATCCGGTGGACCGAGCCACGACTCCCGAGCGGGCGGTCAGCGCCAGCCTCGTGTGGGCGAGGCCAGCGGTTTCGATTCGGCGCCTCTCCAGCGGCCCCGGGCGGATGCAGCGAGTGGGCGCGCGACCGGAGACGCAGCGACAGTAGAGCCGAGAGCCTCAGCCGCCGCGTTGGGGTCGAGTACGGCGGAACCGATGCCGGCGGGCCTCGCCGGCGGTCTCGACTCGGACGTGAGCTTGCCGCCGGTCTCAGCGCTCGCTCCCATGGATGGACGGCGGGGGCCTTCGGGGACCAGAGCGGCCCCCGCTTCAGTGAGGCCGAAGGCCAGCGGGGATGACTCCGCTTGGAATGGCGACGCTGCTGATGCCGTCGAGACCACCGGAAGCGCAGTGCCCGTCGACTATAGCCTGGAGTGGTGGCTCATCGGCGGGGCCCTCATGCTGACCTTGAGCCTCTTTGGTATTCGACGGCTGCTCTGAAGATGCGCACGAGCTCGTGTCTCGTTGTCGGTGAATCACTGGAGCAGTCATTTCTTGACCTCGATCTAGCCGGCTGGTATGAGGCGCTCGCAACCGGCGACCTTCGAGGGTGGCCGGCGCGTCGACCGTTCTCCGGACGAGGTCCCATCCAGAGAACGCGCGGACGCGCTTCAGGTGCCCCATAGGCGCCTCCTGGGCGCCCTCTGCTGGTTCATCATGGATACGCCCCGTTCTCTCGCTTCATGTGCAGCGAGGAACCGGTGCATGAGAAGGGCGTCGTGGTTGCGGCTGAAGCTCGTTGTGGGCCCAGTCCGAGCGCGACGACAACCGCCGGTGATAAGGCCGGCCTGAAAGAGGCTGAAATGCAGGTAAACGAGGCTCCTCGCAAGGATGGACGTCGTCGTCGTCGTCGTCGCCGTCGCGGCAGCGCGGCACGGACCGGGGGCGCTCCCGCCACGGGGCACTCGCAGAACCGTACGGATCCGGACGACGATCGCGTCGCCACCCACCGTCAGCCTTCGGACAACGCGGACCGCTTCACGCCGTTCAACTTGTTCGCGTCCTATCACCTCGGTGTGACCAAGGACAACGGCTACAAGTTCCAATCGATGCCGGAAGTCGCCCGCCGCTTTGGCGTCGACGTTCAGTCGCTGAAGGAGCGTCTGATCGAGTGGAAGCTCGATTCAGAGACCCTGAGGCGCGGCGGCTTCGACTCGGAGATGGGACAACTCGACATCCGCGTCGCTCCCGAAGGGATCAGCCGCCGTGAGCTGGCTCGCAGCATGTGGCTCGAGCTCGGTCGTCCCGATCCGGCCGATGACGTCTACGATAATGACGACGACTTCGACGACGACGACGACGACTACGAAGACGACGACGAGGACGACGGAAAGTAACCGACGCGCTTGTGGGTGGGCCCCGCCCCCCAAACCGTGCTTCTTCACCGGGCGGCTTTGCGTCCGCCGTACTGCGACCCTGCACTTCAGCCACCGCGTGGCGTGGTCAGGACTCAGCGGACGGAGGCTCGTTCCCGTTGTAACCACTCGTTTTCCGAGGGCCCCATGAGCAAAGATTCCGCGGCCGATCGCGAGAAGGCGCGGCTACGCGCTGAAGGACTCGTCAAGGAGGCCGACGCGGCCGAGCAGGCGGGCAACCTCGCTATGGCGCTCGCTGCGCTCGACCGGGCGGCGTCGACGTCAGTTGAGGTCGCTTCGGGTATCGTCGAGCGTCGAAAGACGCTTCGGACGCGGGTAGATGCGGACGCCATCCAAGGTAGCTTGCGTCGGCGTTTCAACCTTCTGGCGGAGGCGGGTGACTGGTTCGGACTGCGGCGTGAGCTCGCGCCCCACCGGGATCAGTTCCCCGACGACGTGGTGCGGCTCGAGGTGGGCCTCGCTCACGCGTTTCCTTCGGATCCGTGGATGCCTCCAAGCAGCGCCAACGATGGCGTCATCGACGTCGGTGGCCTCGGCGTCGGTGGTCGCGGAGAACACGTCATTCTTGCAATCGACGAAGCCGAGCCGCGCGCCATCTTCGTCACTGGCAAGCGCCTCGCTGTCGTCGGGTTCCCGAGCGGCAAGGCCGTCAGCGGCGCGACTTTCCCGTCCGGGCGTCCGCTCGAGCCCCCGACCTCGCGCGTCTTCGGACACGGCGACACCCTCGTCGTGTTCGACTCTCGCGACCTCGTCATCACCACGTATGCTCACTGGAACGGGGACTGGCCGGTCGATGACCGAGCCGATCTGAACAAGGTCCTCGGCTCCGTTACCGATCGCGCACGGCTCGCTGCCGAATCCCACTACGACATCGATGAGCACAGGCTTGTCGTGGTCTTGACCGACGCGACGGGGCAGGGGGAGAGCCGGGTCATCGCCCTCGACGCATCGCACGGCGGCATCATCGGCGAGGACCGCGCCAAGGTCCCGATGTTCGGGCTGCGGCGTATCCATGGGTCTGGCGAGTACCTGGTACACCGCCCCTATGATCCACGCCGGCCCGGCCAAGCGTTCCACTACGCGATCATGGACTCACGAGCGAAGATCCGGCAGCGCGTGGTGCTGCCCGAGCTCGAGGCGCCCTTCTGGGCGTACCGCAAGCTCACGGCGCTGCCGGACGGCTCACTCCTTGGTCAGTACACGTTCCGCGACCCGGTCTCGGGGCGGCCCATCGAGCACGGCGCTGCGCTGATTCGCCTCCACGCCGACCACACCCTGCTGTACCAGAACCCCAAGCCGGGCGGCTTCATCCCGACGGGCCATCTGCTGATTGGGCTCTTCGAGGTGGTGCGGGAAAGAAACCTCTTCGTGCTGCCGTGGCGAACGAATGAAGCGACCCCGACCTTTGGGCTCACGGCCATCGACATTACGAAGATGGAGACCCTCTGGTCGGCGTCCTTGCCCGCTGGAACCGGCATCGCTGCCGTTCTCGGTCATCTGCCGAGCAGCACTCTCGGGCTGCTGGTGACGCGCAATAACCGCATGCAGCTCGTGGGGTTCGACCTCGACAAGCGCGAGCTCCTCGGCTGAACTTCCTGCCGGTGCGTCGCGCCGGTGGCGGTCCATTCCATCATGACGTCACGATGGTTCGTTGAATCGTCCAAGGCCGCAAAGGATTGTGTGCCGAGAGCGTGAGTTGGACTTGACCTCGGTGAGTCGGACCGGCAAAACGCGCGAATGAACCGTCGCATCCTCGCCGCTTCTCTCGTCAGTGCATCCCTTGGCGCCGTAACCGTAGGCACGGTGGCTCTCGCTAGCGCGGAAGCCCATGGATCACCGCCAGCTACGGCCGCCAAGACAACACCGAAGCCAAAGCCGTTGAAAGCGCTGCTCCCGAAGGGTCCTGCAGGCTTCAAGGGGCCTGCGAAGGTTCAGCCGCGCAACCGCGGGGACATCTACGAGCAAATCAACGGCGGCAGCGAGAGCTACCTCGCGAACGGTCTGACCGACGCCGTCTTCGCCACCTACGCCAAGAAGGGTGGTGCTGCGGGGACCGAGATCAGCGCCGAAGTGTTCCGCTTCCCGGACGCGGCCAGTGCGGCCAAGCAGTTCGGCCACCTCTACGACAAAGACGGCGCTCCATGGGAGGGCGGCAAGGCCGTCATCCACGAGTTCGGCGTCGAAGCCGTGCTCGGTGGGCTCATCATCAAAGCGACCTTCAACGAAGGTGATGCCGCGGCGGTCGATGCGTGCAAGGCCATCATCAAAGGCATCGCTCAGTCCGCCTCTAAGTAGCGCCGTGGCCGTCAGGCCCCTCTTACTTCTCGCAGAGGCAGTCCTTCGGGAGCCGGTCCGACGTGTCGCGGCACGTCGACGTCGCATGCTCACAGAGATCGGCTGCCCGAGCGTGCTCAGCGTGGTTGTTCGAGATGGCGCAGATGCGCGTAGCCAGATCGCAGATAGCCGAGTGGTGACCGCATAGGGATGAGCACATGTCGCCCCCCATCGACGTCAGCACGCCGTCGAATTGCATGAGCGCGCCAAGCTGAACGTCACGCATCTTCTCTACCTGTTCGACGACTCGGTCACCCTCGTGGGCTGGTTCGGGGACCACCACCGGCCGGGCAGCGCATCCGCCGAGCGTCGTCGAGAGGGTCAGGAGTGCGGAGGCGACGAAGGCCGCCGTAGTGAAGTACGAACGGTGCTGGGTCGAGATCACGTCGGGCTCCCGGAGTTCGTTGCGAGCAGCGCGTCGTAGAGGCGCTGATGGATGAGCAGGGCGTCGTGGTAGGCCTCGGCCGCGGACACGGCCTCGCCAGAGAGCTCGAGCGCCATACCTCTCAAGGCATGGAGATTGGCAAGGAAGACGCTCGGGGTCGAGGACAAAACCAGCCCCTCATCGGCGGCCTTCATCGCGCCGTGAGTGTCGCGAGCTGCCAAACGCACGCTGCCGAGGGCGAACGCGACATCCTGCGCGAGCTGCTTCGCGCTGTCCGAGTCCGGGCGTGGGATCGCGAGCGCGCGTTCGAGATCAACGGCGGCCTCGTCGAGCCGTCCATCGTGGAGCTGCTCGTCGGCGCTGGCTCTGGCCGCCGTGACGGCACGGGCGTAAGCGGCAGTCCGATCGGCTGACGTCAGTGTGGAAGACGTCGGGGACGGGCTGCAGCTCACT
>CANMLD010000025.1 GCA_947498315.1 Pseudomonadota bacterium | reverse complement strand
AGCACGAGGCGCAGGAGCTCAAAGCCCGCGAGGCCGAACGCGCCCTCGAGCTGACGGCCCGCGACGCCCAGAGCTACCAGGAGTTCCAGACGCTCTCGGACGAGATTACGGACATCGAACTCCGCCGCCTGCCGGCCGCCCGCTGGCATGAGCTCCAAAAGCAGCTGCGTCAGCTCGACGACGAGAGCCGCCGCGCCCAAGAAGCCGTCTCACGCTTCGAAGACGAAAACGCCGACCGCATCGCCAAAGTCGACCGCTTCGAGCGCGACATCCAGCGCCTCCAGGGCGCCGTCGAGACCAAGAAGGGGGAGCGCCGCGGCCGCCTCGAGGACAAAGAGTCCGTCGACGGGCGCTCCAAAGAGGTGCGAATCGAGCTGAAGCGGCTCGAGACGTTGAAGCAGCGCGCCGAAGCTGCCCCCGAAGGTGACGTCGATGCGCTCGAAGGTGTCGTTCGCGCCGCGATGCTGGCCGAAGCGGACGCCGAGAGGCGCCTGGCGGACGCCCGCGAAGAGCGCAAGAAGCTCGAGACCGAAGTGCAGGGCCTCGGCCGCGGCGAGAAGGTGCGCCTGCCTCGCTTCGTCGTCGAGATGAAGGAGTCCCTCCGCAGCGCTGGCATCGTCAGTGCGCTCGTACTAGAGACCATCGAAGTCGCCCAGCCCAAGTGGCAGAAGGCCGTCGAGTCGGTGCTTGGGCGCGACCGCTTCACCGTCCTCGTCGAAGCCAAAGACGCGCTCGAAGCCCGTAAGCTCTCGGCAAAACAGCGTTATCCGGCCTATGTCGCGGCGCTCGAAGGCGCGATTCAGGTCTCGGTCCCGCCGAAGTCCGCGCTCTCGGCGGTCAAGCTGCTCGACGCCCGCATCCCGAGCTGGGTGAAAGAGCGTCTCGCCGAGACCCGCCTCGTCGACTCCGTGAAGGAGGGCTACGACCTCTCCAAAGAAGGCCCGACCATCGACGCCGACGGCTACCGGCAGGACGGCCGCGGCGGCGTCTACGTCGGCGTCGAAGACCTTTTCTGCGGCGCCGCGGCCGGCGAAGCCACCAAACGCCGTCACCTCGAGCGCCTCACCGCGCTCGACGCCGTCGAGACCTCCGCCGAAGACGCCCGCCGTGCCGCCGCGCTCCGCGCCGCAACCGCACGGCAGCAGATCGAGGCCATCTCGGCCCGCGCTCTCTGGGCCGAACGCGAACACGAGCTCCCCGGCCTCCTCGAACAGGACAAGCTCCTGACGGAAGAGAAGCGACTCAAGAGCCAGGCCATCATGGACGTCCTGGCCGAGACGGAGTCCCTCACCAAAGAGCTCGCCAGCCGCGAGTCCGAGCTGTCGCGCCTGAAGCTCGACGGCGCCGTCGGCGAAGAAGAGCGCCGCCGTCGCGCGATCCGGGCCCACGAAGTCGCTGCACGGCGCAGCGCGGTCGGCCGGGAGACCGAAGAACTCGGCGCGTCTGTCGGTCCGGAGCTCCGCTCTGAAGCCGCGGGCGAGCTGCTCGAGAGCCCGGCCGAGCTCCGCGGCCGAGTCAGCGCCTTGAAACAGCAGATGGAGAACTACGACGGCTGCAAAGACCCCGGCGTCCTCATGGTCCTCGGCCGGCAGCGCGCGCACCACGAAGAACAGCTAAGCCTGCTCACCAAACGCCAAAGTGAGCTCCACTCGGGCGAAGAAGAGCTACGTCGTGCCCGCGCCAGCTACATCCGCGTCGCCGACGCCACCATCAGCCGCTACGCGCGAGCACTAAAAGAGCTGTCTGGTCGGGCCGGCATGGAGGTCGACGTGCGTCGGCCGAAGCTCACCGACGACGACGACGCGCTCAAAGAAGCGGGCCTCGACGTGCGCCTCGGCTTCGACGGCAAGCGCCCAATCCCCATCTCGGATCCGAAGCTCTCGGGCGGCCAGAAGGTGCTCGCGAGCCTCCTCCTCCTCGTCGCATTGACCTACGAAGGCGATCAGGAGGGTGGCGGGTTCTTCATCCTCGACGAGCCGTTCGCTCACCTCTCCGTCGAGCGCATCGACCACGTCGCGCGCTTCATCGGCCAGACGCGCAGTCAGTTCCTCCTGACCACGCCGACCACGCACAACTTCGCCGTCTTCAACGCCGCGAAGTTGCTGCTGACCCTGCGCAAGAAGAAGCCGGACATGGCGGCCGCCCCCCCGCCGCTTTACGTTCGGGCCTGAGCTCACGACAATGGCGCGGCTGAGCAGCCTCCTCGCGGCACTGACCGCTGCGGCCTGCCTGCTCCGCGTCTCGAAGGCCGGGCTCGACCTCCCCATCTCGCTAATCCTTCACACCGCCCTCGCGCTCTCGCTGCTCTGGGAGGCCATCACGGCGCGTCTCTGGGCTCGACGCGCCCAGCTTTCTGCTGCCCTGGAGTCGCGTCGCTACGACGTCGCGGTCTTCATTGCCGCTTCGGCGCTGCTCCTCCTTCGTCAGGAGCCCACCGACCTCGCGTCGGCCACACTCATCGGCCTCGGGCTCACCCGCATGTCGCTCGCTGTCGCGCTGCGCGCCACCACGCTGGTCCTCGCCGTCCACGCGCTCATCTTCCAACTCACCCGCCCAGAGACAGCCATCACCGCGCTCCAGCGTTTCCACGGATGGACCGGCGATCCCAATGACGTCGCGCTCGTCGCGCTCCTCGCAGCGACCCCGGCTCTTCTGGCCCTGTCCGGCGCCCGCGAACCCTCGCGAGTCGCGCTCATCGACCTCTCTCACGTCCTCATCGCCGGCGCGGTCATCGTCGCGACTCAGAGCCGCCTCGCGCTCGTCGCCTACACGCTCTTCGTGGCGCTGACGGCCGCACGCCTCGTCCGGTCGCACCCCCGCCTCGGGCTTACTCTCGTCGCGCTCCTTGCCGGCCTCGTCCTGATGGCCCCCGACCGTTTTTGGTTTCGCTTCTTCAGGTTGCTCGAAGGCCATGACCTGGGCATGCGCCCCTACCTTTGGAGCGTGGGCCTCGAGGCCTTCTCCGAGTCCCCGTGGACAGGTATCGGTGTCGGGCGTTTTCCCGAGCTAGCGCGAGGGCTTGCGCCTCACTCGCTGCTGCTCGCCTGTATCGCGGAAGGCGGCCTACTTCACACGGCCGTGCTTGCCGCGCTGGCCGTCACCATGGCCCGAACTGCCTACCTCGACCGCTCCCGACTGGACCACTCCCGACTGGACCGCTCCCGACTGGACCGCTCCCGACTGGACCACCCCCGACTGGACCGCTCCCGACTGTGGGCCGTCGCCGCATTTGCGCTCTCGCTCGCCGCCCCACTAGACGGGCGCGTCCTCGCCATCGCCGTGCTCGCGCCGCTCTGGATGCGGCCGGAAGGCCAGGCAGGTCCAGACCCCTCGCGGTAGTCCGCGAGAGGTCGCCATTACCCGCTACTCGTGATCCGCCAGCGCCGAGATCGCCTGAGCAGCAGCGACGTACTTGCTCTTGGCGAGATCGCCGATGGTCTTGATCCCAAAAGCCTTCTTCAGCGCGTCTGCGTCGGCGTCGCTCACCCCCGACAGCGCGCCAACGGGCGCCGCCATCAGCTCCTTCGGGCTCATCGACTCGTACTTCTTGTCCACTAGCTTCGCGATTGTATCTTGCAGGTTTGCCATCGTGAGTCCCTCCATCAGGGGTTTCGAATCGGGGATGCCCATCGACGGTAGACCGCACGGCGTCCCGTGTCAAAAAGCGGCTTGACGCCACTCGGCCCCGGCCCTGCTATGCTCGCTCGTGATGTACCATGATGCTCCTCCGCCGCTCCGCATCACTGTGCTAGAACGCGCCCGCGCCTTCGGGCGGCTTTGGCTTGAACGCCACCTCCATCTCTTCTCTGATCGCCACCAAAAGCCCGGCGGCTGGTCCGAGCTCTACGTTCATCGCGCCGAGGTCGACGCGTGGCTGTCGGGTCGTCTCGATTCGCTACGCACCGAGTCCCCGACCGGGACAGGGCTCGACGCTCTCGCGGAGTCCGAAGCGTCCCTTCGGGCCAAGTTCGCAGAGCAAGCGGACTCGCAACCGGGACCTGTCGAAGCCCTCGCGGCGGCTTTCAGCGTCAGTGACTCGCTTCACCTCGACGTCGTCCTGGCTCTCTTCCTCGTCGAGGTCGAGCCTGAGTTCGCGCGCGCCCTCGGCCACGCGTGGTGCGACTTCACCAAGAAGACGGCCGACGTGGGCTTCCTCATCGAGCTTTTGGCGCGCGACGCAGCCGAGCAGGTCCGGCTCATGGCCTTCTTCAGCCGAGCCGACCATCCGCTTTTCCGGCTTCGAGTGCTCGAGCTCGATGCCACCGTCCCGGGTGCCCCGGGCGCCGTTCGGGCGTTGGTTCAGCGCCCCGTCCGCCTCTGCGATCGCGTCGTGGAGTGGCTGCTGGAGCAGGAACGCTTCCTGATCGAGTCCGGTTTCCCTGCGGCATCCACAGAGGAGCCACCCACACGCGCCTTGCCCGCTCGTGCGCCCTGGCGCCTCGACACGCGCGAACGTCCCCTCGAATCCATCCTCATCCCGGACGACGCCCGAGCCAACGTCGCCGCTGTGTTTCGCCGCACGTTCACGCCCGGTGGGACCGCCGCGCGCCTTCTCATCCACGGGCCCACTGGCTCCGGCCGTCGCTCCCTCGCCATCGCTGGCGCCAGTGGGATTGGTCGCCCGCTCCTCATCGCACAGGCTCGCGACGTCCCGACCTCTGGAACAGACGCTTGGTTCACCGCGCTCTTACGCGAAGTACGCCTCCAAGGGGCCGTCCCGCTCATCACCGACGTCGAGACCCTCGACGGGGAAGCGGGCCGGCTCCATGCGCTCGCTGCCGCACTCGACGGCCACCCTGGCCCGGTCCTCTTCACGGGCCAGGCCCGTACCGGAACGCTCGCTGCCGCTTTCTCAGGGCTCGCCGACCTGCGCATGCCCCACCCGACCGCCGACCAGCAGCGCGTCCTGTGGGAGCGCTCCCTCCCGCCGGATCTCGCGTTCCCGCCTGGCTTTGCCATCGCCGACATCGTCGCGCGGTACTCGCTCACCGGCGGCGCCATCGAGTCCATCGTCGCCGCGGCGCTCCCGCTCATCGGACGTCGCGCACGCACTGCCAAACCCGGCGCGTCACGCCTCTTGACGCCCCAAGTCCTACTGCCGATCCTCCGTGAACACCTCGGCCATCGCCTCGGCGCGATCGCAAACCCAGTCGTTCGCGGCTTCGCGTGGGACGACCTCGTCGTCCCGGACAAGACCGCCGCCGGTCTCCGTGAGCTCGTCAGCTTCGTGCGGAACCGCGACAAGATCGTCAACGCATGGGGCTTCGGACAGAAGCTCGCTTACGGCCGGGGCGTCGCCGCGCTCTTCCACGGCCCACCGGGTACTGGCAAGACCATGGCGGCCAGCATCATCGGCACCGAGCTCGCGATGGAGATCTTCCAGATCGATCTCTCCCGCGTGGTCGACAAGTACATCGGTGAGACCGAGAAGAACCTCGGGCGCGTCTTCGATGAGGGCGCCCGCGCGCAGGCCATCCTCCTCTTCGACGAAGCCGACTCGCTCTTCGGCAAACGCACGAACGTCCAGACCTCGGTCGACCGCTACGCCAACCTCGAGGTGAACTTCCTCCTTCAACGCGTCGAGAGCTACGAGGGCATCTGCATCCTCACGTCCAACAACCCGGATCACATCGACGAGGCCTTCAAGCGGCGCATCCGCTTCAAGGTCGAGTTCCCATTCCCCCTGATGGAGGAGCGAGAGCGCCTCTGGAAGACGATGATGCCGGCGGAAGCCCCGCTCGGGACGGACGTCGACTACGGCTGGCTAGGGGAGAAGTTCGAAGTCTCGGGTGCCCATATCAAGTCGATCATCCTCCGCGGCGCGGCGATGGCGGCAGAGGAGGGCACCCTCATCACGATGGACGTGCTGTTGAGGGCGGGCAACCGGGAATACACGGAGATGGGCAAGCTCGTTCGGACATGAGGTTCAGTGCGCGGCGCTGCCGTGGACACTCGGTTCCACTGCCCCCGTCTTCCCCGCCGTGCGTCGCTCTTCATCGAAGCTGATCCAGCGCATGGTCTCGTCATCGGCGAGCGTCAGCGTCAGACCCCTCATCGCGTCGCGGAGAGAGAGCGGCGCGACCGCCTTGAACGCAGGAACGGCCTCGTTGCAGGCCTCGAGCTTGTAGTTCGGGACCTTCGGCGAGAGGTGGTGAATGTGGTGAAAGCCGATGTTGCCCGAAAAGAACTGGGCCCACTTCGGCAGCTTCAGGAACGAACATCCTTCGAGCGCTGCCCGCGTGTAGTCCCACTCTTTGCCCTTGCCCCAGTAGCTGTCGGGGTAGTGGTGCTGCACGTAGAAGAGCCACAGGCCCAGAGTGCCGGCGATGGCGGCCATCGGGAGTGCGACGCCCAGCAGCGCCATCGGGCCGACCGTCACCCACACGAGCGCGAGTATCGCCGCCCAGAGGAGGTTGGTCGCTGTGGTTTGGAAGACCATCCGACCGTCAGCCTTTCGGATCGGGAAGCGGTACTCGACCGCAAAGAGCCAGGTGCCACCAATGACGAAGAGCGTGAAGGGGTGGCGATAGGCGCGATAGCCGAGCTGCACGTACCAGGGGCTCTTCCGGTACTCGGACACCGACATGGTCCAGAAGTACCCGATGCCGGCGTGTTCGACGTCGCCCGAGTGCGCGTGATGGAGCGCGTGCATGTGCCGCCACATCCAATAGGGCGTGTACGAGAGCGCGCCGGTCCAGAAGCCAATGATATCGTTTGCTTTCTGTGACTTCAGGAAGGAACCGTGCCCGCAGTCGTGGGCGAGGATGAACATGCGCACGGTAAGGAGCGCCGCCAGAACCGTGAACGGGAACGAGAGCCAGAAGGAGTAGGGGAACAGCGCATACGAAGCGACCGAGGCCATCACGTAGGGGACGACGGTGTTCAGGATCTGCCAGGTGGACGCTGTTACGTCCGGCTGCCTGTAAGCCTCAGTAGCGGCACGCCACTCAGCCGGTGTCGGCATGGTCTTTAGGTAATGCCGAGTCTCGGCTTCGTAGGATGCGCTCAAGGGGGCTCCTGCTGACGCTGGCCGCCGTGCTCAGCGGCCTTTCGCCCCGGCCGACGCCATGGGGCTCAAAACAATGCCAGCAGCCTGTGTCGGTCGGTGCTCCCGGCCTGTAACGGTTCGGTAAAAGGTCGGTACAACTGTGTAAAATCGCGAGACTGAGGGCGATTCAGCCCGGCGCAGCCGCCTACTCGGGACGTCTCAGTGCGACGGGAACGGCCCCGTCACCACGCGGGGCAAAGGGGATGACGAAGCGGTCGCCCGACTCGATACGGCTCTGCAAGCCGACCATCGATGCCGTGTCCTCCGGATGTATCCAGATGTCCGCAGGCGCCCGATCGAAGGCCACGTCTGGCGCTCCCATCGCGCCCAGAAGTGCGTCGTCTGTGACGGCGAAGGCGTACGTGAGGGTCTTCGACTCGCTATGAGCGGGTGTGTAGGCCGTGACGAGCTCGAGCGGCCCGAACTTCACGTGAACGTGCAGCGCGCTCGAGTCCCACTGGGTCGCCCCGTAAAAGTGCTGCACGCCAAAGGACCGAATCGCGATCGACTTCGTCAGCGTGCCGAGGCCTTTCAGTGCTTCGTGCGGGAGCATGGGCGCGATCGACGCGAGGTTATGGCCCATCCAGCTCCCCGGCTCGGCCATAGGGATGGCGATGTACATCGAGTACGGTACGACGCCGACGTAGTCATCCGGTACGCCCAGAATGGCCCGAGTGGCGTCCGGGACCTCAGCCGCTGGCCGTCCGAAACCGAAGATGGCTCCCGGCATGAAGCAGCAGTCATAGAAGACCCACCGGTCCATCGGCATGCCTTCCGGGCCGAAGGTGCGGGCATCGAGGTTCTGCAGCAGGGCGCAGAAGGGCTCGTTTTGCATGCGATTCGGGTCGATGACGTTCCCCGGCGTGACTGTCAAGCCGAAGGGCGCGCTGTTTACCCCACCACGATTGGCTTCCGTCACGACCAGGAAGGGCGTGAGCGATCGAACGAGAGGGTGCTCGAGGACGAAGTTCATCAGTCCCCCCGTCGCAGCGGGATCTGCACGATGCTGCCGCGCGTCTCCGGCGGGCCGACGATCGAAAAGGGCACACCGGCTTCGATCTCACGCTGAATCCGGATGAGCGCGTCTTCGTCGTCCACGTCGAGCATGTGGGTGGCCGGTGGCGCTCCCGGTGAAGTGCCGGGCTTCACGAGCGCCGCTTCGATCAGAAAGCGCCGGAGACGCAGTCGAAACGTGAGCGACCGCCGGAACGAGTGCGCCGGTGTGAAGGCCGTGACGAGCTCGAGCGGCCCGACCCCGACGTAGGTGCCGACGCGGTCCGAACGCCACTGAACCGTTCCATACAAGGTCTCGGCCTTGAGGAGCCGAAGTCCGAGCGTCATCGACAGGAGCCGCAGCCCGGCAGGGGCGGCCCCTTCGGCCACCTGATTGATGGAGCACAGCGTATGGGTAAACCACGCGCCCGGCTCGAGCGTCGGGATCGCAATGAAGATCGTAAGCGGCACGGGGCCGGAGTAGTGGTCAGGAACATCGAGGGCCCGCCGCACCCATGGCTCGAGCGACGTCGCTGGGCCACAGAAGCCGAACACTGCCGATGGCATCACGCCGCAGTCGTAGAACACCCACTTCGGCATCGCCATGCCGTGTGCGCCGAACGCGAGCCGGTCGAGATTTTGCAGGAGGTGCAGGAAGGTCTCGTTGCGCTGCTCTTGTGGGTCGAGCACCAGACCCTTCTTTCGTAGGTCGAAGCCCAGGGGCTCCCACTCGAGCCGGGGCGCGACATGCCGCGTCGCCAGGACGTAAGGCTGGCACTCATCGAACGCGCGTTTGAAATGGGGGAACACGGGCCTCCGGGGGGTTAAAACAGATCGCTTCCGTCCTCGGTGCTGGGAAATCGACGGGAGAATTGGCGCCGACGCGAAAAAAAGTTTCAAGTGCACCGAAAGAACTGTCGATCCAACCGCACGGGAGCGTGCACGTCAAGGGCGCGCGTCCTACATTTCACTCGCTGCGCGAGCCTGAAGACCCCCTTCACGCATCTCACAGTCAACGACCCTCGCCGGAATCACCGGTCTCAGGGTCTGTGGAGGCAACTCATGGCTTCCGGATTTGGCTTTGTTTCCTGGGAAGAAGACACCTTCGAAGGCGTCCACAATGTTGGCGTCCGGACCCTCGATATCCGAGCGGTGCGGTCCACAACTAGCATCACGGGCACGTTTGATGACGGTATCTCGGAAACAAAACTCGACCCGGCGGCGTTGATGGGTTCGCGGGGAGCGGCTGTCTCGCGGAGAGATTCCGAATCCCCCAAGCAGGTGAAACGAATGGGCAGCGCCGAACTTTCTCAGGACGTGACCACGCTCTACCTGAAGCGCATGGGAACGGTCTCGTTGTTGAAGCCGGACGAAGAGGTCCGAATCTCCGAGAAGATTCGCCGCACCGAGCGCGAGCTGCTCATGCATCTCCTCGAGACGCGTGCGCTCGCCGACGCGCTTCAGACCATTCACGTCGACGCGCAATCTGGCAAAGGTCAAGCCTCGGAAGTAGCGTTGAACCTCGAGCACTCGTCTAGGGTGCTCTCTGGCCTCGGGGAGCTCGAGACTCTTCGTCGCCGCGAGAAGCGTGCAATCACTGCAGGCCGCGTAGTCGATTCGGCGCTTTCCTTGAAGATTGGAGAGCTGCGCATTGCCCTTGCAGAGTCGCTCCAGGAGATTGGCTTCACTCGCAACTTCGGGATGGAGTGCGTCACTCGGATCACGGTGACTTGGACGAACCTCAAGGGCGCGATCGAAGGCCGCGAAGTCAACAAGGCGCAGAAAGAGATCGGTGTTCCAGTCGCGGAGCTTCCGGATTTCGTCCGTCGCCTTCGTCGCCTGACCCGCGAGGTCTACTCAGCGCGAAAGGTGCTCATCGAAGCCAACTTGAGGCTCGTGGTCAGCATCGCCAAGCGGTACCGCCACCTCGGGTTACCCTTTGCCGACCTGATTCAGGAGGGCAACATCGGCCTGATGAAGGCAGTCGAGCGCTTCGACCCACGCCGTGGCTACCGTTTCTCGACTTACGCGACGTGGTGGATCCGCCAAGCCATCACGCGTGCAGCTGCCGATCAAGCACGAACCGTGCGCGTTCCCGTTCACGCTATTGAAGCAGTCAATCGCGTCGCTCGCACTCAGCGCCTGCTCCGTAAGGAACTTCAGCGGGAGCCGACGTCGCAGGAGCTCTCGGGCCGTCTAGACCTGCCGATTGAAGAGGTCCACTGGTACCTGCGACTCCTCGACGAGCCGCTCAGCCTAGAGACGCCGGTCGGCGACGATGGATCTCGTACCCTCGTTGAGTTGGTGCCGGACGAAGATGGCAAAGACGCACAGCATCTCGTCGGCGAGCAGCATCTCGAGGCGTCGCTCACGGCGTCACTCGGCTTGCTGAAGGACAAGGAGCAACGTGTCCTACGCCTGCGATACGGCCTCGGCAGTGATCAGACGCACACGCTCGAAGAGATCGGCAAGACCTTCCAACTCACGCGCGAGCGGATCCGGCAAATCGAAGCTGGCGCGCTTCGAAAGATCCGCGCGTCGACGATTGGCAACGAACTCCGCGGCTTCCTCGAAGAATAGACGGTTCTCGCGGACGCGGACGGGGGCGGCTATGCTAACGCTGGCAAGCCCCGACGCCGCCAAGAGCCAACACCCTTGACCCCCTTACCGCTGTCATACCTGTGCGCCGGCTGACTTTCGAAGCCACGCCTGGTGAGCTCGACAACGAGGTCTTTGTTTTCTAACAGGCACAGGTGGCACTTGGTCGCCGTGAAGATTGTGCTCTTCGCTTTCCTGTGGCGGAAGGGCAGGTCTCGAATCTCCACGCTGAAGTGGTCCAAGTCGGGTCCAAGATCCTCATCCGAGATCTCAAATCGACCAACGGCACCTTCGTCAACGACGTCGCTGTCCGAGGCGACTTCCCGCTCCGAATTGGCGACAGGCTGAAGCTCGAACGGGACGGGCCTACCATGCTCGTCGCTTGGCCCATCCAAGCCGCTCAGGCGACGCAAGCCGTCGACCTGCGAGACGTCGCCTCTCTCGCCGCGGAGGCACCGCCGCCGGAAGGGAGAACCGCGGTTTCGAAAGCCATGGTCGACCGTTCGGTTCAGACGAACAACGACCAGCTTCGGCGCACCATGGCAGTCATTGGTGTGGTCTTTGCGTTGGCGCTCGCCGTCGTCGTGTTCGTGATGACGCAGCAGCGCGGCGAGACCGAGGCGGCTCGAGCGGCAGCGGACGCGGCTCTGGGCGCGCAAGGTGCCGGACCGAGAATCGCCAGGGACAACGAGCGCACCATCTTCATGCTGATCGCCGCTAAAGGGCGCACGCTCGAGGGCTTCTGCACCGCTTTCGCGGTTCGTCCCGAGGCGGTGCTGCCGCCGCTGCATAAAGACGACACGACCAGAGCGGCCGATGTGTTATCCCTCCTGAGCCCGCGCCGTTCGGGCGGGCGGCATTGTCTGGAGAGGCAGTTTATATGCGTATGATATTTCAGCGTTCTGGTCGTCTGATCGTGGCTGGCGTGTGTGCCATGGTGGCGCTCGCTTGCGAGAGCACGAGCTCCAATGACGCAGCGTCCGACGTGACCGGCACGGGTGACATCGCCAGCGTTGGCACCGATGCCGCCGACGCGACCGATGGCTCCGACTCCACCGACGGGGCGGACGCCACTGACGGCACTGATGGGGTAGACGCGACCGACGGCGAGCCGGGCGAGGCGGTCTACAACCAGCTCTGCGTTGGGTGCCATGGCGCCGGCGCGGATGCGGGCAAGGGCTCGGGGATCGGCTCGACGATCCGCATGGTGAACCGCGGGCTCGGCCAGCACGTCATCCGCAACGGTCGCGACGAGATGAGCGACTTCTCGATCGCGATGCCCAAGTTCGATGCGGCGTCGCTGCCGGATGACAAGCTGGGAGCGGTCCTCGACTACCTCCACTCGTTCGACAAGCCGACGACGGGTGAGGGGCTCTTCCTCACTTACTGCGCCAACTGCCATGGACGCGACGCGCTCGGTGGCCGCGTCGGAGAGGGCATCCGGGGCAAGCCCGCGTCCGAATACCTCGAGCTCGTTCGAGAAGGGCACGGCGGCACGAACTACGACGCCAGCACCATCTACATGCCGGCGTGGACCGCGACGGAGCTGTCGGATGCCGACGTGACCGCCATCGTGGACTGGGTGAAGACGCTCTGAACGTCCCCCGGACCGCTGCACCCGGCATTTCGGAGTGGCGCAGCGGCCTCTTGGGGCTCAGCCTAGATCATCGCTTCAGGTTCACGAGCTCCTGCATCAACTGGTCCGCCGTCGAGATCGACCGCGAGTTCGCTTGATAGCCGCGCTGCGCGATGATCATGTTCGTGAACTCGGTGGCGAGGTCGACGGTCGACTGTTCGAGAGCGCCGGACATGATCTGACCTCGACCGTTCGAGTTCGGTGCGCCGAGAACCACCGCGCCCGACTGCGTCGTGCTCGCAAACATACCCCCACCCATCACCCGCAGCCCCGAGTCGGAGGTGAAGCGCGCCAGGGCCACCTGGCCCAGCACCTTCTCCTCGCCGTTCGAGAAAGTCCCCAGCACGTTGCCATCTTTGTCGACCGTCACGTTTTGGAAGGTGCCGGCTTGACTGCCGTTTTGGGACAGCTTGGTCGTGGCGCTGTTCTTCTCGGCGTACTGGGTTGAACCGGCGAAGTTGAACTTGACGTCCAAGGTCGTTCCGTCCGGCTTCGTGAGCGCGATGATGCCCTCGGGCGGAACCGTCGTGAGATTGCCGCTGCTATCGAATGCCAGATCGAGCTGAGGTGTGGCCTGGACGTCCCCCACCATGGCGTTGCCCGACCACGTGCCCGTGGCCGATTTAGACCAGTAAATGTCGACTTCTATCGATTCGCCCAGGGCGTCGTAGACCGTCACCGAGGATTGGTGGGAGGAGCTGGCCTTAGCGCCCGGATTCGCGGGGTCGAACGTCGTCACGTCGCTGGTTGAAGACAGGTTGACGCCTATCGAGACCTCAGTTGTCGCCACGGGCGCCATTGGAGAGTCGTCAATCTGGATAGGACTTGCCGACGACTTGATGTCTCCGTTCACATCCGCTGGGTACCCGATCAGCTTCAGGCCCTGCGGGTTCGTGATGAAGCCGTCCTTGTTTTGCGTGAATTGCCCAGCGCGCGTGAAGAAGGTCCCCGTCACGCCGTCGGCTTCGCCTTGCATGGCGAAGAAACCTTCACCGCCGATCGCGAGGTCCCACTCGGCGCCCGTGCCGAGCAGAGAGCCTTGCTCGAACATCTTCTCGACTTTAGCGAGGCCCACGCCGCCGCCGACCATCGACGGCCCTGCAGAGCCCATGAGCGACTGCCCCAGCATCTCTTGGAAGATGCCGCGGCCCGACTTGTAGCCGATGGTGTTCATGTTCGCGATGTTGTCGCCGATCACGTTCAGCGCGACGGAGTTGGCGTTCATCCCGGCGAGACCGACGTAGAGGGCCTTGTTCAGACTCATGAATGTTCTCCTGTTGCTCTTCGAGGCAGCACCAGCTCGGACTGGCTCGTGCCCCCTGGTGGTAGTTGAGTTATTCGAGGACTTCGCTGACTTCTGACATCGAGATCTGGCGCCCATTGCCGAGCTTCAGCTCCGGCACGCCCATGGCCGTGAAGTGGACCGCTTCGACTGCCTCGACCGTTGTGGTCTTGACGTCGACCGTCGCGCCTTTGTCGTCGAACGCTTCGATCGAGAAGGTGTACTTGCCTTCCGGGAGGGTGGTGGTCTGGCCGTCGTCGCCCTTGACCTTGCCCGTCCACTCAAAGGTGTTCGCGCCTTCTTTGCCTTCCATCTGGACGGTGTCGACGACGTTGCCCTTCTCGTCCTTGATCGTGATGGTTACCGCCGCCGCGTCCTTCCCGAGCTCGAAGTCGAGGTCGTTCGCCTTCTCCCCGTCGAACTTGAAGGAGTTTCCATCCATGCGCACATGCTTCCCGATAAGCCCGGCCGCCATCGTGGCGTTGGTCGACAGCGCAGCCATCGCGACGTTGCCGAGACCTTCTTCGATGTTCATCAGGCGCTCGACGCTCGTGAACTGCGCGAGTTGGGCGACGTACTCGGCACCGTCTTGCGGGTTCAACGGGTCCTGCGCCTTGAGCTGCGCGAGCATCAGCTTCAGGAAGTCCTCCTTGCCGAGCCCGTCCGCCTTGTTCGCGCTCGCCGTGTTGCTTACTCCGAGCCCAACGTTGCCAATCATCGCCCACCCCCTTCGGCCCGGTCCATCGCTCGCCGAGTCGCTTTGAGTCCAGTCATCGAGTTGCGTCCACTCATCGCGCTATGCCGACCCCAGAGGGCGACCGGTCGATTGCGATCCTCGAGTCGGTGAGAAGCGGCGCTCCCGTTCCCGCCGTTCGAAGGC
The DNA here is from genome assembly GCA_947498315.1 of Pseudomonadota bacterium. Classification (GTDB taxonomy): domain Bacteria; phylum Myxococcota_A; class UBA9042; genus SXOO01. Next base: position 19,371 of record CANMLD010000025.1, on the reverse strand, counting down.
GGCATTGATGGCGTCACGATGGTCCCGTTCGTCATGGTCACCGTCCTCTCGACTATTCGAGCCCTGCCGGCCGCTACGGTCCTGTCCCATCTGACCCTCCCGCTCTTCTTGACGTCCGTGCGTCTCAGCCCCAATGGAACCGAGTTGAACGCGCTCGGGCAGGGGCCTCTCCGGCGCCAAAGCCGAGGTTTTATTAATGGTGCTGTCGATCCCCACACGGAGTTCGCGGAGCCCGTGGGCTTCGAGCGCCATCTCGAGCTCCCGTCGCCCACTCTCGAAGGCTGCCGCGGCGCGTGGATCCGACGCGTCGAGGCGCACCGAGAGCCCGTCTACTCGTGTCATCGAGACCCGGACCTCGCCCAGTTCACCCAGATTCACCTTGAGCGGCGTGGCGATACGGCCCGATTCGACACTACGGACTTCGAGATGCTCCACGACCTCGACGACGCGCTCTGTCGTCGTCGAGGTCTCCGACGTCGGCCGGCCTGAACTCGAGGCCGACGTCCCCGCAGCGGCATCGAGGGCCCGCGCCTCATGAGACGGAGGCACGAACCCGTCGGTAGCCGGCCCGCGAGACGCTTCTGGCTCACGTCCTGCGTCGTCACGGTCCCTCGTGTCGCTTTCGCTGCCTCCGTTACGCGAACTCTGGCCGCCTCCGGCCTTCTGCTGTGCCGCACTGTCAAGGCCGCCACCGAGCCCCACAGGGAGCGCTTCGACCGTCGGGCCTTGGGGTACGGGCCGGGCATTGACGCTCTGCCCCAACTCCTGACGCGCCGAGGCCACCGCGTCGCTTCGTTCGAGGACCGCCGCTGCGCCCGTCGTGCCGCGAAGCTCATTGATGACGGGCGACGATGACGCGTCCCTCGCAGGCGCCGCAGTCGGTGCCGAACGCCCATTCGTCTCTCCGTTTTCGGTCGGCCCGGACTCGACCGCGCCCATCGAAGGTCCCGTGATCAGAGCCTCGGTTGACGGCCGCCCTGAGGCCGCCTCTCCCCTCTCAGCCAGAGCAGGAGCACCAGTCGACACCATCATCGCGGGCCCTGTAGCGGCCTCGACGGGCGCAACTGACAGGCCGAGCACATGACCGGCGATGACTCGGGTCGGCGGTGTGATGCGTGTCGCCGCATCGTCATTGGTCGGCGAGGAATGCCCTTTATCCGAAGTACTATCCGAAGCACCACCCGCGTCCATCCCGAGGCCTCGAACCTGCAGCCGCTCGAAGGGCAGGGGGGCCACCATCAGCGGCGTGGGTACATCGGCCGCAGCTCCATCAGTGAGCCGTTCGCTGCTGCGCCGCTCGCGAGTTCGACCTGGAACCGCTCTCTCGAGCGCGGCCTTCCGTTCGCTCATCTCCGTCGTCTCCGGTGCTGCCGACGATGTCGCAACGTCCTCACCATCGTCGTTCGTCTTGACGAGCGCCGTCACTGAAGTCTTCAGCGCTGCGGCGAAGGTCGCCTTGCCTGCGGTCCCTCCCGAGTCGGCCTTGGCCGTGCCCTTCCCGATGCGCGTGTCTCGGAGTGCGTTACCGTCGGTTGGCAATGCCCGCATCAGAGGGTCCCACCCGCTGGGGCACCCGCAGGGGATCTCGCAGGGGCACTCGCAGGGGCACCAGCTGTCGGTGAGGTCTTCGCGCCGCGCTTGTTCGAGCCGGCTGGCGGTTTTGGAACCTCCGCAGGGGCGTCCGTCGCGAGCTCCCCTTCGACCATCGCCTTGGCGAGGGCCGATGTTCTCGCGGCGGGCATGAGCGGCATGAGCTTCGCCGCGTTCCGCACTCCCATGAGTCCGAGCAGCGCAAGCGCCGCTGAGTCGGGCTGGTCGGCGATGACTCGAGCAGCGTCGTTCGGCTTCATCTTCTTCACGATGGCGCCGAGCTGAGCGATGCGCTCCGCTTCGGCCGTTCGGGCGAGCGCCGTCGCCGCTGCGAGGTCTTCGTGCGCCTTCGCCTCCGCAGCGACTCGTTCGGCCTTGGCCGTGTCCGAGTCTGCCTTCTCGTTTGCGACAGTTCGCTCGATCGCCAGTTTGCCAGCGTTCATGCGCGCCAGCTCTTCGCCCGCGATCCGGCGGGCGGCCTCCTCGCAGCGCCCTATGTCGAAGGCTTCCGCAGCCTCGATCCGCTCCTGCTCGAGCCCAACTAGGTCGATGCAGCGAGTTTGCACCGCGTCATCGAAGGCCGCCTCTTGCACTTCGAGGTCGGTGCGTAAGGCTTCGACGCGAAGGCGTTCCCTCTCGAGTTGGCCGAGCAGCCGTGTCAATTTGGCTTCGCTCGCGAGTGCGGCGACTTCGCGTGTCTTGAGCGCTTCGAGGCGCGTCCGAAGCTCGCCGACCAGCAGCGCTTCCTCGGGTGAGAGCGCGCAAACTGTTTTTGCCCCACGCGCGGTTGATTGTGCGTCGATCTGAGCATCGGAGCCGATGTGGCGATTGGGGCTCGCCGAGATCGGCGGCTTGCCCGGGGGTTCAACGACGTCGGAGTTCGATGGCGTATGCCCCGTAGCCTTGCCACCCCCGCCATGAGCAGGCGCATCGGCACGCGCGCCGGCGCCGAGCGCGCCGTCTCCGAGGGCGACCGTGCCTACTGTCGCGATCCCAACTGCGGCGCCGATCCATGCCCGTCGTTTCATGCTCTTACCTCCCGAACCAGCGACTGAAGGGACGCGATCGTCTCGTGAAAGCCCACGGTCTCTTCCACGTCCTGCCTCATCCACCGTTCGATGCGAGGCCATGCGTCGAGCGCTCGGTCGAACTTGGCCACCGTCCCGCGTTGATAGGCCCCAATAGTCGCCAGCTCTTCGACTTCCCGGTGGTCGGCGAGCAGGCCACGGATCGTTTGAGCGAGCTGACGGTGTTCGGGGCTCGCCAGCTGATTCATCACCCGGCTCACACTGCGCAGCGTGTCGATAGCCGGGAAGTGGCCTCGATCCGAGAGGTTACGAGAGAGCACGATGTGGCCGTCGGTGGTTGCCTTCACGGCGTCGCCGACCGGGTCTCCTAGGTCGTCGCCTTCGAGCAACGTCGTGCAGAAGGCAGTAATCGACCCACCTGCGACGACATCGCCACGTGAGACGCACGCGCCTGGGCCAGCACGCTCGAGGAGGCGCGGGATGATCGCGAACGCGGACGGCGGGTAACCTTTGGTCGCTGGCGGCTCGCCGATCGCAAGACCAAGCTCGCGCTGCGCCATCGCGACTCGGCTCAAACTGTCGACGAGGAGCAGCACACGGAGTCCACGATCCCGGAAGTACTCCGCGACGGCGAAGGTGGCCTTGGCAGCCCGGATTCGAAGCGCGCCGGGCTGGTCAGACGTCGCGACGACGAGTGTCGCACGCTTCATGGCGTCAGGGCCGAGGTCCTTCTCGACGAACTCCTTGACCTCGCGACCACGCTCGCCAATCAGCCCAATGACCGTGACGTCAGCGGCGGTGTTTTTACACATCTGGGCGAGCAGCGTGGACTTGCCGACGCCCGCACCGGCGAGCACGGCCATCCGTTGGCCAGCGCCGGTCGTTAGGAGGCCATCGAGGACACGAATCCCCATGGGGAGGGGCGTGTCGACGCGTCCTCGCTCGAGTGGGTTCAGCGGGTCTGGATCGAGCGGCATTGGCGTATCACCCGCGTCGACACCTCCTGCGTGCAGGGCCTCGAGGAGCCGGGGCGTCTCGGTCCATCCGGGACGGACGGTCCGACCGCGCACCGGACCGATGGGCCCAAGGCCGTCGAGCGGGCGGCCCCACCCATCCATCACGCGTCCGAGGACGTGTGGCCCCACTCGGATTGATGGCGTGGACGCCGACGCTCGTATCGAGACGCCCGCCCCAACCCCACCGACGCCCCCGAGTGGCATGAGCGTTGCGGAGCCATCTCGAAGCGCGACGACCTCTGCCGGCACGCGTCCGTCCAGCATCGCCAACATGCCGAGGCGCGCTCCGGGCAAGGTCCCCTCGACGAGCAGACCCGCCACGCGGCTGACGCGGCCTTGTAGGGACGCGGTCGGAACCGAGATCAGCGCACTTTGGACGACGTCAAGCGGCAGGAGCATCGGTCGCCTCCTCGTGGGCTGCAGTCATCTCAGGAAGAGAGGGCTCAGCGACTTTGGGGACGACGTGCAGCCGCTCCCGAATCGCGGCCGTGATGGCCGCCACGATCTCGGCCGGGTCCGACTCCACGATGCCATCTGGGACCTCGAAACGGACGACGCCCCGTCCAAGCTCGGCCGCGGCGCGTACGTCTACCTGGCCGTCCAGGCGATGCGCGGCCAAAGCCGCCCGTACGTGGTCCTCTGACCCGAGCGCGCAGCGGATGGTTCCTCGACGTTCTGGCGTGACTTCGAAGACGCGCCGTATCCCCATCTCGATTGCACGCTCGTCATTGACACTGAGACCCACGACGGTATTGGCGATGAGCAGACCGAGGTCGAGCGCCTCTCGTATCGCGGCCATTCGGAGTCTGTCCTGGGTCCGAAGCACTTCGACAGCCGCGCTGCCGAGCTGCGCGACCGACGCTTCGAGCTCTGGTTCTCGCGACGCGGCGCCGGCCTCAAAGCCAGCCGCATGGCCAGCAGCGAGCAACTCGGCACGTTCCGCATCGAAGCCAGCCTCACGCTCACGGATGGCCGTCGCGATCGCGTCTTCGATACGGGCGGCGACTTCGGCTTCGGGGTACATCGTATCGACCGGCACTTCGGGCGTCGTCACCCTCTCTTCGGGCTCCGCTTGGCCGTCGAGTCGAGCGGTCGCTCGTTGTTCGAGAAGCGCGAGCATCGTGACAATGCCGCTCCCGTCCCCTGCCCCAGGACCCGCCGCCCCGTCGGCATCGAGGTTCACCACCGGCCAGTTCGAGTAGCGAGCGCTCAGCGGCTCGGCCTCCCGCCGATTGCGAAGGAGGACGGACGCGAAGCCAGCATCGTGAGTCGCCTGATTGTCCATCGCACAGCGAGGGAAGGCGCTCGAGGCGAGACTCACTGAAGTGGCTGGGGTGACGGGGCTAATCATCTGGGCCTACCGAATGACCAGCTTCCCTTCGGAGGCTAGGCGAAGCGCGACTTGGACGACGTCGTCCTGAGCGGTCTGGAGTACGTTGACGGCCACCGGCCCCATGGCTTCGAGGTCTTCGAGGATCATGGTGGCGGCGCGGCTCGACATGGATGAGAGCAGGTGCTCGCGCATCGCCACGCTGGCCGTCTTTAGGCTGAGAGTGAGCGTCTTGCCATCGATCTCCTTGAGCACCTGCTGAAGTGCGCGACTGTCGATCCCGATGAGGTCATCGAAGGTGAACATACGGCGCCGGATGGCGTCGGACAGGACTGGATCTTCTTCGGTCAAGCCCTTGAAGATATCGTCCTCGGCGCTCTGCGACATGCCCTTCAGGAGCCCGACGACCACCGTCGTGCCGTCGACGGTGAGCGCATCCCGACTGGCGCCCGACTCGAGCTCCCTCAGCAGGATCTCGTCGATCTCGTGCAGAAGCGCCGGCGGGATGGCGCCTGTCTGCGCGATACGCCGGATGAGGTCCGGGCGCATCTCCGCAGGGAGTTTATTGAGGACGGCCCTCGCCTTGGTTTGAGGCATGACGGCCAGCGCAACGGCCACCGTCTGCGGATGTTCCTTCTTCAGGACGTTGGCGAGCGCATCTGGCGTCGCATGAATCGCGGCGCGAAGCGGGCTCCCCGACTCGGGCTCCGATCGGGCTGGCGGTGCCCCGGGGAGTTCCATGGGCCGATCGAGGCCCAGCAGGTTGCGGACCCGAGCGCGCCCGAAGGTGTCTTCTGCCAATCGCGTCACGAAGGAGTCCGCTCGAGTCAATAGGAGCGCCTGTCCCTCCACGACGTTGCAGTATTCCTCCAGGATCTCGATGGCTTCGCTCTCCTCGACCTGACGGACCTCCGCTGCCGTCTTCAGGAGCACCTCCATCTCTTCGTCAGTCAGCTCACGTAGAATCTCGCCGGCGATGTCCGGTCCGAGCATCATCAGCGCGATGGCGCTGCGCCGCGCGCCCGCCTTGGCGGCCGGGCTCACTTCACGAGTGCCATTGAGGCGAGGATCGCGTGCGTCATAGGGGGGCTTTGAAGATTCGAGCGCCATGGGTCAAGCCTCCCGGGTGAGCCACGCGCGGACGAGCTCTACCGCGCGGGCTGGGTTCTGTTTCGTCGCTTCGATGGCCTTCAATCGGAGCTGTTCGCCGCGAGTGAGCACCGGCATCTCCGGCTCTCGAGGGCCACCCTCACCATTTAGTTTCGCCTTCATCTCGTCCTCTTCCGCCCCGAGAAGGGCGTCACTCTCGTTCAGCGCGAGCGTGGTCTCGGTTTCCGACGGCGGCGCGCCCGGTCCCCGCAGTAACGCCGCCGCGACGGCAGCGTTCGGCGTTCTCTTGACCAGAGCCAAGAACGGTCGAACGACGCCGAAGATGAAGAGCAATACGATGAACACACCGATGCCCCACCGGATCATCTCTAGCATGAACGAGCTCACCGCAGGCTCTTCCACGATCTCGTCGACGATGTCCGTGTCCTCGAACTTGAGACTCACGACCGAGACCTGGTCGCCCCGCTTCTCGTCGAGACCACTGCCCACCTTCACCGCTTGCGCAATCGTCTGAAGCTCGGCATCGGTGCGTGCCGCCCACGCGGCCTTGTCGCCCTCGCCAGTCCACACGCCGTCGACGACCACGCTGACGGACAGTTGCTTCAGGCGCGCGCCTCCTTGCACGATGACCCGCTTGGTCATCGCGTTCTCGTATTCCCTTTCTTCCCGCTTCTTGGTCTTCGAGCTTTTGGGCGGCTTGCTCACGTTCTCTTGCCGTTGCGGGTCGTTACCGCTCATACCCACCACTCCGCTCACGTCTGGAGCGTCTGTGATCGAGTTCTCGTCGGTGAGGTCTTCGCGTCGAACGACCTGTTGCTCCGGGTCGATCTCCGTGACGTTCTCAGTGACCTGTGAGTAGTCGATGGTGGCGGCGACCTGAATTCGTGCTTTCCCCACGCCCACGATCCGCTCGAGCGTCGCGAGGAGCTTCCGCTCCATATCCCGCTCGACTTGATTTTTCAGCTCGAAGCCGCCTTCTGTGCCTTGGTCGTCGGGCCCCTGCGACAGCAGCTCGCCGTCACCGCCGACGACCGCCACGCCTTCTCGAACCATCCCGGGGACCCCGTTGGCGACGAGGCGCTGAATCGCTCGCACTTGCTTCTTGTCCAAGTCACGGCCGGCCTCGAGCACCACGGTGACCGAGGCAGTGGGCTTCCTCTCTTCACGGATGAAGACCGTCTTCTCGGGCATCGCGAGGTGCACCCGCGCGGAGCGGATGACCTCCATCGTGCGGATCGAGCGCGCGAGCTCCCCCTCGAGGGCACGCACGTAGTTGATCTGCTCTTGGCGCGCGGACTGACCGAAGGTCGACTTGTCGAAGAGCTCCATCCCCACATTGGCCCCGGTGTCCTCAGCGAAGGCCATGAGCACCATGCGCGCCTCACCGACCTGGCCGACTTCGACCTCCACGCTGTTGCCGTCGCCCATACGCGCAATCAACTTGCGTTCTTCGAGGGCCTTCATCGCAGCGCGGAGCTCGGCCGGGTTCTCGATGGTGCCGGCGCTGGCCCACGTGGTCCCCGTGTTCGATGTGATGACCCACGCGAGGCCGATGATCGAGACCGCCAAGATCGCTGCCGAGACGATGCGCTGAGTTCCGGTCATCCGGTTCTGCACGATGTCTTTGATTTGCCCGAAGGCGCGGCTGAGCTGCTCGTTCATCGAAGCAACTCGTAGAGCACCTCGTGTGCCAGCGGCCGCTTCGAGCGAGAACATCGATGGCGACGGGATCCCCCTGCGACGGGCAGGGTGCCGGGGGGCTGACGGGCGTCAGCGGGTTGACGCGGTAGGTCTGGCGGTCGGCCAGTAGCGGTGTGCTCTTCAGCGCTGACGTGAAGTCCGTCACGGCCCAGCCCCGCTTCCGGCGGCTGGAGTTCCAAGCTTGCGCGCCGACTGCGAAGCCGACTTCGCGCTGAGCTCGAGCGAAGCGAGGACTCCGGGCCCCGCTTGTCCAAGCCGTCGCGTCGCGCAGCCCACCACTCCGTTCATTCGTGCGCTCGAGCCCCGGGGACGACTGTCCTCACTTCGCATGGCCCGGATGATGCAGGCCCGCCGCACGGCGCGAAGGGGATTGCGCAGTGTCACTGGAAGTCCAGGCAATCCAGTGTAACCGCAAGTTGCCCTTGGCTTTTCTCCCCCCTTCGACTAGCTTCCCCGACTCTCAGAATCCACGCGGGCCCAGGCCCATTAGGACCGCTTCTTCATGGCGACCGAGACAGAGACGACCGACCTCAGCCGAATCGGCGCGCCCCGCACGGCCGCGTTCTTCCGTGTCGAGGGCACCTTGCTGAACCGTGGCGCCCTCGCGGCGTCGGCTTATCTGGCCGCAAACGGTCAGGGTTTTCGCGAGCGTTTCCTGCGTCTGGGTGGCATCGCGCTGGCTGCTCCCGTGTACGGCATCCTCGGTCAGAACGATCGCACCATGGCGAACCGCGTCGCGTATCTGGCGCTCCGCAACATGAGCGAAGATCGGGTCTCCGTGCTCGGTCGCGAGTACTTCGACGACGTGCTGAAGGGGAAGCTGCTCGCGAGCGGCCTCGACCTCCTGAAGCGCATGAAGCAAGAAGGGCACATGACCGTGCTCTTGTCCGAGGGCATCGAAGAGGTCGTCGGGCCGCTACGTGACGAGCTGAGCGACGTCGACCACTTCGTCTGCAACCGCCTCGAGTTCAGGGACGGCGATTGCACCGGCCGTCTGCTCGACCCGATCATCGGTGGTCACGAGACCCGTCGCTGGGTCACTCGTTTCGCCGAAGAACAGAACATCGACCTTGGCCGTTCGGTGGCGTACGCCGCCCACGGCCCCGACCTGCTGCTGCTCGCAGCGGTCGGTAGCCCATGCGCCGTCAACCCGGACTTCACGCTGCGCCGTGCTGCGGAAGAGGCCGAATGGCCGGTTATGGAGTATCGAGTATGAAGAAGCTGACTGCCGCGACCTCGAGCATCTCGATTCGGGATTCCTTCCGGGGCAAGACCGTCCTCATCACCGGTACCTCGGGCTTCCTCGGCAAGGTCTGGCTGGCCATGGCGCTCGACAAGCTGCCAGAGGTCGGGAAGTTCGTCGTTCTTCTGCGGAAGAAGGGCCTGCGACCCGCATCCCACCGCTTCGAGAAGATCGTGAACGAGTCGCCGGTATTCAAGCCGCTCCACGAGCGCTTTGGGGCTGACCTCTCGCGCTACATCTCGGAGCGCGTCGAAGTCGTCGACGGGGACATCGGCAAGACCGGCTTCGGGATCGCTTCGGACATCGCGGTCCGTCTCCACCGCGAGGTCGACATCGTCGTGAACTGCGCCGGCCTCGTCGACTTCGACCCCGACGTCCGCGACGCCATGAACACCAACATCGACGGCGCCGTGAACGCCATCGACTTCGTTGCAGCCTGTGACAAGGCCTCGCTCGTTCACATCTCGACGTGCTACGTCGCCGGCAACCGCTCGGGACGCATCGCGGAAGAAGTCGTCGACGGTTACACCCCGAAGGGCCTGCCCATCGACCCGGCGGTCGAGGTGGCCGAGATGCGCGCGAAGGCAGACGAGGTCCTCGCCGAGCACTCTGGCGACGCCTTCGAGAAGGCGCTCGCGGAGTCCGTCGACATTAAGATCGCCGAACGCGGCCTCGACAAGAACAGCGCCGCCGTCCGCAAGAACGTGGAGAAGCAGGAGCGTGAGCGCGTCGTCCGAAAGGCGATGGAGAAGCTCGGCTCGTCCCGTGCGGCCGAGCTCGGCTGGCCGAACACCTACACCTGGTCCAAGTCGCTCTCCGAGCAGCTCATGGCGCGTCGCGCCAAGGAGACCGGAGTTCGCTTCTCGATCCTCCGCCCGGCCATCGTCGAGAGCGCCCTCGAGTTCCCCTTCCCAGGGTGGAACGAGGGCTTCAACACCGCAGGACCGCTCGTCTATCTGCTCGGGACATGGTTCCGCGGCGTCCCGGCTCGCGCGAAGAACCCCTTCGACGCTATCCCGGTCGACCTCGTCTGCAAAGGCATCATCGTCGCGGCGGCCGAGACGATGCTCGGCGTTCAGCCCCAGGTCTATCAGTGCGGCACGTCCGATCTGCACCTGTTCACAGTCGACCGCGCCGTCGAGCTAACCGTGCTCTCGCACCGGCAGCACTACCGTGAGAACGGAGAGAGCCTCATCGAGCGTGCCCTGCTGTCCCGTTGGGACGGCAAGACCGTGAAGCCGGACTACGTCTTCTCGATGGGCAACATCCGCAAGACCGCTCAGAGCGTGGGCAAGCTCTTCGGACGCGCCGCGGACGTCTTGCCAAAGCCAGCCAAGAAGGCCGCCGAGAACGCCCAAAAGACGGTGATCGACGCCGACAAGCAGCTTCGCGGCATCCAGCGGATGTGCGATCTGTTCCAGCCGTTCATCCACGACAACCATTGGATCTTCACAGGTCGAAATCTCGTACGCCATCACGTCGTCGAGCCCGACCTCGCATTCGACGTGTCGCAGATCCACTGGCGCAACTACTGGAAGGACATTCAGGTCCCCGGTCTCCGCAAGTGGTCCTTCCCGCAGTTCGAGGGCAAAGACATCGAGAAGTATACGCCAGCCGTTCCCTTCAAGATGCTCACCGGCAAGCTGCACGTGGTCACCTCGTCCACGCCAGCCCCGGTAAAGGCCACGGGCGAGAGCCCGATTCGGCTCGCGGTCGCCCGCTGATCGCTGGCGCCGGCACGCCGGTGCCTGTCCCGTTCCCACCCTCCCTCATCTCGGAGTCATCATCATGGCGGTGTTCCTCACCGGCGCCACGGGCTACATCGGCTCGTATCTCGCGAACAACCTGCTCCGGGAGCACCCGAACGAGCGCCTTCAGTTGCTCGTTCGCGCCAAAAACGACGGGGAGGCGCGTGAGCGGATCTGGAAGTCCCTCCAAATGCACATGGACTTCAAGACCTTCACGGACTTCGTGAACACCCGGGTCGAGTTCTTCCTCGGTGACCTCACGACGCCAAACCTCGGGCTCGATACCGGGGCTCGGGACCGCCTCATCAAGGGGATGGACTCGGTCATCCACTGCGCCGCCTCGCTCAACCGCAAGTCGAGCAAGGCGTGCTTCAACGTGAACCTGCGCGGGACGCTCGAGATCATCAAGGTCGCGCGCGCTGCTCAAGACCACCACGGCCTGCGCCGCTTCTCGGACATCTCCACGGTCGCCGTCTGCGGCGAACGCCAGAGCGAGGTCGTCACCGAGGAGAACATCATCGACTGGGACAAGTCGGATTACGATCCCTATGCGCGCACGAAGAAGTTTTGCGAGCATATGGTCCACGAGCTGCTCCCCGACGTCGACATCCGCATCTTCAGGCCATCCATCGTGCTCGGTGACTCGCGCTTCCCGGAGACGACACAGTTCGACATGGTCCGCGCCTTCGTGTTCTTGGCGCAGCTCCCGGTGCTACCCTTCCGGCCAGATTGGCGCATGGACATCGTGCCCGCCGACTATGTGGGCCGCGCCGTGACGCACGTCCACATGATGGACAAGCCAAAGTACGACTCCTACAACCTGTCGTCGGGTGAAGGATCACTGACCTACAAGCAGGTCGTAGAGGCGCTGTCGAAGAACCTGGGCCGCAAGCCGGTGTTCATCCCGCAGCTCGAGAAGACCTTCGCCAAGACGGTGGACGCCCTCGCTGACACCCCGCGTAATTGGGGCGTTTCGGGTGCCGCGTCGCTCATGAAGGTCTTCATGCCCTATCTCGTGTTCGACACGGTCTTCTCGAACCGACACATCGTCGAGGAGCTCGGAGAGCCGCCTGCCCCCTTCGATCAATACGCCTACCCCCTCCTCGAGTTCGCTGCCAAGGGCAAGTTCACCTATCCTTACAAGCCCTTCCCCAAGGACGACCCGAGCCCCATGAAGAGCGCGGCCTGACATGAGCACTTTCGCCGAGAACCCCATCTGGAAGTCGCTGCAAAAGTCCGTCGACCCGGACGTCCTTCTTCAGCAGACGATGGCCGGCTTCATCGAAGCCTGTTCCATGCGTTACGCCCTCGGTCTCGACAAGGAGCGCTGGAAGCCCGGTAAGGCCCTGAAGCTCCTCCTCGCAGGCTATGTCGGGACACGCAACACCGGCGCCGACGTCCGCGTCGAGGAGATGATTCGGCAGTTCAGGCACGTCATCGGCGACGACAACCTCGAGATGTCGATCGTGACCACCGACCGGGAGCTCTCGAAGGGTTACTTCCGCACGGTTCGCCAGATCACGCTCCCGCAGGTGTTCCCGAAGTTTCTCTTCGACGAATGTCCACAGCACCACGGCGTCGTGGCCTGTGAAGGCAGTATGTACAAGTCGAAGTTCGCGAGCGCGCTCACCTGCATGATGGCGGGTGCCGTCGGCATGGCAGCCGCCGAGAACAAGATCTCGGTCGGCTACGGGGCCGAAGCCGGCTACATGACTGAGAATCTTCGGGATTTCGTTCGAAAGTACAACAAGCACTCGCTGGTCATCTGCCGCAACGAGCCCTCGCGCCAAGTGCTCGGCGAGCTCGGTATCCGCACGACCGCTGGCGCGGACTCGGCCTGGACCTTCGAGCCCGCCCCGCTCGAGGTCGGCGCCGACCTGCTCCGGAAGGCCGGCTGGGATGGGAAGAAGAAGGTCATGGCGGTGTGCCCCATAAACCCCTTCTGGTGGCCCGTGACGCCGGATGTTGGCAAGGCCATCGCGCGCACCTTCCTCGGCGAGTACAAGAAGGAGCATTACAAGAGCATCTACTTCCACACGAAGACCGCCGAGAACGACAAGAAGTACGAGACCTACATCGCGGCGCTCGCTCAGGCGACTCATGCGTTCTGTCAGGAGCGCGACTTCTTCCCCATCATGGTCGGCATGGAGAAGCTCGACCGTGGCGCGTGCGAAGACGTCGTCAAGCTGCTCCCGAAGGGCGCGGCGCTCTTCATCTCGGACGAACACCGCATGTACGAGATGGTCAGTGTGCTCCGAAACTGCTCGACCATGGTCAGCTCGCGCTTCCACGCTGTCGTGACGTCGATGCCCGGGCTCGTGTCGTCAGGCGGTGTCACGATGGACGAGCGCATCCGCAACCTCATGAACGACCGCGGCCAACCCGAGCTCTTCCTCGAAGTCGATGAAGATCAGCTCGATGCCAAGGTCCTAACGATGATGCGTCGCCTCGATGACGATCGTGATTGGGTCCTCGAGGGAATCAAGCGCTCCGTGCCGCGTCAGCTCGAGCTCATGGGCCACATGGGCATCGACTTCATGGACGAGGTCTGTCGCGTCTACCCGGAGTTCCCACGAAAGGAGCTGCCGCGCACCCCCTGGGCCCACTTGCCGTCGCTGCCGCCAGCGGTTGAGGCGATCATGAGCGGGGCCCACTCCGGAGGCGCCGCGTGAGCTCGTTCGTCAGCACCATCCTCGAAAACCTGGCCCGTGCGCCGCACAAGGCGTCGCTCACCGAGATCGTCCCCACAGGCGGCCCGGGTTCTGCGCTCGAGCAGCGACCGGTGACGAACGGCGAGCTCGCCGAGCTAGTCGCGCGAGCACGATCCTGGCTCACTCACATCGGGATACGGTCGGGCGATCGCGTCGCGTTGCTTGGACCGAACAGCGCGAAGTGGGTCGCGCTCGACCTCGCCATCATTGCAGAAGGGGCCATCGTCGTGCCGCTCTACTCACGGCAAGCTGCCAGTGAGCTCGCGGTCATGGCGGACGACTGCACCCCGGCGGCCGTGGCAGTCGCAGACGCTGCGCTTCTCTCAGCGCTTCAGGCCGCTTGGTATGGCGACGCTGCGCGTGCGTGCAAACACGCACTCTATGACGCGGTCTTCTCGCACGAGAAGTCGGCCTCAGCGCCGGTACATCTGCTGCCCGACGCGACCGTCACCATCATCTACACCTCCGGTTCGACCGGCGTGCCGAAGGGCGTCGAGCTCTCGTACGCCAACGTGGACTTCATGCTCCCGACGACCGAGACCGCCCTCGGCCGCATCGTCAAGGGACCGGAACGGGACTTCGTCTTTCACTTTCTGCCTTTCTGCTTCGCGGGCTCGCGCATCATGCTGTGGACACAGCTTCGGCGGGGCAACGGACTGCTCATCTCCACCGATCTGACGCGCCTCGTCGACGAGATCAAGGCTGCCAACCCGAGCTACTACCTGAACGTGCCGGCTGTCCTCGAACGTATTCGGGCAGGCGTCGGTAAAGTGCTGGCAGAGCGCGGCGGCATTGGCCGTACCCTCTACGAGAAGGGCCTCGCCGCCGACGCTTCGATCCGGGCGGGCAAAGGCGGTGCCCTCGACAAGATCGCGCTGGCAGCTGCCCAGAAGTTCGTGTTCCCGAAGATCAAGGAGACGATCGGCTCTCGCCTCGACTTCTTGGTCTGCGGCTCAGCCCCCCTGTCGCCTGAGACGCAGCACTGGTTCGAGCTCATCGGTATCCCCGTCTTTCAGGTCTACGGCCTAACGGAGACGACGGCCATCGTGACCATGGACATCCCCGGTGGCATCGACGCCGGAAAGGTCGGCCATGCCATCGCCGGCGTCGAGATGAAGCTCGGTGACGGCGACGAGCTGCTCACGCGCGGGCCCCACATCTTCAAAGGTTACTGGGGCAAGCCCGACGCGACCGCCGAGGTCATCAAGGGCGGCTGGTTCTACTCAGGTGACCAAGCGGAGATCGATCCCAAGGGCAACCTCCGCGTGGTTGGCCGCGTGAAGAACCTCATGAAGCCCGAGTCTGGCCACTGGATCGCGCCCGAGCCGATCGAAGAGAAGCTGCGAGATGAACTGCCGACCATCGAACACGCTGTCGTCATCGGCCATGGTCGCGCCTACCTGACGGTGCTAGTCACCGGACCCGTGACCGAGCCCGAGGTCCGTGCTGCCATCGACGCGGTCAACGCTTCGCTACCTCACTACAAAAAGCTCAAGAAGTTCAAACTCTTCAAAGAGACACTCACCCCCGAGGCCGGCCTGTTGACCGCCAACGCCAAGCTCAAGCGGCGGGCCATCGAGTTGCACTTCAGAGCGGACATCGAGGCGCTGTATGCAGGCTGAACCGTTCGCAGCGCCGGTCTTTCAGACGTCGTCGCTCACGCTCTCCCTCGAAGGCGGCAGCTACGAGCTCCTGCTTCATGCGCCGCCGTGCAACGAGATTGGCACGACGATGCTTGACGCGCTCGAAGGGGCCCTCGACCGAATCGATACGTCCGTTGGCCATAGCCTCATCATCCGAAGCGGCCTCGAGGCTGGCTTCTGTGCGGGTGCCAACCTGCGCGAGCTCTATACGGCCATCGCCGCAGGTAAAGACGCGACCCACCATGAGCGTCTCGCGGCGTGGCTCGACCGAATCCATGCCGTCATGGATCGCATCGACATGCTGCCTTTGACGACGGTGGGCGTCGTTCACCGCGTGTGCTTCGGCGGTGGCTTCGAGCTCGCGCTCACCTGCGACATCCTCATCGCCGAGAAGAACGCCCGCTTCGCGTTCCCCGAGCTGCGCCTCGGTATCATCCCCGGCTTCGGCGGGATCCCCCGGCTACGTCGAGACGTCGGAAACGCCGTGGTTCGCGATCTGCTCATCACGGGTCGCACCTTCAACGCCAACAAGGCGCAAGAGGTAGGGCTAGTGAGCCAGGTCGTCCCGGAAGGGGAGGGCGTGCGTGCTGCCAAGGCCCTCACGGCTCAACAGTCGAAGTACGATCGGGACGCGCGTGTGTCGTGCAAAGCCTTCATGAAGCCGCTCCCAATCGAAGAGCTCGCGGCCGAGAAGGCGATCTTCTTGCGCCTGTTTCATAATGACGCCGTCACCGAAGGGCTGCGCCGTTTCGTCGAGAGCACGGACGTACGACCCTACTTGCCGAGCTGACTCAAGGTCCCGACCCAAGCCACCGAGGAGTAGACCCCGTGGAAACCGTAAACACGCTGATGCAGCTCGCCGCCAAGCGCTTCAAGGTCGACGCCGCCACGCTTCGCGCTGAAGACGACTTCTTCGCGAAGCTTGGTATCGACAGTCTCAAGGCGCTCGACCTCTTGTCGGACGTCGAGGACAAGTTCGACGTCGAGATCCCGGACTACGAACTGCAGGGTGTCGTCACCTTCGCCGCCCTCGCCGCCGTCATCGATACCCGCCGATGATCGATCTCTCCCGCATCTCGAGCGTCGGAGAGGCCCTCGACGACGCGACCATCATGTATAAGAGCGCTACGGCGCTCATCGAGATCGATCGCAATCGGGAGAAGGAGCGCATCTCCTACCGCGACCTTCGCGCCGACGCTCAACGGGTCACGGCGCTGCTTTGCGCGTCTGCGCCAGTGGGCTTCCCGGCCGCGCGGGAGCAGGAAGAGGCGCCCTTCCGGGTCGCAATCCTGATGTCGAACCAAGCGAAGTGGCTCGTAACAGCCACGGGCGCCTTCTGGGCAGGGGCGACCATCGTTCCGCTCGACTACAAGCTCACGGCGCCAGAGCAGGTCGCGCTGCTTCGGCATTGCCGCCCGGCCGTTCTCGTGACGGAATACAGCACGTGGCGCAAGCTGGATCTGAGTGATTTTAATAACTTGCGCGTCCTCGTGACGGAGGCCCCCGAGGGCGAGAGCTTGAGCGGGCCCGCCGGGATCGCGGTCGAACGCTGGGAGCAGACGGCCCAGCGGGCCTTTGCGAGCGTCGCCCGGCGACGGAGCGACATCGCCAGTATCGTCTACAGCTCCGGCACCGGCGGTACGCCCAAGGGCTGCCAGCTCACGCACGGCAACTACCTGGCGCAGGCCGAAGTCCTCGCGTCGATGTACCCGATGGAGGAGGGAGAGAGATACTTCTCGATCCTGCCTACCAACCACGCCATCGACTTCATGTGCGGGTTCATCGTCCCATTCATCATGGGCGCCAACGTGGTCCACCAGCGCACTCTGCGGCCGCAGTACATCGTCGACACGATGAAGCGCTACGAGATCACGCACATGGCCCTCGTGCCACTCATCTTGAAGGCGCTGAAGGAGCGCATTCAAGAGAAGCTCGACGAGCTGCCTTCATGGCAACGGTCGATGGTGGATGGCCTCACGCGAGTCAACGAGCTCGCGACGAAGCGGGAGCCTCGCCATGAGCTCTCTCGCAGGCTCTTGAAGCCCATCCATGATGGCTTCGGCGGGCATCTGAAGCTGATGTTCTGCGGCGGCGCCTTTGTCGACCGAGACGCAGCCGAGTTCTTCTATAGGCTCGGACTCCCCGTGGTCATCGGTTATGGCTTAACCGAGGCGGGCACGGTGCTCACCGTCAATGATCTCAAACCCTTCCGCGGTGATACGGTCGGCAAGCCCGTCCGCGGCACTGAGGTACAACTTCGCAACTCCAACCCGGAAGGTGTGGGAGAGGTGTGGGTGCGTGGCCCCACGGTCATGGCCGGCTACCTTCACGAGCCCGAGCTCACGGCCGATGCCATCCAAGACGGGTGGCTCAAGACCGGCGACCTTGGGACGCTCGATGCGAGCGGCCACCTCAAGCTGTGCGGGCGCTCGAAGAACATGATCGTCACGGAGGGCGGCAAGAACGTCTACCCCGAGGACATCGAAGCCGCCTTCGACGGCGTGAAGAACGTCGAAGAGATTTGCGCGTACGCATCGAGCTACATCTGGCCGACCGGGAAGATGACGGGCGAGTCCCTTGTGCTCGTGGTGAGGCCGAAGGACGGTGGGAGAGTCGACGATGCGTCGTCGACTGTCGGGCTCGGGCTCACCGATGCCGTCATCGCCGAGCTCCGAGCGCGAAATCGACGCCTGACTGATTACAAGCGGGTCGCCGGGATCATCGCCTGGTCTCGGGAGTTCCCGCGTACGGCCTCGATGAAGGTCAAGCGCGACCCGCTGAAGGCCGAGCTCGCCGCCCATGAGAAGGTGGCGATTTGGAAGGAGCTCCCCCAATGAGCATAAACGAGAGCTTCTTGGCCATCGTCAACCCCGCTGCGGGCGGCGGACGCTGCGGCAAACGTTTCCCAGAGGCGCTGGCGCAGTTGAAGGCTGCTGGCCTCAACGTCGATGTCGCCCTGACATCGAGGGCAGGGGAGGGCACGGAGATCGCCCGGCAGGCGTGGGCCGAGGGGCGTCGTCACTTCATCGCTGTCGGCGGCGACGGCACCAGCTACGAGATCGTCAATGGGGTCTTCCCGGCTGCTGCGACAGCGCCCGAGGCCGAGCGGCCCACCCTCGGCTTTTTGCCCCTCGGCACTGGCAACTCGTTTCTGCGCGACTTCACGACCGAAGGTGCCGCCTACTCGATGAAGGCTCTCGCCGAAGGAACACGGCGCGACTGCGACGTCGTCAAGCTTACGTGCCGCGAAGGGACCATCTACTACATCAACATCCTGTCGTACGGCTTCACGGCGGACGTCGGCGCGCTCACGAACCGCCGCTTCAAGGCGCTCGGAGAAGTTGGCTACGTCATGGCCGTGATCACTCGCACGGCCATGTTGAAGCCCAAGTCCTTCCCGATGTCGGTCGAAGGGGGCGTCATGGAACGCGAACCACGTCTCTTCGTAAGCCTCAACAACTCCCGCTATACGGGCGGGAAGATGCTGATGGCACCCCATGCGTCGGTCTCCGACGGAAAAGTTGCCATCGTCGAGGTCGGCAAGATGGGCCGCATCGGCCTCCTTCGCACCTTCCCCAAGATCTTCGACGGCAAGCACGTCGAGAGCCCCTCCGTCTACACCTCGGAGGCCACTCGCATCGTGTTCGACATCGACAGCGCCATCGACCTCATGGTCGACGGCGAGATCGTGACGATGCAGCCAGAGCGCCTCGACGTGCTCCATGGGGTACTGCGGGTTTGCGCGTGATCTCGGCCTTGTGACGCGCTCGCGAAAGGGGGCCGACCTTTTCTCAAAGAAAGGGCTTGCAAGGCCCGACGAGGGACCGTACAACCCGCCACCTCGCCGACGGGACACCGGACGCGAGACCCCGCAGCGAGCCTTTCACGAGGTACGCCGCACCCCGGAGCGAGAAAGCACCGGTCGGGGGAAAAAGCCGAAAAAGGCACTTGACGACGAAGCGGGTTCCGGTAGAGTCCCGCTCCCCACCGAGAGAAAGCTCCTCACAGAGCGCTCTACCGGTGCCGAGAGTCAACGCAGCCGTTACGGCTACCGAGTCCTCTCGGGTTCGATGAGCTCATCCTCCAAAGGGTGGCTCACGAATTCATCGCTCTCTGAAAACGGAATAGCAGGTATACGAAACAAGAGTTCGTGCGGAAACCAAAGAAAATTCCGGTGAGTCGATTCAAGCAACCTGGGCAACTGGGAAGCAAGAACGTCGAACCGATACAGATTCCATGAGCAGCAGGGCC